>DEAW01000089.1 GCA_002348315.1 Planctomycetaceae bacterium UBA2972 | reverse complement strand
AGTACCTTTTTTAAAGTACTGGCTTTACTGAATGGTTTCGAATGGACGCGTTTTTAGAACACTCCGCCGCTATTGCTACGACTAGGAGGAAAACGGAGTTGATTTCGTTTGTCTTCTTCCTTCAAAGTTGGTTTGACAAGTGGATCCGGTGTTTCATTGTCAAAACCAGATCCTAAGCCGGTCGAGGACTTCACGTTTTTGTAACCAGCATAATTAAGCAGCGTATTAATCGTGATGGACTCGACGTTGTAGTCCTTGGCTCGTGTTTCAAACCGGTTATAGGTTTGGCGGTCGATGTTCAGAATAGCATCGGTCTTTCCACGAACCAGATATTGAGTATCCACGGTAATGTTACCTTCGCGTACCAAATTGGTTGCGTCAATTTCTTCCGTGCTGTCGATCGACAATTCAGCGTCGATAACTCCACCGGCCGAACGGATAATGTTCTTAACGCGTTCCCGGTCGCTCTTCCCGTCGCCGTCAATATCGAAGTATCCGACTAAGGCAAAGTGAACACTAATGCCTCGTTGCCATAGCGGCGAGTAAATTTGGTCACCGATAAGAATCGGGTCATTGATGCTGTCTTCAACAATTCGACATTCGGCAAAATCGCCATCGATGATTTTCAGTACTTCGATGCGTCCTTTGATATCTTCGGGTCCACGCATGACGCCTAATTGCGTTTCCGGATAGACGCTGAAGGTTGTTAAAGGCTTCAGGTCGTCACTGCTGCCGATGTTTATCCAAACCGTTCCGGACGCTTCGTTAATCGAAGTGACTTTACCATCGGGGATTTCAAATCGTTCGCTCTTCGGACGTGCCTTGAGTTGGGCCACCAGATTGTTTTCTGCCTGATCATCGAGACGTTTTTGCGCATCGGCGATTTGGGTGTCGCGGCTGGCAATCTCCTGATCCTTGGCGGCAAGTGCCTGAGTATGTTTTTGTTTGGCATCATCAATTCCGGCTGAAGAAGCCTGACGATCTGCCCGGAATGTTGCTAAGTCTTCGACTGCCGTGGTGATCTTGGCCTGAGTGTCTGTGAATTGATTTGCCGTGTCGGTGCGCTGACTGTCACGCAAAGCGACCATTTGTTTGTTCAACGCGTCCACTTGGACCTGCAGTTGCTTTTTATCGTTTAACAGCGTTTTATTTCGGCTCTGCAATGCTTGGACGACAGTGACGTAGTTGATTTCCTGTCCGTCCTGAACGAATCCTGGAAACGAAGCTTTGAAGGTTTCAAAGTCCGCCAGGATAGAAGCTACGTTATTTTCGGCGACACCAAGTTCGTTAGCATGCTTCGAGGTAGTCTTGAACTCCTCGCGTTGGTTCTCGGTTCCCGCGCCTATCATGGGAAGCACAGTCAGGGCCGTGTATCTAAAATTTGCCGCTGTGATTTCGGCCTTGGTCTTGAGTTCCTCATTTTTGTTGGCCCGATCCTCTTGCGTTTGGATGTTTCCATAGACAACAGATAGTGCGATTAAGAGTCCGATCGACGTCATCACAGAAAGAATAAACGCGATCTTGAGGACGGTGTTTTCGCTGTTTGATTGATTTCTTCGTTTAGCCATCTTGCTAACTAGCTCCGTATCTGGCCTGCAGGCAGACTCGGCAACCTTGTGATGTTGCCCGTGTCGCTTGAGATCAGACAGTTCTTATAAAAGGATAAAGGGCCCAATCCTGTGTAGATATAACAATACTACTTCATTTTGTATCGTCTTTCTAATGGAAGTTATGCCATCGCTGTCTGTGACGCCCGAAAATACTTGCTAATAGGTATATTCGTTATAAATTCACATGGAGATGGAAAACCGTCGTTTCGTCAGAATCTGCTGGGGCTGTGCTGATCATCAAAGAACAGTTTCATTTTAGAATTCCAGGGTTTCCGAGACAAATACTGCTGGATTGGAAAGGGAATTGTACGATCCTGTCATACTCGGTCAGGCCTCCAATGCGTTACAATCACAAGCAAACAAGACCCGCTTACTATATATAGAACGGATTGCAGAGTAGGGAAGTCATGGGATCGGACGAACGACAGCAGGAATTATTTGGTGATTCAACCAGCCAATCGGACACTTGCTCAGCAGACAAAGAGACGGTACAGCCCGAGGCCGTCCCCGCCAAACCGGCAGGCTCAGTGAACACGCAAAGTTCGGCAGAAGTTCACGAAATACCGCTTTCAGAATCCGAAATCTATGTCATTGACTCTTTTGCACTGATCTATCAGTTGTTTTTTGCCTTGCCACCGATGAGTGGGCCAAGTGGCCAACCGGTTGGGGCTGTTCATGGATATGCCCGCGACCTGATTGAATTAATAGAAAGCAAGAATCCAACGCATGTGATCGCTGTATTCGATCCTCCGGGCGAAGTCTTTCGTCATGAGTTTTATCCCGAGTACAAAGCGAATCGGGATCCCATGCCGGACGATTTGCGAAATCAGATTCCTAACATCAAACGCATTCTGAAAGCGATGGGGATCGCGATGTTGGAGGTTCCCAATTTTGAGGCTGACGATGTGATGGCGACCGTAGCGCATCAGATCGCTCAGGCAGGTGGTAACGCTTATTTGGTAACCAGCGACAAAGATTGCCGGCAGCTGCTCAGTGACAACGTCAAGATGTACAACATTCGCAAAGATACGCTTTTTGAGGCGAGTGACCTGATGGATACCTGGGGGATTAGACCGGAGCAAGTGGTGGATTTTCAGTCACTCGTCGGAGATAGCGTCGATAACGTCCCGGGCGTTCAGCAGATTGGGCCGAAGACTGCGACAGCGTTACTCGCCGAATTTGGAGATTTGGAAGGCGTGCTGGAGAACGCGCACACGGTGAAAGCAAAGAATCGTCGTGAGAATCTAATGAACGGGCGGGACGATGCCATGCTGAGCCGCCGTTTAGTCGAACTGGATCGCCATGTGGACGTCGAGATCGATTGGCGAGCAGCACAGATTGGAGGAATGGATTATGAATCGGTCGAGCAACTTTGTGACGAATTTGGTTTCCGGCGTCTCAAAGATCGTCTGCTTAATGCCGATGTTGAAACCGCTCCGGCAGTCTGGGAGTGTGAATATGTGTTGGTGGAATCGCTGGAGCAACTACAGGATTTGCTGAGTCAGATCACTCGGGATCATTTGCTCAGTATTGATACAGAAACTACCAGTGTACGTGCTAGTGAAACGGAGCTCGTTGGGTATTCTTTCGCCTGGGAAGAAGGTAAGGCGTATTATGTTCCGGTGAAGAGTCGTGAGCAGGACCTGCAGCTTGATGCGGACGCTGTGCGTGACGCGATGAAAGTCGTTCTGGAGGATCCGCAAATCAAGAAGGTTGGCCAGAATCTGAAATTCGACATGGTTGTCCTCCGGAACCATGGCATTCGCATGCAGGGATTGTACTTTGATACGTTAGTTGCCCATTACCTCTTACAACCCGGCGTGCGAAATCACAAATTGGAAACGCTTTCGCAAAGATATCTCAATCACAAGGCCGGCTCGTTTGAAGAATTGTGCGGTAAGGGCAAGAAGCAGATCACCATTGATCAGGCACCTCTTGAGCTAGTGACACACTATGCTGCTGAAGACGCTGATGTGGTTTTACGACTTGTCGGCAAGTTTGAATCGCAGATTGATGAGCAAGAGCTAACCAGCCTGCTGCACGATTTGGAGTTACCGCTGATCGAAGTTCTGGTGGAAATGGAATCCAATGGAATTCGCGTGGATACTGAATTGTTGCATTCGATGAGCGAGCGTTTTGCCGTCCGACTTGAGACGTTACGTAGCGATATCCATCAGGTTGCCGGAGGAGAGTTTAATATCGATTCTCCCAAGCAGCTCAGTAAAGTTCTGTTCGAAGATCTCGGATTGCCGGTGATTAAAAAGACCAAGACAGGTGCCAGTACCGATGCAGAAGTGCTCAAGCAATTGAGTGCTATGGATGTTGGAGAACTGCCCGGGTTGGTTATGGAGTACCGTCAAATTGCCAAACTCAAGAGCACTTATGTAGATGCGTTACCGAAGTTGGTTAATCCGGAAACCTCACGAGTTCATTCGGCATTTAACCAGGACGTTGCTGCCACGGGGCGATTGAGTAGTGCTGATCCTAATCTGCAGAATATTCCGATTCGCAGTGAAGAAGGTCGGCAAATTCGGGCCGCCTTTGTACCGCCGGAGGACGGCTGGAACTTGTTAGCGGCTGATTATTCGCAGGTGGAGCTACGAGTGTTGGCCCACTTTAGCGGTGATGAGACACTGCAACAGGCATTTATAGACGATCAGGATATTCACAAGAAAGTGGCCGCTGAAGTCTATGACGTCTCCCTTGATGAAGTCACCAGCGAAATGCGCAGCAATGCCAAAGCGGTTAACTTCGGAGTGATCTACGGACAATCTGCTTTTGGACTAGCCAAGAGTCTGGGAATCTCTAAAGGGGAAGCGGCAGATTTCATCGACGCTTACTTTGAGCAATATCCGGGAGTGGAACGATTTATGCTCGATACACTGGCGCAAGCTCATCGGGAGAAATCTGTTAGCACGATACGAGGACGTCGTCGGCCTGTCAGTGATGTGCGCAATCCGGATACGCTGAAAGATAAACGGCAGCGGAACTTGTCCGAACGAATTGCGATTAACACGGTCATTCAAGGTTCAGCTGCTGACATTATTAAGATTGCCATGTTGGAAGTACTCAATCGACTTGAGACCGAAGCATTCCGAAGCCGATTGCTGTTACAAATTCATGACGAATTGGTCTTTGAGGTGCCGGATGAAGAGCTGGAGCAGCTGGAACAAATGGTGCGGGAAGAAATGGCGGGGGCAGCCGATTTGTCCGTACCCCTCAAAGTTGATATCAACGTTGGTAAGAACTGGGCTGAGTGCAAATAAATTCTCAGAAACCGAGAATTTCGGTAATTGGAGACTTTCTCAAGCTGTGCCTATAATACACCCATACCCCTAACAGCAGTGGTTTTTAACTTTTGTTACGGGCTCGCCTTTTTATCTTTTCTTTACACCAACAGCCTAAATATCCCCGTTTAACGCCGTTGGTGAATATTCCTACCTACTTATTCCTTTTCTAGTTTGTTACTAGAGCGACATGCTATTTCCTCAGGTTTGATCTATTGATGTGAATTCCTGCGCTCGATGTCCCTCTGGTAGATACAAACGTGATTGCGATGACTTTAAACACACAAGCAAAGCAGACGATTCTCTGCGGTATTTGCGGTGGAATTGGCAGCGGCAAGAGTTTTATTGCGGCGCGGTTTCAGGCGTTAGGTGCTGTTGTGTTTGATGCCGATCAAGCAGGTCATCAGGTTTTGCTTCAACCGCGGGTCAAGTCCGAGCTTGTTCAGAAATGGGGAGAGGATATTCTGCAGAGCGATGGTGAGTTAGACCGTTCGGCGATTGCAGCGTTAGTGTTTGCACCAACGGCACAAGGGACAAGGGATCGTCAATTCTTACAGTCAATTTCACATCCACTGATTGAGTTGGAATTAAAGCAGCTGATTCAGCAAACGAGTGCGGAAATCGTCATTTTGGATGCGGCCTTGTTATTTGAGACGGGGTGGAATCGATATTGTGACCGAGTGATCTATGTCGAGGCAGACGAGTCACTTAGACAGCGTCGTTGTGAAGAACGAGGGTGGAGTATTACCGATTTTAAATTGCGAGAATCATCTCAATTAGACCTTTTGGAAAAACGAAAGCAGGCGGATTTTGTGATTGAGAATCAGGGCGATGACGATCAGACAGCCGGTCAGGTAGCAATGACCTGGCAGACGTTATCGCTAATGGTTCGGGAGAAAGTGTGATTGATGAGTCAGGATCAAAACAAAAACGTAGATGCAGATTCGGCATCCGAGCAGGCCGGTAAGGGGCAACCTCCAAACGTCATGGAACGTCGTGGTCCCCTGAATCGTTCTTTGATTAGGGAAAAACTCAATGCGCGACTGGACGCTGTAGATGAAAAGAACTTCAAGGATCCCGATGGCGAGTTCATCAATCGTCAGAGCACGCACGAGCCATTGTCATTGGCTGAAAAAATTACTCGGGAACTTGATCGTGGTGAAAAACTAAGTGAACAAATTGTTACCGATGACAAGGAACAGACGGATCTCGGCCAATTACAAAAAATGACGATGCCGGAATTGTTACAGGAAGCTGAAGAGGCTGGAATCGAGGATGCGACGGGATTGAAGCGACAGGAATTGATATTCCTGATTCTGAAAAGTTTGGTCAAGACCAGCGGCTTGATGTTTGGAGCAGGCACGTTGGAGATTTTGCCGGATGGTTTTGGGTTTCTCCGCAGTCCCGACTATCATTATCTTTCCTGCCCGGATGATATTTACGTTTCGCCCAGTCAGATTCGGAGATTCAATTTGCAAACCGGCGTGATAGTCGCGGGACAAATTCGTCCTCCGAAGGAAAACGAACGCTACTTTGCTTTGCTACGTGTTGAGTCTGTCAACAATCAGGACCCTTCCGAGAATGTCAATCGCGTTCATTTTGACGACCTCACTCCGCTTCATCCATCCCAACGAATCTTGTTAGAACATGATGTGGAGGAAGCTTCCACACGTGTCGTGGATATGATCACTCCGATTGGTTTTGGGCAACGCGGATTAATCGTTAGTCCACCGAGAACCGGGAAGACAGTCTTGCTGCAACAGATGGCGCGGGCTGTACTGAAGAATTATCCAGAAGCCTATGTCATTATGCTACTGATTGACGAACGTCCGGAAGAAGTGACCGACATGGAGCGGGAAGTCAAAGGGGAAAACTGCGAAGTGATTAGTTCGACCTTTGACGAACCAGCATCACGCCATGTGCAGGTTTCGGAAATGGTGATCGAAAAAGCAAAACGGATGGTAGAGTGCGGGCGAGACGTCATTATCTTCCTGGATTCCATCACTCGTTTGGCTCGTGCCTGGAATTCGGAATGTCCGTCTTCCGGTAAAGTCCTGACCGGTGGACTCGACGCCAATGCTCTGCAGTACCCCAAGCGGTTTTTTGGATCAGCCCGGGCAATCGAAGAAGGTGGTTCACTGACAATTCTGGCAACGGCATTAGTCGATACTGGGAGTCGGATGGACGATGTCATCTTCGAAGAATTTAAAGGAACGGGGAATCTGGAAATTGTGCTTAGCCGCAAGATTATGGAGAAACGCGTCTTTCCCACGATCGATATCAATGCCAGTGGTACGCGTCGCGAAGAAATTCTGTTGGACCCTGAAGAATATCGCCTGATTACACTGACGCGACGAGTCCTGGCCGATTTGGAACCTGCCGAAGCTATGGAACTCCTGGTAGGCAAAGTGGCGAAATCGAATTCTAATGCAGAATTCCTCATGAGTATTAATCCTGAAGAGTAGACCCTGCAAGGTTAAAGGACGGCTGGAATGCCTGGAACGATAGAGTACACTCCACAGAATGTCGACGGTAAGTATGCCATCGTAGTTTCACGTTATAACGACAATATCACAGGCCGTTTACTTGAAGGCGCTGTGTACACGCTCACAGCAGCAGGCATTGCTGAATCGGCGATTCAGGTTGCCTGGGTGCCTGGTGCCTGGGAATTGCCCATCGTCGCCAAACAATTCGCAGCGACGGGGGAATTTGCCGGCATTATTTGTCTGGGTGCTGTGATTAAAGGGGAAACCACTCACGATCTTTACATTAATCATCAGGTTAGCAATAGCCTTGGCAACTTGAGTTTGGAATACAACCTACCTGTTGGCTTTGGCCTGCTCACCTGCCAATCGATGGAACAAGCGATGAATCGAGCGGGAGGTACTGTGGGGAATAAAGGAGAAGAGGCGGCTACGGCCGTTTTGCAAACGCTGAGTGTGATACGACAAATTAATCAGCCGGTAAACTAATCAAGCTGGTTAGGGATCAGAAAGATAATCCACTATGTTTGAACAAGATGAAGATCATCAGCCGTTGACCGGACGCAGCCTCGCACGTGAAGTAGTCGTTCAGGTTCTTTTTGAAGACGATTTAAATCCGGCTGGGGATTTGCAACTGGCGGACCAGTTTGTTGCCGAGCGAATGCAGGGAGCGTCTGCCGGTTTGGCCGAGTTTACTCGTGAATTGCTAGCCAATATCCGTTCGTCGAAAGAACGGGTCGATGCCATGTTAGAACAGAGTGCAGACAACTGGTCCCTTTCAAGGATGGCGCCTACAGATCGAAATATTCTGCGTCTCGGAGTTTACGAACTAACACAGACCGATACTCCCGGTCAGGTCGTCATTCATGAAGCAGTGGAACTTGCGAAACGATTCGGTACGGAAGATTCCCCGCGATTTGTCAATGGCGTGCTGGATCGAATCTTTGATAATGCTCCGGAAGAAAATTAAGCGACATCTTCTTCAATCAGTCCGCTAACAAAGGCGTCCGCGTCGAACTGAGCTAAATCTTCGGATTGTTCACCCTGACCTACAAAGAGTACGGGGATTTCAAATTCCTGTCGGATAGGAATGATCACCCCCCCTTTGGCAGTCCCATCTAATTTGCTCAGAATGATCCCGGTGCAATTCGCTGCCTCTGAAAATCCCTTTGCCTGACTCACTCCGTTTTGACCGGCGGTTGCATCGAGTACCAGAAAGACTTCGTGGGGAGCCTCCGGGATTTGCTTGCTCATGACACGGAATATTTTCTCAAGCTGCTTCATGAGGTTGGTTTGTGTTTGTAGTCGTCCGGCGGTATCCACAATGCAAATATCAGCATTTTGTTCGATGGCTGTGGCGACGGTGCGGTGTGCGACACTGGCCGGGTCACTGTTGGCTTCCCCGGTGACAATTTCCGCACCGAGACGTTCGGACCAAATGATAAGTTGCTCGACGGCGGCAGCCCGGAATGTGTCGGCTGCTCCCAGTACGACTTTCTTTCCCTGATTTTGGAAAAAGTGGGTGAGCTTAGCGATCGAAGTCGTCTTACCAGAACCATTCACACCTACGACGAGGATGACGGTCGGGCCGGACTCAGCAAAATGAACGGGCTGGGGTGGCTGAGCCAGGATGTCTTTGAGGTGATTACGGATTTCATCTAACGCTTGCTCGAATTCAATTACGCGTCCCGAAAATTTGGCTTCAATATTATCGCGAATCTCGGCAGCGGGGCGGGCTCCCATGTCTGTTTTGACCAGAATAGCAAAGAGCCGGTTTAGGAATTCGTCGTCTACCAATTGGCCTTCAGATTTGAAGATATCACGAATGTCCGTTCTAAGTACGTCTCGTGTTTTTTTCAACCCATGGCGAACTCGATTCCACAACGAAGAGGCTTCAGGTTTTGAAGCGTCTGACTCAGCATTGGATTGCGCGGTCTGTTCAGACTGCTTTGCAGTGTCGTCGTTAGTGGCAGCCGAAGTCGATCCTTGTTTTGAACGTTTGAAAAATGCCATTCTGTTTTCCCAGAGGTGAATTCAACCGGTGGCTTCTGTAATGCAATCGAGCAACAGCCGGGCTTTTAGTATATCAATATCCGATGTCGGGCAAAGGGAGGCGAAGAATTCCTGCTGACCTTAAAAACAGTGGCTCTGGAGAGAGTGGAATGCGAAACTGGCAAGGGCTAAAGAAAGTTGTGAGCATCATTCAGACGTTAAAGTTTACCTGAATTATCTATTTTGATGACCGACTTGACGATTCTCTTTGCTAATCCGAACAGCTTACCGCAAAAAACGGAATAATTGGTATTTCACGAGCAAAGTTATGTAAATGAGGTTAATGAATCAGTATTAAAGCTCCGAAAAATTGATTGTGTAGCAAAAAGTACATTTTGCCTGTTTGTGTTTATGGATGAATGCCAGGCAATAGTTGTGGGAAATTTAGGCTTAACAGTTCACGTGAACATGTGAGGCGGGCCAAACGTTTCCTAAGCACTAGTTTTATGGAGGATATTGGGAAATGAAACTCAGTAAGTTTGCTCTACTGGGCGCATTTGCATTTGCAGTCATGACAGGAAGTGTTTCTGCTGACGAATTGCAACAGCCCGTACTCGAGCCTATCGCTTACACGTTGCAGGATGCTGCTGATTCACCATCTGATGATGGTACTTGGAGCCTCTTCAAGCGTGACGGTGAAGGCCTGGAAATTTCTGGTTGGACACAAGTCGGTTACCACGATCGTAACACGGGGCTGTATGGTGCACCAAGCGCATTCAACACAGATTCGAAAAAGGTCGGTGTACATCAGGTTTGGTTTGCTTTTGATAAAGCTTCCAACGCTGACGCTGAAGGATTAGGACTTGGTTATCACTTTGACCTGGTTTACGGTCGTGATGCTGAAAATACCAATGCTTTTGGTAATCCGAATGCTGGTGCAGCTGGCGACTGGGATACCGAAGCAGATGACTGGGCTATGCCACAGTTGTATCTGACTGGTCACCTGGGAGACTGGGAGATTACCGCTGGTAAATTCTTTACACTCGTTGGTTACGAAGTAGTTACCGCTCCGAATAACTTCTTCTACAGCCGTGCTAGAACAATGAACAACAGTGAGCCATTTACTCACACTGGTGTTTTGGCTAGCAAAACAACCGAAACTGGACTTGATCTGACTGTAGGGTGGACAGCCGGTTGGGACACTGGATTCGATTCCAATGGTTCAAATGGTATTGTCGCTCTGGGTAAATCCCTAGGAGATAATATCGGATTGAACTACGTAACGACATTCGGTGACATTTCTGAAACTGAAAATGGTTACACTCACAGTATTGTCATGGACATTACTCTTGGCGAACGTATGTCATATGTATTCCAAACGGACTACGTTGATACAACCACTCGCTACGAAGTTAGTGTAAACCAATACGTCTTCTACACACTTTCTGACGATGTTGCTGTTGGTGCTCGTCTGGAATGGTGGAGAAACAGTGGAGCAAACTCAACAGGCACCCTTGGTGGTGACAGTGTTTACTCCTTAACTGCTGGCGTAAACTGGCGACCGCAATCGAGTTTCGATCTGGTTCTTCGTCCTGAAATCCGTACGGATTGGGATGCAACCACTGACAATACTCGAAGTGGTTTCGGTATCGACGCTATCTTAAGCTACTAAGCTATAAGATAATCTCACAACTAAAAAACCACCGGTTTTCACGAGCCGGTGGTTTTTTGTGCGCGCTGCTGTCTAAAGTTGCACTGACTTCCGATGATTCCCACAGGAATCCAAGTAACAATTGCTTGAAATTACTCAATAAAAGACTCGACAAAATGATTTCCCCGGACGATTGGAGAGGACGAGTACCTTCTTCCTGTCCCACTGATGAAATCAAAACCTGATGTCTGTAATACGAACCGTTTATTTTTCGCTACTTCTGGTCGGCTTTTTGATGCTGCCATCGAATCTTTTGCAAGCTACTGAATTGGGTGAAATAACTGCATTGGAACAGCCACATTGGTTTCAGACAGTCTCTGCCTTGCTCGACGAAGAAGAAGCGGTACAAGAAGAGAGTGTCAAAAAAGTTGGCGAGAAAGAAGTGTTGGGTGAACGCTTTGGACTTCTCTATCGCTTAAAGAGCGGCAACCGACAGGACTGGAATTGGCAGCCCCGCTTTTCCGGCTGGACCTCCGTCGGGTTTCATGATCAAAACAATGGATTGTTTAATAATCACGCGCACGGAGTGAATCTTCACCAACTTTGGATGACGCTGGAAAGCGGCGATGAAGGGGGGGCAGATTCCGAAAGTCCAGTCGTTGGTTATCGAGCAGATGTCGTTTTTGGAGCTGATGGTCCTGATACACAGGCGTTCGGCAACCCGGCAGGTCATTGGGATTACCAGAATAACTGGGAAAACGGTAAGAACGGGTGGGCCATGCCACAACTGTATGTCCACGGCATCGCTGGACGTTTGAATTATAAAGTTGGACACTTTTATACGCCCGCTGGCTACGAAACAGTCTCTGCTCGGGATAATTTCTTCTATAGCCATGCGCAAACCATGGTCAACAGCGAACCATTTACACATACAGGTGTATTAACCCATTTTGACACAGAAAATGATGATACCGTCTATTTGGGATGGTCACTCGGTTGGGATACTGGTTTCGCTCAAGCAGGAAACGGTAGCAATGGAATTGCCGGTATTGCCACCAACCTGACCGAAGACATCGCCATGACATACATCACTACGTTTGGAGACCTCGGATGGCGTGGCGAAGGGTACTCACAAAGCATCGTTCTTAATCTCGCTCTTACCGAGAATCTGTCCTACGTGCTGCAAAGTGATTTTGTGAATACAAGCAGCACGACCGATCCCGGAGATGATATTGGCATCAATAACTACTTATTTTACACCATCGACGATTGCCTAAGCTTAGGAATGCGACTTGAATGGTGGCGAGATAACTCCGTCTCGAAGAATTCCTTCACTGTTGGGGCTAACTGGCGACCTGGAAAAGGGCTGTTCTTACTACGACCTGAAGTTCGTACCGACTGGATTCCGGCTGAAGACTATGGTCAAACAGCATTTGGAATCGACGCAATCGTCGAATTCTAACACTGGCCTCACACCCTGCTGACACCCACAGGCCTAACATCGTAGGTTACGGAATTCATTTCAGGCCAGAAACAATGAGTAGCTAACTTTTAAGAGCTAGCTCTACCGCATATTTTGCATGCAACATAATTGTGCATGTTGCCTCCATCTTAGACAGCATTCGGAATTGCCGGTTTACTCTCGCAAACCACCGAAATAAAAACAGTAGATTTTAAACGCCTGTTTTTTTAATTGTTTTCCACCTTCGAGTGGGTGGCGCTTAGTTCTGTTTTCAGCGTTTCTAAACGTGATTGGCACGAGCATTGCATATTACTCGTGTGCAGTTATTTCTGCACGTTTTTTGAGCAGTAAGAGTAACAGTTATCCACGGAAGGCGGCTCGACGGAGCCAAGTAACTGACAGACCCGCTGAAAAACAAATTAGCCAGCAATTTACAGTTTTATGTGTTGGCGAGATCCACTGGAATCGGGAGTTATTACGATGTTATTTCTGAGATTAGATCGGAGCTGGTTTGGCAGAATGATGTGTCTGCTGGCTTTGATAATTGGCACAAGTTCCTTTGTGCCGACTGCTCAGGCTTTTCAGGAAGAAGAGCCTGTCGCTGAAGTGGAAGAAGCTTCAGCAGAAACGGAAGACGTGACGGCTGTAGAAGAATCTGAACTGGAAAACACGCAAGAAATGGAAGAAGGGGCTGTGGCTGACACACCGGAGCCGGATGAACACTACGCCATCAATACGATCGTCATGTTTTTCTGTGGAGTGCTGGTGCTCTTCATGCAAGCCGGATTCGCCATGCTGGAAGTTGGCTTGAATTCAGCAAAAAACACAATCAATATTCTGTTTAAGAATGTGATGGATCTCTCGGTCGGGATCATCCTGTTCTTCTTCATTGGGTACGGCTTAATGTATCCGGGAGAAAATTTTGCCGGTGGATTCTTCGGTTACGGTGGCGTCATGTCACTGGAAAATGCTGCTGGAGGTGGCGCTTATCATGGAGCCGCCGACTTCTTATTCCAGGCTGCTTTTGCTGCAACCGCGGCCACGATCGTATCCGGTGCTGTTGCAGGTCGTATGAAATTTAGTGCGTATCTGATTTACTCCGCCATTCTGACTGGCATCATTTACCCCATTTCAGGAATGTGGAAATGGGGAGGTGGCTACTTCGGTGTCGATGGAAACATGTTTCATGACTTTGCCGGTTCGGTCGTTGTACACGCCGTCGGTGGATTTGCCGGGTTGGCAGGAGCGATTGCCCTGGGGCCTCGCTTAGGACGATTCTCAGAAAGTGGTGAATCCCGCCCGATTCCCGGGCACAATGTGACCTTCGCGGCACTCGGAGTCTTCATATTGTGGGTCGGTTGGTATGGTTTTAATCCTGGCAGCCAACTTGCTTACGGAAGTAACGGGGATGCCGCAGCCGTTGCCTACATTGCTGTGACAACGTCATTGTCGGCAGCAGCTGGCGCCATCATCTCTATGGTGACAGCCTGGATCCTGTTCAAAAAGCCGGATGTCACGATGGCCCTCAACGGTGCTCTGGCAGGTTTAGTTGGGATCACAGCGAACTGTGATCAGGTGTCTACCACTTCAGCACTCATCATTGGTGCCGTTGCCGGGGTCCTGGTAGTTCTGGCCATTATTGGATTGGAGAAATTCAAGATTGATGATCCGGTCGGTGCCTTTCCGGTTCACGGTGTTTGTGGAGTTTGGGGAGGTATTGCGACGGGGATTTTTGGGACCGCTGGAGACCTTAGTCTTAGCGTGCAAATCACTGCAACCGTTGCAATGTGTGTCTGGGCATTCGTCACGATGTTTGGATTGTTTATGGGACTTAAATCGTTTGGCATGCTACGCGTGTCGCGCGAAGAAGAAGAAATGGGACTCGATTTGTCAGAGCACGGAATGCGTGCTTATGGCGATTCGTTGTCCTAAACAGAAGCAGGACCTTGTGGGATCTGAGGTGATTCGAAACACGAGTAGTTAGTGTTTAACCGCCAGCAGGGACAACAATTGGCTCACCTTGAGTTCTACCAGGTCACGGATTGATCTCGATCCGAGAGGATACCCCAAATGGTTCTGGATAAGTAACCGCCTTGCTTATCCAGAATCGGGGTAGCTCTCTTTTGCTTCGATACCCAAGGAGACCGGCTTCCTAACCCGAATCCGGTCTCCTTTTTTTATTAACCGTCGCCCATTACAATGGTGGAACGATATCTTTATTGCCGCATTTTTTGAGACTCATCATGAAGCTCATCATCGCTATCATCCAACCGAGTCGTCTCGAGGCCGTCAAAGCTGCACTTACGGAAGTGGAAGTATCACGTCTAACAGTGATGGACTGCCAGGGATTTGGGCGGCAAAAAGGCCAGACGGAAATGTATCGTGGACGCGAGCTGACCGTTAATTTGTTACGTAAAACTCAGCTGCAGATTGCAGTCAATGACGAGTTTGTAGAGCCGACGATTGAGGCGATCCTGACAGCCGGCCGTACCGGGGATACCGGAGCGATCGGAGATGGCAAGATATTTGTCCTGCCGATGGATGATTGTGTACGTATTCGTACCGGTGAACGCGGGACCGACGCGATATAGCTTTTGTCGTGTGCTTCTCAGCGTTGATTCTTTTTAACCATTTGTCCCAAATACTTGTCTCGTACAGGCTCGGGCAAGGGACGATCGAATTCAGGAGGACGCATGCCGCCTAAATCCGTCCCGACTTCGGGAATCGAATAAGGGTCAAAGAGAGCTGCTCGATATTGCTGCTGACGAATTTCCCCTCGTGGTTTGGTGACTTGTTCCTGCATGTGTTGACAGCCGGCATTAAAGCTGAAAACAAAAAGGAGTATCAGACTGAGTCGCCAACGTGTCATTGATTTGCTTAGGGGATTTTAGAAAGTAAGAGCGTAACAGAGCAGGGCGGATTATAGTGCTTCCGAGCCATCCAGCGAAATACCATTGCCTCATGACCTCCTAACGTAACTTTGCCTGAAACTCCTGCCTTCTCCTTGTTTGGCTTCTTGGTGTGGTAGAGCCTACATGCTAAAATTGAGGAACTAAGCGAGTTGTCACCCCACGACTCGTCTCAGCTGGTGCGGCAGCTTCCTTCCGTATGGATTTGGGGCCTTTTCACAACTGTGAAGTTCTGATCTGGCCGTCTTGAAAATATTCGTATGTTTTGTCCTGCGGGACAAGGCAAACTCCTTTGTTGTGAAAACGATCAAGCTCTAACTATGGCTAAGAATCCAAAAGAAGATTTGTTTGCAGACTCCACCATGACCTTTGGTGAGCATCTGGAAGAGTTGCGTCAATGTCTGTTCCGAGCGGCAATTGGGCTGGTCTTCGGAGTCGGCTTTGGGCTGTTTTTGGCGGATGATGTTATTCAGCAGATCCAGGTGCCACTCAAAAAGTCACTGCGTGGTTACTACCAAATACAGGCATTGGACAAAATTCAGAACGATGAATTAGCCAAGGCCGAGCAGGCAGGTCTCATCACGGCAGAAAATTATGTCTCTAACGACATTGAGGTTGAGCTGGATCAGTTAATCCTGCGACTCAAAGCAGCCGTTCCTGACCAGCTTGGCGCCTTAAACTATTCGCCTTACTCATTTGTTGCTGACGATTTTCAGCTGGAAGTTGATGGTGAATCCCGGCATCGCCAGTTTTTTGCTCACATCAAAACATCGCTTGACGGCGAACAAAGCTGGGCTGTGTTCCTGCATGGTCTGCTGGAAGAGCAACAGCGAGAAGTCTTTGACCGTGTCGTCGCTGCCGGAGAGAATCCTTACGATGCTGAGATCGTTGAAGCGGTGAGTCTGCTCAATGTCTGGTCGAATGAAGCCGCTGTTTACGATAACGCGGATATTCGTGAACTCGTAAGAACGACGATTGAAGGTCCTGATACATGGTGGGCTCAGTTGGACACAACCAGTGACGACGAGAAAATCGACGTGGAAGCAGTTTTTGAAAACCTGACCTCCAGAATCAAAGATCCGGAGGATGGCTTATCGGCTGAAGATATGACTCGCCGGATTAATAAGTTTGCCTTGTCCAATGCTTTTCCGGAATACCTAAGATCTGCAAGACCGGCCACAATTACCTTGCCGGTATGGGAAAAGAAAGATATCCGTGTCCAAACGCTCAACGCACACGAAGGGTTTATGATTTGGCTCAAGGCCGCCTTTATTGCCGGCTTCGTGATTGGCAGTCCCTGGATCTTCTTTCAGCTCTGGGCATTTGTTGCGGCCGGGTTATACCCACACGAACGAAAATACGTTTATATCTATCTCCCTTTCTGTCTGGCTTTATTCTTTGGCGGAGCGGCGATGGCCTTTTTTATCGTGATGGAACCGGTACTGGACTTCTTATTCAGTTACAACCGCATGATGGCGATCGACCCGGACCCTCGTATTAGTGAGTGGCTGGGATTCGTATTGTTCCTGCCCATTGGATTTGGAATTGCCTTTCAGTTACCCCTGGTGATGTTGATGCTCCAACGCATTGGGATGTTTACCACTTCGGCGTATTTGGCGAAATGGCGTGTTGCTATTTTGGTTATTTTCATTATCGCCATGTTCCTTACGCCTGCAGATCCACTGAGCATGTTGTTGCTTGGCGGACCATTGACCGTACTTTACTTTTTGGGAATTCTGTTATGCAAGTTCATGCCTCGTAACAAGAATCCCTATGCGGAAAGCTACGACCCGGTATAGTTCTGGTACTCTTTTGTACTGCTTACGCTGACTGTCTGCTTCACCAGAAACGAATATTCATGCCCAGAGAATCGTCTCGAAAACGTTCCCATCAATACAACCAGCGACCGGCTCGGACATCCCGGCGAGCGGCAGATGGGCAGAGCGTGCGTTTACAGAAAGTCTTAGCTGCGGCAGGATTCGGCAGCCGGCGTCATTGTGAAGAACTCATTACTGACGGTCGAGTTCAGATTGACCGTAGCGTTGTCAGGGAACTTGGTACGAAAGTCGATTCTGGCAGTCAGGAGATCCGAGTCGATGGTGATGTGATTGAGCGTCCGACGTTGCGTTATTATGTCCTCAATAAACCTGCGGGTGTTTTGTCGACCAACAGCGATCCGGATGGTCGTATTAAAGTGCTCGATTTGATTGGAGACTCGAGCCACCTCTTTACCATTGGCCGACTGGACCGTAGTAGTGAAGGCCTGATCATCGTCACCAATGATGGTGACATGGCCAATAAAATCGCTCACCCCAGTTATCAGGTCAACAAAATCTATACCGTTCGTGTCGCGGGAAATCTTCAGCGAGAACAGCTTGCCGAGATCCGTAAGGGAGTTTACTTATCGGATGGTAAAGCAAATGTCGAATCGATCCGTGTCAAGAAAAAGCACAAACAGACGACTGAATTGGAAATGATTCTGGCTGAAGGTAAAAATCGCGAGATTCGTCGAGTCTTAGCCAGAGTCGGACATAAGGTACTACAGTTAAAACGAATTGCCATTGGTCCGGTACGACTAGGGGAGCTGCCGGAAGGAGCCTATCGTGAGTTGACGGTTTCTGAAGTCAAGGCATTGAAACGGCTGACCTCTGAGAAAACGTCAGGCGGTTCAGGTCGTCGCGTCCCAAAAAAGAAGGCCTCCACTGGAAATTCAAATCGAAAAGGCGTAAAAAAGAAACCACGCAAACGCGGAAATAAATCAGGCGACGGACGAGCAACCGCTCAGGGATCGACGCGTAAGTCCTCACGCGGAGCCGCCAGAAACACCGCAAAGCGATCCACATCCAAAGGTGGTTCGGCCAAGCGAAAGCCGGCCAGCAAACGCAACGTAAGGAAACGTCGTTAATGTCCACAGAGCACTGTGATAACCATCTGCATGCCGACTACTACGCAGATGATTCTGTGCATCAGACTGCTGAAGTGATTGAAAATGTCGAAGTCGCCGAAGGAACGTGGCGAATTCGTTTTCGAGCTCCGGAAATGGCCGCTCAATGTAAGCCCGGTCAGTTTATCATGCTGAAAATTTCCGATCGGGATGACCCGTTAATCGGCAGACCGCTTGCCGTCTTTGATATTACACCGGATGAACATGGTACTCCGCGTGATTTGGATGCGGTTTATTTGGTGAAAGGAAATCTCACCACACGCCTGGTCCATGTCGTCGCCGGTCAACACCTCGACGTCTGGGGGCCGCTGGGCAATGGCTTTCTTCCTGCCCCGACTCGGCACCTCATTATGGTTGCCGGAGGGATCGGCCAGACGCCTTTTGTGACTCTCGCCAGAGAATATCTGGGACTGGAAAATTACGGTCGTGAATGTCCTGCGGCAGAGAAAGTAACATTGTGCTACGGAGCACGTCACCAGGGGTTGTTGGCGGGTGTGGATACATTTGAATCTGTGGAAGGGCTCGATGTCCGAATCTGCACTGATGATGGTTCCCGTGGACACCACGGATTAGTGACCGAAGTACTCGAACAGGTTCTCACAGAAGACAGACAGGAACACGGTTCCAATCAGGGAGTGCGGATCGTTTGTTGTGGCCCGGAACCCATGATGGAAGCTGTTGCAGGTGTGAGTAAGACCTGGGAGGTGGATTGTCAGGTTTCGTTAGAAACACCGATGGCCTGTGGGATTGGAATCTGCTTTACGTGCGTTACCAAAGTCCTGCAGGAAGACGGTTCATGGGACTATAAACGCACTTGCGTTGAGGGCCCCGTCTTTGATGCCAGTAAGATCGTCTGGCACTAAGTGGTTCGCTTTGGATCGCAGGGTTGGCTAGTCAATCGATTCTGCCGGTATGCCCGGGCGTCGCGGTTGATAGCTACAGCAATCAGCAGGGCATCATACTGTTGTGAAGTGCTGTCGGTCATGAGAACGAATAAAGTGAATACCTGGGAATGAATTTGAGTGGAGAAGTTTACTAAAGCTGAGTATAGGCAGGCTCAGACATTTCACCAACTCAGGGATGTACGATCGTCGGCGGCCCGGAGAGCAAAGTGCAAAAAAAAACCTGCTCGTTACCAGCAGGTTTTTTATCTCGATCCAAAGAGAATCATGAAGCTTCTCTTATGCTTTGGCCTTTTTAATTCGGGCCTGCAGTCGCGACTTTGTCCGAGCTGCTTTGTTTCGATGAATGAGGTTTTTGGAACCTGCTTTATCAAGTTTCTTCTGAGCTACAATGTACGCACTGTTGACAGTTGCTAAGGCAGCATCTGCGTCACCATCTTCAGCTCGGGCAGCCTGATAAGCTTCGATTGCTTCCAGCACCCGGCGTAGTGATGTGCGGAGGTCTGAGCGGTGTACTCGGTTACGTTGACGACGGGTTTCGTTTTGACGAAGTCGTTTTTTTGCACTTGCGGAATTCGGCATGGTTTTCCTGTTTTTACAGCCTACGACCAGTAACTCTCGTAAATTCTAACTCCCCCACTCGCCAAGACTAAAGTAAGTGGGAACTACTTTTATCGCCTAAATAACTAAGTTTGTCTAGACGCTGATTTAGTTAGTTATCGGTAGAAAACGGGTTTTTTCTACTGGCTTAGGATTCATTTTGCTCATTCAGTGGGTGGTTTCATCGCTTTAGCCAGCGTTTGGACGCGTTTTTGTGCACGCTCGCATGTCGAGTGCTCTGAAAACCAGGGAATCAGTTCGGCTGCCTGTTGGTCAATCGTTGCAGTGGTTTCACACTCATTGAGCAATTTTTGGAGCTCTTGGTAGGTTTTCCAGGCATCATCAAATCTGCGAATAGCCTGTTGAGACTCTCCCAACCCCAGTAATTTGCAAATGCTGAATACGGAGGGATTTTCCGGTGCGAGTGTAATGGAATTGAATTGTTTAATCGCCTCATACCAATTGTGAGTACCGACCAGACACCATCCGAGTTGTAGTTGGGATTCGATCTGGTTGGGGAAATTTGTAGTCTGTTGTTGATAGTATTCCGTGCGAATCCGCCAGACTTCATGTTGCAGATCCTCGAGCAAGGCTGCATCAGATTGCAATTCGCAGTGAAAACTGAGTCTGGATTCTGCTTGCTCAAGTCGTAATGCAAGAGTTCGCTCGGACCAGTAATTGGCTCGTCCGGTCGCTTGCTGAGCGAGACTGCAGGCTTCAATGGCTTGTCCGTATAAATTTAGATCTTCAAGATTCCGGCATAGTTCCTGCCACTTTTCGGGAGGGCTATCTTCCTGCAACACTTGCTCGCGCAAGTCAAGAATCTGTTGAACATCCTCATGCGCCGGAAATTGGACGGTGATCATTCCGGGCAATGCCCGAAGGATTTGTTGTAGTAATACATCATCCTTTTCACTTACCAATCGAAAAATGTGGTCATTGGCATCATCGTATCGTCCGGCTTGATAATAGGCATGAACGATTTGGATATGGACATCGGATGAAGATGGAAAGTACTTCAGAGCGAACTCCAGATAAGTCCATTGTGTGTCGATGGCATCGAGTGCTTGTGCGGCAAAGGCGAGTTCTAGTAACAGGGTTTGATTACGTGCGTTGTGATAAAGAGTGTCAGGGGCCTGTTGCAACGCATCGTGCCATTGTTGTGCTTCGCAAAGTTCGACAATGCGTTTTACCTGTTTGCTGTTACGCCGTCGCTGGCGCCAGCCATGTTTGTACAACCCCTGTTCATATCCCTGTTCCAACGTCTGCAGAAACTCAAATGTATAGACGGCTCCCATGGGATCAGCCTGCATGCATTTTGCAAAAACACGTAACGCGCGGTCGTATTCAGGCGGTTGTTGCTCGAGCCAGTGCAATCCGGCTTCGAATTCGTTCTGCAATTCACGACGTTGCTGACGTGAAAATCCACCAGCATATTTCCTAACGTCGGAAAGCTGATTACTTGCAGATTCAGGAGTGGCAGGTTCCAATCGAAGAAGCCCTCTCAATTAGGCGAACAGTGGAATTAATACGTGGCAATAAGACTATGACTCAGGATACATCATCTGACGGATTTGTGTATCTGGTAGGAGCCGGTCCCGGAGATCCATCCTATATTACGCTCAGGGCTGTACAGTGTCTCAGTCAGGCGGACATTGTTCTCTATGATTATCTGGTGAACCCACGAATTCTCCAACATGTTCGCCCCGGCGTGGAATGTGTCTGCATGGGCAGGCATGGTGTTGGAAAGATCTGGAAGCAGGATGAAATCAATGCGGAGTGCCTTCGATTAGCTCAGCAGGGGCTCCATGTGGTACGACTTAAGGGGGGCGATCCGGCGATCTTTGGCAGAACGGCTGAAGAAGTGACTGCTTTAGATGCTGCCGGCATACCGTATGAGATTGTGCCTGGAATCACCGCCGCATTTGCATCCGGAACCTGTGTCGGCATTCCTTTGACCCATCGCGATAAGGCCTCAGCCGTGGCATTGATTACTGGCCATGAACGGACAGGCAAGGATGAATCTGCCATTGATTACGGAGTGCTTGCGCAATTTCCGGGGACGCTTGTTTTCTATATGGGAGTCACCACTTCGCGTCACTGGACGAGCCAGTTGCTCGAGCACGGGATGGCTCCTTCCACGCCGGTGGCAATTGTCCGTAAAATTAGCTTTCCGGATCAGGTTACACTAAGGTGTACCTTAGAAGAGGTGACCTCCAAATTTGAAGGCGATAATCGTCTGCGGCCCCCGGCGATCGTCATCGTAGGTGATGTTGTGAGTGATACAAGTGTTCAATCCTGGTTTGAATCCAGACCATTGTTCGGTCAACGGATTCTCGTCACCCGTGCTGCAGATCAAGCCGAAGAACTGGCAGCAAAGCTTAGCGATCTGGGCGCCGAAGTTGTTTTGCAACCAGCCATAGAAGTCCTTGCTCCGGAAAACTACGATCTCTTAGACGAAGTGATCGGACGCTTGCCTGAGATGGACTGGCTTGTCTTTTCCAGTGGCAATGGCGTGCGATTTTTTATGAATCGGCTTCGAGAGTGCGGGCATGATACCCGTCAGCTGACAAATGCCAAAATTGCAGTGATCGGTCCGGGGACGGCTGCTGTGCTCGAAGAGTATCACTTGCAGGCCGATTTGATGCCTGATCAGTACCACGCAGAATCTCTGGTGGAGGCTTTGTCCGGATCGGTGGGAGGCAAAAGAGTATTGCTGCTGCGAGCCAGTCGTGGGCGAGACACGTTACAGGTAGGGCTGCAGGAAGCCGGAGCTGTCATCGAACAAGTTGTTGTTTATCGAAGTCAGGACGTGACACAGCTTTCGATTTCGACGCAAGAAGCACTAGAACGCGGAGTCGATTGGATAACTCTTACCAGTTCGGCAATCGCTCGCTCTTCCATTGCATTACTTGGTGAGCAAATTCAATCGATGAAATCGGCGAGTATCAGTCCCATCACCAGCGAGACCGCTCGTAAGTTAGGGTTCGACCCAACAGTGGAAGCGACCGAACATCATTTAGACGGCTTGATCGCAGCCATCCTGGAGCATCAGCAGTAATCATGTTTTTTGTTTTAGAACAGAGTCGACCCTGATTGCAAAGTTGGGATTTAAGTTAGAATAGGATTGTGTGGAAGTATTCTTCACAGTGATTCGTGAAGCTCAGGAGAATAAAAGTGACGTTAAAAAACAGGCGTCAGGCCTTGACGTCGATGAGTGCGGCAGTGGGTGTACCCGCAGCCGGTTTGGCCTTGGCTGGACTGGCTCCTCAAGCACGCGCAGCCAAAATTCGACCTGAATGGAAAACCAGCATCAAGAAGGGATTGGACTGGGTTGTCCGCAGCCAATCTTCGCTGGGGCACTGGACTGCAGGAACCTATCCGACGGCGATGACCGCCCTGGCTGGCACTGCCTTGATCTGCTCGGGTTCCACCACAACGCAGGGGCCTTATGCTCGTGCTATTCGCAAGAGTGTCGATTACATTACAACGAAATGCCGTAGTAACGGACTTATTGGTGACCCACTATCCGACAACCGTTACACCTATGGACACGGATTTTCGATGCTTTTCTTATCTCAGGTGTTAGGCGAAGAAGAAGATCTTGAACGGCGTGAAGAGCTGATCGAGATCTTAAAAAAGGCTGTCGAGTTTAGCGGTAATGCTCAAACACCATCTGGTGGCTGGGGATATGTTAGTGCTAAAGATGGCAATAATTTTGATGAAGGTTCCACCACGATCACTCAGGTACAGGGCTTGCGAGGTTGCCGTAATGCCGGAATTCCAGTACCCAAAAAGGTGATTGATAAAGCCAAGGATTACATTTATAGCTGTAAAAATCCGGATGGCGGGATTTCCTATAGCTCCAGAAATCGAGGATCATCACGACCAGCGATTACAGCAGCATCACTCGCCTGCTTGTATAACGCCGGTGATTATGACAGTAAGCATGTTCCGGAAATGCTGGCCTACTCGAAAAAGAACCTTCACAATATTTCCGGAGGAGCCCGTTCCTTTGGGCACTGGCATTACACTTATCTTTACTATGCTCAGGTGGTTTACCGCCAGGGGCAGAAAGAGTGGAATCCGTTTCGCGATCAGCTTTACGGCCGGATTGCTAACGAGCAATCAGATAATGGTAGTTGGACTGGAAACATCGGTCCGATTTATGTGACCAGCTGTAATCTGATCATGATGCAGCTCGACCATGCATTCCTACCGATCTTTCAACGGTAGCTGGCAACCGAGAGTTTTAGCCAGACTCGATTTATTCGCTCATTAAAATGGATGTGTCGTCCCGGGTCTGTAACAGCTGAATCAAAAGCGTTTGATCAATGGTAGCCGGTTGGTTTTCGAGAAACATGAGCTGTGGATTGTTAAGTGAAGGGCCACCAATCTCGTTCAGATGTGTGCTCCAACTATTCATCAAAGCTTGCTGAATGGCCACACGCTCTGGTGCAGGAGATACAAATTTATAGAATTCAATTCCTTGCTGGATCCGTTCATATTCGGGAAGCTTCTTCAGCGATTGCCAGGTCACATACCGAGTGGCAGCATAATTATCGTTGAGCAGTTGGATCATGAAGGGCATTCTCCAATTAGAGGAGGATGTCTCGAAAGTCGGCTTCCAGGTCATATGCCACGACGCGAGCGTTCTTTGAACGGCGTTGCCCTGGAGCAGCCAGATGAGGCTGGCTGCCGTTTGCTGATGGGAATGTTCGAGCGTTATGGATTCGTGACCGTACCAATGGGTGAGATTGTCTGCCGTCCACTGTAGTGTTTTATCTAAATGACAGAGGTTGCAGGCATTCGGTTTTTCATTCTTTTGAGGAGCTCTGACTTTGGGCGAGTCGATGCGATGACTGCGGATGCCTCCCATGAGTGCATAGGACGTATGCGGCATATGGCAGTTATAACATTTGCTGCCCTCTGAATCCAATGCATGATGAGTATGCGATTCTAGTTCGGTTGTGTATTGCGGTTCTTTGTGGCACTGGAGGCAAGCTTGATTTGAATTCATACCAAAGCCAAGTTGATTATCAGGCTCTTCCATCGAGTGCAAACTGTGGCAACTGAGACAGGTCATTTCGCCATGCGTAAAACATTTGCTCCTGGCAAGTCCCTGATATTCCCGCCCTCCGATACGAACCGTCCCATCACTCCAAAACATGTTGTAATAGACCAATCCCGGATCGGTATCTTCATGGAAGATCATTTTGCGGTTTTCAAACAGTTCATTTCCGGGTTGGTAGTCGAGTCCGTTTTCAAGAAATGTTTGTGGGTGGTTGGATTCAAATAGACTATGGCATTGCCCACAAACCTGAGCCTGTTTTTGTTTATCAAGACGTAGCGGATTAATAATCGAATCATCCGGTAAGCCACTTAGTTCAACCCCGGTGCTGCTTTCAAGCAATGCCTGGTGTTTCTCTACGTGTGGTTTGCCGGGACCGTGGCAAGCTTCACACGAGATTCCGTAGTCTGCAATATTGGAATGAAACTCGACGTCGAAAGGACCCTGACTGGGCTGATGATGAGGTTGTCCGGCAACCGTATGACAGGCAATGCAGGATTGATTCCAAACAGTGGGTGGTCGTCCAAACTGAGGATCAACAATGAAGGAGTCTTCATAAGGAATCCATTTCCTCTGTTCGATCATGTAGACCCAGGGAAACAACCACAATGCATTGTTATCTAAATCTTCTGCATTGGGTGTTTCATCTGAGTGTTCCCAGGAAACCCAGAACATATGCATTTTGTGGGAACCGGTAATCATGACAATTCGTTTGTCTGCCATTTTGGGATTCACATGGTTGCGAATATCCGTGGGGCGTTGATTGAGTTCCCATTCAGGGTCGTGGCCACGAACCCAGTATTCGTCCCCTTTACGATAGATCTTGTAGATAGTGTTGCCGAGCTTCATTTCGCGGCCATCGAAATCGGCCTGGATCGTGTTCGGGGTAGCCACCTGCGTCATGGTTCGGTGATACGAAGCATGCCATGATTTGTGTTCTTCCTTATGACATTTCGCGCAAACCTGAGCTCCCACATAATTGTTGTGGTCAGTCAGTTTTGGCGTCGCAGCTTGCAACTGCGGATCGTGGTTGGTTTGACGAACGTTGACTTCGGCGGGTGGCTGATATTTCATCACCTCTTCGTTACCTGAAGTGAAGAATATCGCTGTGGCCAACCCCGTGAGCAGGACGAGGATCGAGACGGCGAGCAGACGCGTTTTTCCATCATGGCGCAGCAGGATTGGTATGCAGGCCAGTGGCATGACCAGAGTCGCAATCACTAAGAGCATTTGATGCTGCACAGGAAACTATCATCCCCAACTTAAGGGTTGTCGACAAATAAACGAAAAACCGTCTATTTACAGTTTCGGTATCGGGATTCGTGGAGCATTAGGTGTATTTAGACCGGCAGGCGAAGGAGCTCTATAAACCGGCATAACCTCCAGCCCAAAGCCCCGTTTTAGCTCCTCGGAGGCTCTTTCTGCCCAGGGAGTGCCCGGATGCAGTTCGATGACCTTTTCAAATAATTCAGAAGCCCGGTTGATATAAGGGCGGCTGACTTCTTCCGCAGACAGATCCAGTCTGCCTCGGAGATCCCAACGAACCAGTCTGCGGTTGGGAGGCATCACCTGGGGGACTTGCTTAGGGTTCCGAATAAACGTCTCCAGAGCTGCACCATATTCATAAACTCGAGCCTGATAAGCAATGAGCTGAGCATAGATCAGGTCGTAGTTGGCTTGCCAGCGGGCATTCAATTCATCCTTGCGATGTTCATATGCCTGTTCCATAACCGCTTGAGCATTGGCGAGGTAGTTAATGTATACCCTGGCCTTTTCCTGTTCCCGACGAGCGCGTCTTAGGAACGGTTCAGACTCCCGTGGAAAGGTCATATCCAGTTCGATGATTTGAGCTGTTTCTTCATTGAGTGGATTGAGATCGACAATGACCTGCCAAATAAACGATCGCAGGGGATAGTCGTTGCGCATCGCCAGTTGTTTTTGGCGGCTATCAAGATCGGGCAGGTAAGGCTTCATCGCTTTGAGTTCATAGCGGCGTTTATCGGCTTCCCCTCCGACCAACTCTTTTTCGACGGTTGGAAGCATAAAGAAAATGCCTCCGGACTCCCGAGCGATTCGACATTGTTCGTAAGGGCCAAACCCACTTGAAAAAGCATCCCGGCGCCGACGGAATCCGTTGGTCTGTAGTTGTTCTACAAAAGCAGTTTCAGGACCACGATCAACTTGCAACCAATGGTTCACTCCGGTTTGCGGGTGCCGCCAGTTCATGTAAGCATGTGGGTATCCAAACACAGCTTCTCTTCCCAGGAAGTACGTGCGGCAGTTCATTTCTTTGGCTGTGGCCACTGCCATTTCTAATGTTTGCACATTATTTTCCGGTTCACCACTCTCATCGGAGACGACAATCAAAGCCATTTGCTGTTTGCCTCGGGCTCGGTACGATTCATGGTCGTTGATAGCCCGAGTAATTGCCGGACACATGATCTCGAAACCAGAGGGATCAATCGGGACTTCGTTGATGGCTCGGCGGATTAGCTCGGGATCCGAGGTGGGGCGTTTGGTGTGCTTGAAATAACCGGAACCGTAGCTGGTGACTGCGGTCAGTAAATGATCGCTGGAAGCCGAGTCTAGCAAACCGAGTTCGCTATAGACTTTGTTAATGCGTTCACGGATTTCTTTCTGATCGTTACGCATACTCTCGGATTGGTCGAACAGCCAGACGACCAGTACATCCCCTTCTTCTAACATGAAGATGATTTCCTGAGTGATTCGGTCGATGGCCTGCTCGAGATTGTCAACGACTTCCCGTGGGTCTCCATAAGAACCTGCAGGAATGTCCGTCATCAGGCTTGTTTGTAAACTGGCAGGAATCGTCAGTGTCGCCATCTCTACTCCAGTTTCCTGGTCCGGTTGCTCCAGAACCTCTGTATCAAACGTGGGTTCGGAAAACTGGCTCACCCCTTCAGCATTGGGGAGTCCGGCAAAGGTGGATGCTTCCTGAGTGTTGGTCAGTTCTTCGGCGGGATCGGTGTTTTCTTCTAACTCGACGGTTATCATTTCTTCGGGCCGTTCAAGCTCTTCCGATGGTGGATCGACGACGATGATATTAAAGGATTCCAGAATGTCGGGTGTTAATGTGAAGAGGCCTAGCAGGATGAGGATCGCAGCATGAACGAATGTGGAAATTCCCAACGCTCCGGCACCAACAATCATGTCTCTCAATCCCTGAGAAGGTTTGGTGAAATCGGTTGCGTCTTCCGGGGGGGGGAGTTCGTCAGCCACTTCATCCGTCGCATCCATTCCATCGGCCCCGCCGGGATCGGCTTGACGATCATCGCGAAGATGTTCGGGTATCAGGTCATCTGAAAGGCTGGACATGGTTGAAAGTCGGCTGGAAGGCAGCAAGGAAACTCACAGAATCGAGTGAATTCTATTAATCTCCAAGTCACCCGAACTTCTGAATTATAGTTGATAGCCTGATGAGAGTCTTGGTGAATTACAAGTTCCCGAAGGGAGGGGGAATCCCACAGGGGACTGGCAATAGTCATCAAAGAAGGACTCGTCACCTGATTCCTTCTCTGATTAGAATGAAGGTAGGATTGATTCTTCAGGCCTTCCCTGAAACCGTTCTCCTCTTCATTTTGTGTTGATCGTCAATGAGTCAAATTGCAGTTTATACCGGTTCGTTTGACCCTATTACACTTGGGCATCTCAACGTGATCGAAAGATCGTGTAAGATGTTCGACACGTTGGTAGTCGGGATTGGAATCAATGTCGACAAGAAATCTCTGTTTACACCGGAAGAACGTAAGAACCTTGTAAGTCGAGTCACTTCGCAGTGGGACAATGTTCAGGTGGAGACGTTTGATGGATTGGCCGTTGATTTTGTGAAGCAACAGCATTCACGGATCATGGTACGTGGGGTGAGGCCACTGACGGATATTGCTGGTGAATTCACAATGATGATGGCCAATCGTCAGCTGGCACCAGCGATTGAAACGGTGTTTCTGATGGCCGATGAAGAATTCGCTCACGTTTCGAGCTCCCTGATCAAGCAGATCGCTCAATTCTCAGACGATGAAATGCTGGCTCGGTTTGTCCCTCAGGAAATCATCGCAGACTTGCGTTCCAAAATGGGAGCGTGATCTCCGGACGCGGGTTTTGAATACAGTATTCTCCGAGCGTTTTGCTAGGCTGCCTGGAAATATTGTCGATTCGTAGTTTGCAGATGACGTAGCAGTGTAGCTGCTGAGCGGATCGGGGTGACGTCAATTTTTCCTCGTAGACGCGTCCGATTTAAAGCGCGTAAGAGACTTTTGATTTTGAGTATCGAGATGTTGTTCTCGAGCATTGCCTGGATGTCGATTTGAATATGCTGAAAAGCTCTGGGCGTCTTAAAGTGCATATTCGATTTGAGTACCAATTCCCGCACCGGGTTGGTCAGTTGTTTTACCCATTGAAGCGGTGCTGGGACTTCCCAGATTCCAAAACGTAATGAACTGGGCTCCATCACACGTGTTGACTTCTTTCCGGAATGGATGCCGCAGTGTTGATTGACCATCGATATTCTATGCTTCACTAATAAGCGAAGATTGCGGTCTTTAATGGAGTGATTCGTACTGAGGGTCGTGATCCGCACTCCCAGATTTCGACTGCGTGATTGTAGGTCTGATAACGTCCGCGAGAATAACGCCGGTTGGGCCTGTTGGTTTTTCTGTGACAACGTCAGCGATATTTCCTGAGGCAGGCTGATAGATTCGGTGAGTAGTCTGACGTCATCGAGTCCTTGATCGTGCAGAATCCAGGTAGCGACGAATTCGTGTTGCTCTAATTCACTGGCTAGCTGTTGGATTATCGTGTTTCGTGCCGACGAGCGTGCAGAGTCACCAGGTGTGAGGGTTGGTACGTTGATGGACAACAGAATTTGAGGATTGATAGACACGCTGATTTGACTCGGCCAGGGAAGGCTTCGGATCGTGGGAGATCGTTGTTTGTCTCAGGCGGAAAGTCAAAGTTGAAAGAACGTGTTGTAGCTAAGCCTGATAGAGTATGCATCGACGATGCCACGAGTTTCATTGGAGTCAACGCTGCGCAGATTGCAGTGTGTGTGAGGACGGCCGAACTGTCGTAACGGTTATACCGGTTTTGCTGGCAAAGCATTAAGCTCGGGCACGTTCAATGACAGTCAGGAGGCGATCCAGATCATCTTGTTTGTTGTAGGCGTGCGGGCTGATACGCAAGCGTCCGTCACGGTGGCTCAGGATAATTCCTGCATCGAGACATTGTTGACGCAATAATCCCAAATCGATTCCCGGAATGGCAAAGGAAGTAATACCACTTTGATGTTCTGAGTCTGAAGGGCCAAAGATTTCCGCTCCCACTGCGATTAACTGCTGTTGGGCTGCCCGAGTAAAGCTCAGAATCTGTTCTGCAATTGGCGAGTTATCTTTGGAAACTCCTAGTTGTTGCAGCATTTCCAGACTGGCTCCATAGCCGAGAACGCCGGCCATATTCTGAGTCCCACCTTCATATCGCGCCGCCTGAAGCCGAGGTTCCCAGTGAATATTGCTAAAATCAAAGGGATTGGCCACGGAGTGCCAGCCGACCATCACAGGCCGCAATAAGTTGAGGTGTTCTTTACGCAGGTAAAAGATGCCAGCTCCTTCCGGACCGAGCATCCATTTGTGGCCATCGGCAGCCATGAAGTCGATTCCGAGTGATTCCACGTTTAAGGGAAAAACTCCCAGACCTTGAATCGCATCGAGCATGACCAGGATGCCACGGTCGTGAGCTTGTTGAATGATAGTTTCCAGTTCCCTTGTCGTAAATCGATAGCCACTGGAGAACGAAACCCAACTGATGGAGAGTAGTTTCGTGCGGTCGTTGCAGGTATCAAGAATTCTCTGGAGGTTTGGGATTCCGTGGTTTACGGGAACTGTCAGCGTTTCCACTCCACGAGTCTTCAAATTCATCCAGGGATAGAGGTTGGCTGGAAACTCATTTCCTAGTGTGACGATGTTGTCTCCTGCAACCCAGGGAAATCCTTCTGCTACATAGTTGACGCCTGCTGAAGTGTTGGGAACGAATGCGATTTCGTCAGAATCGGCGCCGATGAGTTTTGCAGCACTGCGTCGAATGGCCTCGACACGTTTGGCCCAGCGAGGCCAACAGAGATCGCCTTGTGTGGTAGCTTCATCGAGCCATTGGCTGATGGCCTGGTGGGTTGGTTGTGGGAGAGGAGCGACAGCAGCATGATCGAAGTACGCCAGTGAGTTCGAAACCGGCATCAGCTTTCGCATGTGCCGGTTCACAGGTGAATCAATCGAATTCATGAGCTTGTCAATTCTCGTTTAGATATAAAGATTGGTTGATAAGACTTGTTTATTTCGGTGGCTGATAATTGTACGCAGCGAGTTTGACGATAGAATACACAGGATTTATGAACGAAATCTAGTAAATCCGTGTCGCATCAAACAATTTTAGTGGATTATACTATTTGCTCAGCAAAAGTTAGCGAATGGGGATTCGTTAATGTCATTAAATGCCCGATAGGTTTCATCCGACAAAAGGAATTTGAAGCGTGTCAAAAATCATGTGTCTCTTTGGATTGTCAGTAGCGGTATTGTTACTGTTAGTCTTCGCACTTGATCTCGCCATTAAGATACCGTTTTCCAGAGCAAGTATGCTGATGGATATCGGAGTCATCATCGGTGCGCTTGGATTGGCATTGATCAGCTTTACCACGTTACGCGAGCAGTCTTAGCAGCAAAACAAGTTTTCTTTCCACTGCGGCCTTTTAGGTGGTAGTCCGCTTGGCGGTAATCTCGACCGCTTTGAGTAATCCACGGGCTTTATTCAGAGTCTCCTGATATTCCATTTCGGGATGACTATCGGCCACGATTCCGGCTCCGGCCTGAACATAGAGTTTGTCATCTTTAATGACGAACGTTCTCAATGCGATACAAGTGTCCATGTTGCCAACGTAATCGATATACCCCACCGCTCCGGCATAAGGCCCGCGCCGATGGCGTTCCAGTTCGTCAATGATTTCCATTGCCCGGACTTTAGGGGCTCCGGAGACTGTGCCGGCCGGCAGGCAGGCCGCCAGTGCATCAAATGCATCTTTATCTTCACGTAATTGGCCGGTGACATTGGAAGTGATGTGCATGACGTGGCTGTAGCGTTCAATCACCATCACGTCAGAAAGCTCGACAGTCCGGTACTCGGCAATGCGTCCGACGTCATTGCGACCCAGATCGACCAACATCACGTGTTCAGCTCGTTCCTTGGGATCTGCCAGCAATTCGTCGGCTAGTTGATTGTCTTCCTGTTCGGTATCGCCACGAGGACGCGTTCCTGCCAGTGGACGTACCGTGACTTTACCGTCCATCACACGGCACATAATTTCTGGTGAGCTGCCAACCAGAGTGACATCGTTGGTACGGAGAAAGAACATAAACGGGCTTGGATTAACAACTCGTAACGAACGATACAATTCGACCGGGTCAACCTGCAGTTCCATTTCCAGCCGCTGGCTAATGACAACCTGAAAGATGTCACCCGCACGAATGTACTCGACACATTGGTTCACCGCCTCTTCGAATTCACTCTGTTGAAAGTTAGAAGTGTAGGGCAGTCCCTCTGTGCCTCCCTGCGTGTTAATATCGGCCATGGCCAGCTGAGCTGGAGCCGCCAGTTGGTCGACTAACTGATCAACACGGGCAAGAGCTTCGTCGTAGGCAGTTCGAGCGTCGCCCGGGTGTTTATCGAGCCGGGCCATCACAATGACGAACATGGTTTTGTTGACATTGTCAAAGACGACCAGTGAATCGTAAAACCCAAAAGTCATATCTGGTATTTGACGATCATTTTCCGGCGGGTTGGGCAAATCTTCGACGTAGCGAATCACGTCGTAGCCGGCATAACCAATGGCACCACCGTTAAAGGGAGGTAATTCTTCAAGCTGTGGAGCTTTGAAAGAATCAACCAACTGTCTCAAATCATCCAGTGGATTGTCAGAGCTACGACTTTCCGTTGTTCCCTCACGGGTGATGGAGACCTCTCTGCCACAGGCATTGATGATCATAAACGGATGACTCGCCAAAATACTATAGCGACCTACTTTTTCACCACCAATGACGCTTTCAAACAGACAGGCATCTTTTCCATCATCCAGTTTTTGAAAGGCGGAGACCGGTGTGAGACCATCGCTGAGCATGCGCCTGTAAACCGGAACCAGATCGTGGTCTTTGGCGAGGTCAGCAAAAGCTTCAAAGTTTGGCGAATGTGACATGGAACGCTGGATTGCCTGAACGATATAATGAAGGGGCTGAAGGGTAATCTTGACAGGGTATGTTGCACTGTTAGAATCCTAACAGTTATTGCCACACTACGGTAACAGTGACTGCTCCACATGCAGGCTCTGTTCTTATTTTGAACAGGTTTTCGATTCACTGATACTCCCCTAAAGTCTGGTTTTTTCCAAAAACGAGTACCAAATCGGGAGCGGATTTCAAATCTGTGGATAATGCTTTATGAAGTGCCAGCATTGCGAAAAGCCAGCGACGTTTCATATCACGGAACTGACCGATGAGCAGCCAGAGGAATTACACCTCTGCGAAGAACATGCTCGGACTTACCTCATGCAATCTGAAGTCGAAGAGGATGATGTGCCGTCGATTGCCGGTGCGCTTGCTCAGCATCTGAAAATCAATGAAGCTGCTGAACAGTTGGCCCAGCTAGATCAACAAGCCTGTCCTTTGTGCGGCATTACGTTTTATGAATTTCGTCATGTGGGCCGTCTGGGATGTCCTCACGATTACATCTGTTTCGAAGATGAGATCGATCCAATCATTTCCAATATTCATTCGGCAACAGCTCATGTGGGCAAGCAGCCCCGGAGTGGAGCGGAAGGCACGGATCAACGTACGGAGTTAATCCGCTTGCGACGTGAGATGGAACAGGCGATTCAAGTGGAAGATTACGAAAAAGCCTCGCAACTTCGAGATCAGATTGCCGGGATTGAAGACGACCGGACCGGTGAAGAGGTGTAGAGTGTTTTTGGATGAATTAGTAGGTAACGGCGGTGAATGGTTGAAAGGTACCGGGCCTGAGTCAGATATTGTCATCAGCTCCCGGATCCGTTTAGCTCGGAATCTTTCCGAGTTTCCTTTTGTGCGTAAGTGCTCAGACGCGGACAAAACGGCCATTGAGAATCGAGTGGCTGCGCTGATTAATCAGGAATCCAAATGGAGTGATCCGGTTAATTATTTTCGCATCGATGAAATGAATGATCTCGATCGTCAATTCCTTGTCGAACGCCAGCTCATTAGCCGTGAATTAGCCGAAAGCAACGGTGCGCGTAGTGTGTTGGTTGACTCAGGTGAAAAATTTAGCCTGATGATCAATGAAGAAGATCATCTACGGATCCAGGCTGTCCAGAGCGGTCTGGATTTGACCGAAGCCTGGCACCGGATTAATGCCATTGATGATTTTGTAGATTCTTGTCTGACTTATGCTTATCATCCGCGTTTCGGTTATCTCACGGCCTGTCCCACCAATGTGGGCACCGGTATGCGTGTGAGTGTCATGTTGCATTTGCCTGCATTGGTCATGACACGTGAATTGGAAAAGGTCTTTCGCAGCCTGCAGAAAATCAATCTGGCCGTGCGAGGACTCTATGGTGAAGGTTCAGAAGCGATGGGGGACTTCTATCAAATCAGCAACCAGATCACCTTAGGCAAAAGTGAAGTGGAATTGGTGCAGCAGGTAAACGAAGTGATTCCTGTGATGATCGAATACGAACGTAAAGCACGAGATTTTCTACTGCGTGAAAGTCGTGATGAATTGAGTGACCGTGTGAGCCGGGCTCAAGGTATTCTCCAGAATGCCAAAACCATCAGTAGTGAAGAAACGATGCACTTGCTGTCCAGTATTCGATTGGGAGTAAATATGGGGCTGATCGAAGTGGAACTACCCATGTTAAACAGGCTCTTTCTTCAAACTCAGCCCGCGCATTTGCAAAAACTGATTGGCGGGAAACTGGAAATCGCCGATCGCAATATTCACCGTGCAAAGTATCTGAAAAAGTCATTCAATCTGGGCGATAACTAATAACGTTTAGCTGCCCCGGGACTCTTCTTCCCAATCTTTCCAGTCTTCAGGAGTGTCGAGATCCACTAGGGGAGCGTTACTGGAGACTTCAAACGTCCTGCCGTGGTAAAGATCCCAAAGTGTATTGAGTCCCTGATCGTCACGCAGTTGAAACACTCCGGTAACGAATGGCCAGGGGAATAATGTCGGGTGGCCTTTGTTTCCTTCAAAAGCAGGAGAGATAATAGCGGCAGCATCCGGATTATGCTGATCTATGACCTGGTCAATCAACCAGGAGGACAGGTAGGGCATGTCTGCCGGTGCCATCAGAAAAGCGTCGTTGACTCCCATCGGATAGTGCTCGGCCGTGTATTGAATTCCAGCCAGCATTGTGTCCTTCATGTGAGCTGCCGGCGGGTTGATGAGAGCAACGTCGATATCGAAAGACTGAAGGTGAGTCTGTAAAGCCTGATCGTCTTCACGAACCACAATCACGACGCGTTGGACAACACTAGCCAGCCAGGCTTTGATGACACGATTGATCAACGGTTCGCCGTCGAAGTGCTTTAACAGTTTAGGCTCGCCCATACGTTGGCTGAGGCCTGCAGCGGGGATGATAGCGACAAAATTCATTGAGGCAATTCAATCCGGTTGGGACGTCCGGGGACAAATCCATCTCGATTACGGTGAGAGACCAGTTCCGCACAAATACTCACAGCGATTTCCGGTACGGTTTGGGACCCGATGTTCACTCCCAATGGAGCAAACACATTCTCGATTGCTTCCCGTCGAATACCGGCGTTGAGTAGATCATCGTAAATCAATTTGATTTTTCGGCGCGAGCCAATTAACCCTACATAACGTGCGCCTCGATCGGCCAGGTGATAAAGAGCCCGCTGGTCATGATTGTGTCCTCGCGTCACGATCAGACAGTACGTGTGCGAGGTAATCTCCAGATTCGGCAGCACTTGTTCGATGTCTCCGGCAACGCGTTGTTGTGCTCGCGGAAATCGCTCCGAAGAAATGATCGACTCACGATCGTCAACTACGGTGACATCGAATTCCAAATCTGCCGCCAGGTTGGCAACTGCCTGGCCGACATGTCCGCCACCTACGATAACGAGCCGGCATCGTTCAAGCGTCGGCAAAAAAGCCAGATCCGCATGATGATAGGGCCGGGGCCGGTCGTCTAAGCCTATTAACTGACCAGTCGCCTGATCGATCAGGAGTTGGCTTTCCGCATGCAACGATCCGGTTAGCTGCTTTTGGTGGTCAAACAGGAGTAGCACGGGAGGAGTTTCTTTGTCTTCAGATTTATAGCGAATGACTTCCGTGAATCCTGTTGCCGAACGCAGGAGTTCACAGGCCTTGATCAGATATTCTCGGGATGCCTGATCCTGGATCGATTGGATCAGAATATGCATGCGGCCGCCACAGATGAGACCATCATCCCAGCCGTAATCGTGATCGAGCTGGAAACTGGCAATCGCTGATATGTTATCCGCCAGATAGGCCAGGGCTGTTCGTTTCACTTCGGCCTCAACACAGCCTCCCCCCAGCGTCCCTTCCTGAGAGCCATCGGGATAGATGATCATGGTTGCTCCGGGTTTTTGAGGCGTACTGCCACGTGTTTCCACAAGGCGACAATAAACAGCCTCTTGTGCAGTCGTGGCGATTTGTTCGAGTTGTTGAGCAAGCTCTCGCATGTTGTGTTAAGCAGGCTGAGTAATTCTCAAATGCCCGTTTTCAACCATGTCGGTGACGCGTTCACGATAGGCATTCATGTGAGGTGCCACCAAATGAGCTTTCAGATCATCCAGCGATTCCCATTTCTCGACAATCACAACGACATTGTCATCCAGCGGAGCCTGGCGTTCGATGCCTGTATCTAGGTCGATTGTGGGGCCATATTCAATACACCCTTGTTCGGCCAGTACTTCTGGCACAATGGCTTTGAACTCAGCAATGAAATCGTCTCGGCGTCCCGGAGCGATTGTGATTGTACAGATTACATTAATCATCGTTTTGTATCCTTAAGGTCTAACAACAAGTTCCACCCGGGCCGCAACAGTCAGCGATTGGTAATTCATCAGGTGGCGATGTCTGAGTAGTTTGGGGATCACTTTCAAGTAGAATTAAATCGCTTTCCAGAGGCGGATTTTGGTATTCGGTCATTTGCCCGTTCGTTATGGCCATGCGTTCTCCACGCAGCAAGACATTGCCCTGATCATCAACGACTTCTTTCCAGGGGCCGCGATAGATGGCTGATTTTCTCTGGTCGGAGTCGTCTGAAGTCGCCTGTGGTTTCCAGGCGCGGACAGTTACGCTGCGGAATTCAATGCCTTCCACCACCTGCCAGGGTTCGGATTGCCGGGCGAGGATTTCCATTTTTCCCAATCCTGCATCGGCAAAGGCCTGCAGAAACGCATGGTCTTCGTAGGCACCACTTACGCAACCACTCCAGAGCGTGGCATCATTTTGCAACGAAGTGGGTACAGGCTGATTGGCAACGATGTCGCTGATGACCGCTCGGCCACCAGGTTTTAGCACGCGGTGCAGTTCCGCAAACAGTTGGATCCGGTCATTCGGGTGAACGAGATTCAGGACACAGTTTGAAACTACCACATCGATACTGTTATCGGCAATCATAGTCTGAGTTTGCCGAAGCTGTTGTGCCTGCTGTTCGGCCTGTTGCCAGCTTTCGGCATCACGGGCTGGATTCTCCTGAAGCCACTGATCGAATTGATCCATGTTTAGCTGTAGGTCCTGAATTTTTCCTTTGTGAAAGGTTACATTATCCCATCCGATACGTTCGGCAATCTCAGCTTTATATTGCCGGGCCAGAGTGAGCATGTCGTCATTCATGTCGATGCCGATCACGCTTCCTGATTCACCGACGACCTGCGAGGCGATATAGCAGATTTTCCCTCCGCCTGAACCGAGATCCAAAACATGATCACCGGTCTCAACCCATTTGGAAGGGTCACCACAACCATAATCACGTTCGATTAGTTCGTTCGGGAGTACTTTCAGCCATTGGGCATCGTAATCCACCGGACAGCAGAGTGCGGCCTGGGCCTGTAGTGAGGCTTGTGAGTATCGCTCAGAAACCGCGCCTTCGATATTGAGATTGGAAGCATTCATCTAGTACATCTCCGTCAGGGAATTCGCGAATTTAAGAGTCCATGGCGGCGGTGAGCTCGTCGACCAAATCGCCAATCTCTGCAAGTACTGCGGCTTCTCCCTTTTCTTCCACTTCAGCTATTTTTCGAACGATCGCTGAACCGACGATCAGGCCATCGGCGACGGGTGCCAGCATCTTCACGTGTTCTGGTTGACTGATTCCAAAGCCAATGCAAATAGGCAGGTCCGTTCTTTCTTTGAGCCATCCGACTTGATCGACGACTTCCGGAGGTAGTTCGGTACGTTCTCCGGTAATACCCGTAACGGAAACGAAGTACAGGAAGCCTGTCGAAGTTTCACAAATCTTCAGGGCCCGGTCCCGGGGAGTGGTCGGTGTCACCAGTTGAATCAGGCTGAAGTCTTCGCGTTGGCAGAGTGCCGAAAACTCGGCGGATTCTTCCACGAGCAGGTCCGGTACGATTGCTCCTGCAATTCCGGCGGCTTTCGCTCGCGCTACATAGTTTTCCAATCCCTGTCGGTGGATGATGCTGTAACTCACCATGGAGACTAGCGGCGCACTCAGTTCAGCGGTCCAGGACGTCGCCGCCTCGAGGATTTGACCAAGCTTCTGCTTTTGATCCAGCACTCTGGTATAGCTTGCCTGAATAACAGGGCCATCGGCGATCGGATCGCTATAGGGAATCCCCAGTTCACAGATACTGGCGCCTCGCGCGACGAGTTCTTTGAGAACTTTTCCAGTGAATTCTAGATCCGGATCACCCGCAGTGATAAAGGGTAAGAAAGCCTTGCGGCCCTGACTACGGAGTGTTTCAAAAGTAGTGTCGATAGCGGACATGTCAGGATGATACGTAAAAAGTTAGAGGTGCTGAACAATAGAAGAAGAGGAGATCGAAAGGGCTTTAATAACCTTCTTGTTTGAGTCGGGCAATTTCATTGCTGTCTTTATCACCACGTCCGGAGAGGCAAATCACGACACGTTTTCCCGGGCCAAGTTCACGAGCACTCTCCATACCTTTGGCGATCGCATGCGAGCTTTCTAAAGCGGGGAGGATTCCTTCGGTACGGGTGAGTCGATCGAAGGCAGCCATGGCTTCGGCGTCCTGGCAATGGGTGTACTGAACACGTCCGGAATCCTTCCAGTAACTGTGTTCGGGGCCGACTCCGGGATAATCCAGTCCGGCAGATATGGAATGGACATCGCATGTTTGGCCGTCTTCATCTTGCATGACATAGCTGTAGCTGCCGTGCAGCATTCCATGTTCTCCAAATGTCAAAGGAGAGGCATGGTCGCCGGGAAGCTCGCTACGACCTCCAGCTTCAACTCCCAGTAATTCCACCTCGGAATCATCCACAAACGGATAGAACATACCCGCTGCGTTACTACCTCCACCGACACAAGCCACAACCCGATCAGGTAAAGCACCAAAGCTATCCAGACTTTGCTGCCGAGCCTCCTGGCCAATGACACTTTGGAAGTCACGCACAATGAAGGGGAAGGGATGAGGCCCGACCACCGAACCGATGATGTAATGTGTTGATTCGACGCTACTCATCCAGTCCCGCATAGCTTCGTTGATAGCGTCACGCAATGTCCGAGAACCGGATTCTACCGAGCGAACTTCGGCTCCCAGCAGCTTCATGCTAAAGACGTTAGGAGCCTGTCGCCGAATATCTTCCGAGCCCATGTAGACGATGCATTCCAGTCCAAAGCGGGCACAGGCAGTCGCTGTTGCCACGCCGTGCTGTCCTGCGCCAGTCTCTGCAATCACACGCTTTTTGCCCATACGCAGTGTGAGCAGTGCCTGTCCCAGCGTGTTGTTGATTTTGTGAGCACCAGTGTGATTGGTATCTTCTCGTTTAAGCCAGATTTCGGCACCCTTACAATACTCACTCAGGCGTTCGGCATAGTAGAGCGGTGACGGGCGGCCGACAAAGGTGTTAAATAAACTGGTCAGCTGGCTTTGAAACTCAGGGTCCTGTTTGGCCTGAGCATACTCTTCGGCTAATTCGTCCAATGCCCGCGTGAGCGTTTCCGGTACGTATCTCCCACCAAACTCACCGAATCGGCCGGCTGAATTTGGTACTGCTGATATAGGGTCTGCCATGTTGTTGGGTTGTCTCTGTGAATTCGGAGTGATGTGAATGAAAGTAAGTTGCTTTCGATACAGTGAATAGGCCTGCCAGCGAATAAGCAGCCGTCACTCTTACTAGTTTATCCACTATGGTTCTTTACTGTTAGTCCCCTGATTGCCTGTCAGAATTGTTGATTTTTGTTGCGTCTGCGGAGCGTAACAGAAGGGACTACGATCGTTTTTGACAGGATTTGCAAAAGAAAGTGCTGCGTTGAGCCTGCACAATTCGAGTAATCGTGGTGTCCATACAGATGGGACAAAACTGTCCCTCTTTGTCATACACTCGATGCATGTTTTGATACCCACCGGGATCATTTAAGGCGTTGCGATAGGTTCCGTCTGATAAGGTCGATCCTTCATGAGCAATGGCCGTCTGCAGAATGTCGATCGTCGTACTTGCAATCAGATCCCATTGCTTCAAGGTAATGCGATCACATCGTTTGGCCGGATGGATGGCTGCCACATGCAGAATCTCTGAAGCGTAAAGATTGCCAATGCCAGCCACTTTTTTCTGGTCTAACAGAGCGACTTTGATCGGGCGTTTGGCTTTGCCAAAAATCTTCTTCAATAACGGCCCTGTTACCTCCAGGGCATCTGGGCCCAGATTCTCCAGACTAAATCGCTCCTGATATTGCTGATCGTTAAGTAAGTAGATCATCCCCAGGCCGCGGCGATCCCAGTACAGGATTTCCTGTTCACCCTGTGAAAATTCCATACGAAACCGCACATGCTCTGAGCTGGGCGGATCGGCGACCAGTACTAAGCCTGTCATGCGTGGTTCAAACAACAGTCGATCGTCGTTGGCCATGCGTATTACCACACGCTTGCCAATGCGTTCCACAGCCTGAACCTTTTTTCCTACGAGCCGTCGTCGAATCGTGCTCATATTAGGCTTGATAGCGATCGGTTTCCTGCGACAGCGGACCTTTTCGATTGCGGTGATCGTTGCTCCTTCAATCGCAAGGATTCCTCGTCTCATCGTTTCGACTTCGGGTAATTCAGGCATAAAGGTTGCTCAAGTAGGAATGTAGAGGGGCGTCTCGAGGAATTTCTATAATCATGACTTGTTCTACATTGCATAGGTACCCCCGCCTGTGGGATAATTGGAAACGATATAAGAAATCTCAACCGCCGTAATCAGACAAGGTACTTGTTATGAGTTCTATTAATATAAATCGCCGCAGATTTATGCAGTCCACCGGAGCAGCATCCATTATTGCCGGTGCAGCATTGCAGGCACCTGTTTTGGGAAAAGAAAAGTCACAGGGCAACCCGGAAAACATTGTTAAGCGACTTTACGATACGCTTTCCGACATTCAGAAGAAAGTTGTGGCCTTTAACTGGGATCATATGGATCCCAATCGAGGCTTACTACGAACTCGGATTTCAAACAACTGGCATATTACCAAGCCAACGGTGAACTCCAATTTTTTCAACGATGAACAGCGTGACATGATTCGTATGATTTACGAAGGTCTTTTGTCACCCGACTGGCTTGTCAAGTTTGATAAACAACAAAATGACGATACGGGCGGATTTGGTGAAACGAATAATATCGCAATTTTCGGCGAGCCTGGCAGCGATCAGTTTGAATTTGTAATGACCTCGCGTCACCTCACGTTGCGAGCTGATGGGAATACAACCGATCATGTCGCATTTGGTGGTCCTCTTTTCTACGGTCACGATCCTCACGGAACATTCAATGAAGAGCCGGATCATTATGGCAACGTATTTTGGGAACAGGCACTGGCTGCGAATAGTGTTTACAAACTGCTTGATAAAGAGCAGCGTAAAGAAGCCGAAGTTGCCAAGACTGTTCGCGAACAGGCAGTTGCCTTCCGTGGTGCGAAAGGTGGTATCCAGGGGATTGCGGTGAAAGAGCTTAACAATGACCAGAAAGCCGGAGTCCAAAAGACGCTGCAAAGTTTGGTCTCCATGTTCCGCAAGTCAGATCAGCAGGAAGCATTAGAGTGTCTGAAAAAGCAGGGTGGTCTGGATACCTGTCATCTGGCGTTTTATACGGACAGAGACGTTGGTAACGACAAGATTTGGGATAACTGGCGTTTGGAAGGTCCTGCATTTGTCTGGCACTTCCGTGGTGCGCCTCATGTGCATGTCTGGGTTAATATCGCTGATTCATCGGACGTTGAACTCAACGCTTAATTAGCTGCGTTTCACTCATTCCAAGACGGCTGTGACGATATTCGTGACAGCCGTCTTTTTCTGTTCCGGCGATATTCTGGCGAACCATGGGCGCGTGAAAAAAGCCCTGTGGCTGGTGTGCAGCAGCAGGGCTTAGTGGATCTGTTTGAGGTTGATCCGCGGTCGGATCTATTCGTCTTTGGTTTTCTCTTTGATGTAGGCTTTTTTGATGTAGTCCATCCTAGGGAATTGTTCTTTCAGGTATTTATTGCCTTCTGACTGGATTCGTCCTTGATTCGGATCTTCGCCGTATTCAGCGTTAATTGCTTCTATGTGTTTCAGCCCTTTGTTGACTCGGCCAAAAGCGGAAAATCCCAAACCATCGAGGTTCTTGTTGTCTTTGAGATTAATGAACAGTTGCGTGGTACGCGAGTTTGGACCGGCCGTGGCAAAGCAGATGGTGCCTTTGCGGTTACTAAAGACAACGGGGTCGTCCTTGACAGGAATTTCTTTCCATTTCTTTTGTACTTCGGGGTCGCCATTGATACCAAATTGTACGACGAAGTTTGGTACAACCCGGAAAAATCGACATTCGTCAAAAAAACCGGACTTCACTAACTGATAGAAGTGATCCACTCCCAAAGGCGCTAATTTACGAGCGACTTCAATTTCAACTTCACCATCATTGGAGAGTTCCAGAATGACTTTGAATCGTTCCGGAGCCTGTTCAGCGGCGGCAGGTTTAGCCTCTTCGTCTTGAGCCAATAGAGTAGTTGTGGAAAGCAGAAGGACTGCCAGAGTGGAAAGAATAGGTTTCATGAATCTTGCACCTCAGATTGAGTTACGTAGGCTTTTCAATTTGTTCCAACAGTTTTTTGCGGATTGCATCGAACTGTTCTTTTGCTTCTATCTTATTACCAATTCGATCAGTTACATAGAACACGTCGACCACCTGATCGATATAAGTTCCTATTTTTGCAACATGCACGTCGAGTCCCAGATCGAAGAGGACTTTCGTGATTTGATAGAGCAACCCTAGTCGGTCATAGGCGAAGACAGTGATAATCGTATGTCTTTCGGCGGACTTATTGTCGATACCGACCCGGGTTGGTAGCGGATTGATTTCACCCGCCGTCGTTTCAGAGGAGGTAGTCCAGATTTGTCGAAAGGTAGGCTTCACGTCCTCTTTTAACTCAATAGCCTGTTTTAGCTTTTGCTGAATCAGATTCGCTCGGTCTTCCGATGGGCTACCAGCGTGATCCAGGTCGTTCACAAAGAAACGGTCCAGGACGAGCTCGCCTCCGAGCGTAAAAATTTCTGCTCCTAGAATCGAGTTTCCCTGACTCGAAAGGACGCCTGTAATTCGGTGAAAGCAACCGTCGAGCGTATTCTGATGAGCCCCAATGACGTATTCAGTCGCATTACGTTCCGGGACGTAGCCAGACCAGGTGATGACTTCATCCTTTGCTAATGCTGACAATCCTGTCAGGTAGTCCGCGGTGCGTTGAAGGTGATCATCATTGAGTAGAGTCGGCGGGAGCTTTTCCAGATGGGGTTGCCACTGTTGTTCTTCTGCGGGCAGTAGCTTAAAGAGTTTTTGACGTTGGGTGGTCAGCCAGTCCTTAGCAAATTTTGCTTGCGATTCACCGGAAAGATGGATCCGGGCTTTCAAATATAATTCGGTGATTAGGTCCTGTTTCCATTCGTTCAATACACCAGGGCCTACGGCTGCGAGATCAGCACAGGTCAGTACAAACAGCATCTGCAGCTGCTCCAGCGAACGAGCTTCAGCGGAAAATCGGATGATAACATTCTCATCATGTAAGTCCTGCCGAAAAGCGGTATGAGCCATCAGTAAATGCTTGTGGACTAAATGGCAAAGGACGTCGGTGTTGTGTTCGGATAACCCAAATCGTTCCGCCGTTTGGGCGGCAATTTCACGTCCGACTTCACTGTGGTCTTCAGGGAACCCTTTCCCTAAATCGTGCACAAGTAAGGCCAGGTGCAGAATCGTTTTGTTTTCCAGATCTCGATAGACATTGCCCAGTACCGAATGTTCCCCAAAAAAATCGGTAGCCTTTTTTACCGCACGCATCGAATGTTCATCGACGGTGTATTTGTGATAGTCATTGAATTGGAGGAGATTTCGCGCATGCCTAATTGCGGGCACAATCTTCTCGAGCACTCGCATCTGGTGGAGCTTGCGGAGTTGTTCTCCCAGGCGTACCGGTCTTGAGAGTAGGGCCAGGAATTGGTTGGTAACCTGTGGTGTTAGCTCGACATTGTCGATCTCCATCATGGTTTCCCGAACAGCCGTCCAGGTGCGATGATCGATTCGGCGGTTATGGCGACTGGCCAGTTCCATCAGACGCAAAACATCACTGAGGTTGGATTTGATCGAATTGAGTTGTTTGGGCAACGCTCCTATGTTGTAAGGTCCCATGCGGAATTTCCCATCAATCTTGCGGACAAATCCCGGCAGGGACAGCTTTGAGGCCCAACGCTCCGGTCGACTCGATTGGAAAAAATGGGTCACGGTATAGCGGACACGACTAATGTGATCAAAGTAGTGCTGCATGAATTGTTCGACAGCTAAGGACTTGGGAGAATCCTGATAGCCAAGTTTTTCAGCGATTCGCACCTGTTCAAATCTGTTAAGAACATCCTGAGGCTTACTTGCCTGAAAATGCAATTCATTGCGAAGCTGTAGCAGAAAATCACGCGCATTACGAACCGTGTGATAATCCTCTCGTGTCATGGTCCCAAGTCGCTGCAAGGTGACCGGTTCTGCTTCTCCGTACACAATGAATCCGATCCAACGGATGAATTGCAGGTCACGTAACGTGCCACGTGATCGCTTGATGTTAGGCTTTAATAAATGGACGGTATCGCCATATTGCAAGCGTTCTTCGTGCCGAGCCGAGTACACCAGTTTGATCAGTGACTTCCAACGGTTACGACTGCGACGACGAAAGCTGTTGAAGAAATCCGTGAAGAGATCCTGACTACCGATGAGTAGACGGGACTCGATTAGCGAAGTAAAGATCTTGGCATCTTTGAGTCCCAGTCTGGCGGCTTCTTTGATCGAACGAGTGGCAAATCCTAATTGCAATCCGACATCATAAATGTTTTGACTCAGTGCGCGTGCTAATTCGGGAACGAGCGGAGCATCTTTGTTCTGGCACAGTAACATCAGGTCGATGTCAGAATAAGGAGCGACATCTCGCCGCCCGTAGCCTCCATGTGCAACCACCGCTGTCACTTCTTCTAAAGCTTCTCGCTGGTGCGTATCGGTGGTGACCTGTGTCATGGCCAATTCGTACATGCTCAGTACGATTTCGTCAAACAGATCCGAGATACCGGTACAAACCTGAATCCCGGGCGAGCCGGCCTCGTGTTGTTGCCGAAGTCGCTCACGTCCGGCTTGCAACGTTTGTCGCGCAACCACAATGGATTCATTAAAACTCGGAGCGTTTGCCATGCCGTTTTGCCGTGGAACGAGCGGAGTGGTTTGAGTGGGAAGCAGTAATTAGATTGCTTCTTCACCCATTTCGCCAGTCCGAATACGAATGGCGTTATGAAGTTCAGTAATAAAGATTTTGCCGTCTCCAATATTGCCGGTCTGCGCGTTCTTGAGGACGATGTCGACAACTTTTTGTAGTGTCTCGTCGGCACAGACAATTTCCAATTTCACTTTGGGGACAAAGTCGATGGCGTATTCAGTCCCCCGATACATCTCAGAATGCCCTTTTTGACGCCCAAATCCACGAACTTCAGAGACGGTCATGCCATGAATATCCTGTTCGGCAAGCGAGTTCTTTACGTCTTCGAGTTTGAAATGCCGTATGATGGCTTCTACTTTTTTCATAATCAGACCTGCGGTCAAATAATAGAATGAGAACGAGTTAGCAAAACAAAGTTGGGAGAGGTGATTGTCGGGTTTCAACCGTCAATATTTGATATCCCAATTTTATCCAAACGGAATTTGATGATAAAGTCAGATTTAGTGGCTAGACTAAGAAGCTTGCCTTTATTCACTCGCTTTGGAAAGAATCTATATGCCTTTTTTGCAAACAAATTTGTTACTGTGGTTGATTGTTTGCCCGCTGTTGTTGACGCTCACAGCCTGCAGCTCGGAATCGGAAACGACCGCCTGGCCCAAGGTGGAATTGAAGGGTGCAGAAGACAAAGTACTGCTTAAAAGTAGTTATGAAGTTCTGATCGATGGGCAAAAAGCCGGCTATATGCTGTTGGATGCTAAATCGGATGAAAAGGCCGGTGAAGTGTATGGGATGTGGTTTACGGCACTAAAGTTTAGACGTGGTGAGGATATCACTTCGACACTGCAGGATATTCACTTCGTAGAAACACCCGAAGGAGTTCTCAAAAGTATTACCGTTGATTCAAGTGCCGTACCGTCTTCCACCAAAATTGCCACGGTTGTTGGAGAGACGTTGGAGTACCGGGAAGAACAATCCGAAGAAGTTATCAATGGTCAAAAGCCATGGCCAGCCGGTGTACTGGGGCCTTTAGCAATTGATATGTCCCTGATTAAAAAACCGATGCAGCCCGGCGAGACACGCGAGTTTTCCAATGTCGAACCGTCTTCGCTTTCTCCTTACCAGCAGATGCTGACGGCAGCAGACTTCGAAGAAGTGGACGGGCAGTCACTGTTAAGGATTGACGTGGTCAGTGCCAGCGGTGATATCTCCATGGAAGGCGTATTGTGGGTCGATGAAAAGGGCGTGACGGTCAAAGCCAGTTACCCTCAGATGTCGATGGAAGTAGTGCTTACCGAACGGACCGAGGCGACGGTGATGACCTCTAACGATTCGCTTCCGACACTGGATCTGAATGAAGTGAGTTTGGTGGAGGTTTTGGGGATCTATGAACAAGATTCCACGAGCCAAAAATATACGCTTAGATCTGAGCTCACCGATCTGACCGATTTGTTTCCTACGACCGACTATCAACAGGTAAGTACGACGTCAGAAGATGAAGTTGAGATTGCCACATCCGATGAGGCCACAGAGTCGGAAATGTCCGAGCAAGAGATTCCGGAGTCGTATTTAGCAGCGTCTGCCTTGGTTAATGTGGAGCATACAGGAATTCAAGCCAAAGTTCAGGAATTGACCAAGGGTCTTGAGAGTGACTCGGAGAAATTGGCAGCGATTCACCTGTTTGTTAACGAGCATATGAGTCAGAAGAGTTATTCCAAAGCGATGGCATCTGCTGCCGATGCTTATGAAAGCCAGGAAGGCGATTGTACCGAGCATGCGTGTCTGTTGGCAGCGATGGCTCGTGCAGTAGGAATCCCGACACGCATGGCGGCTGGTTTTGTGGCTGTCCCGGACGGGGCTGCGATGTTCCTTTCATACCATATGTGGAATGAGTCCTATATCAATGGCCAGTGGGTGCCGTCTGACGGCACGAGGCCAGTCGCGAAGCCTCGATGGTCTCGCTACATCAAGATTTCCGATACCGCATTGTCGTCGGAAGATGACCAGCAATATGCTCTTAAAGCCCTGCTTTTACTTGGTGATTTGCAGGTTTACAGTAAATAGACTGTTTTCAACTCCCGCTTTTTCTTTGATTCTTGCGTGCTAATTCAAGCACGGGGCAGAACGTAACCTACGTTTTTGTAGTTGCCAAAACGGGTTGCTCGCTTTGGTCAAGTCAGACCTTGTTACCAGAATGATTGATAAAGCAGGAATCGATGAACTCGTCACCATTTTTTGAATCCAATGAACCGAATTCGCTGGCTCAGGGAAACGGGTGGCATGCACAAACCTCAGCAGACAGGGAATATCTTGATTCCAAAATTGCTGCAACCGAAGAGTTGTTTGCAGTCGAGTCGGTAGGTGCTTTTGAATTTACCGATGCAGTACGACCGGGAAAACAGTCGTCCCTGTCGTTGCAACAAGGCTATCGTCGGGAAATGTTCCGCTCCAAATCACGCAATATGGAACTGCCGATGATCCTGGCAGCTGCTACCAAAGACGTGTTATTCGACCTCTTTTTGGATTTGATGGTTCCGCTTGGAAAGCTGGTCGACTGTGTATTGGAAACGAGTCACTCTCATGGGGATGGTTCGCATGAAGATCTCTATCGCGAGAAAATCGACTTGCCGGTCTTGAAGAGTACGTTATATGACTATGAATCGTTGATTCTTAATGACGGCTGCACGGGTGTCGCTGTGGTGAACACGAAAAAACAACTTGAAGTGCAGCTCGATGAACACAAGATGTTGATGATCTATGCAGAGGATCTGAAGCCCTTCGAGCGTATCTTATTCAGCTACGATGTCTGGCCGATGGACAACATGCGGTTTATTACCGAAGAAGACCATGTGCATTCGTCCCGATCAATCTATCAAAAGCAGTTTGATCAGCTGAGCTTTCGACTTGGTATGGATATCTAAGCGTCCTTTGGTTAGGAGCCTGAGGCACCGAGCCAGGGAGTCTCTGTTATACCGTCATCGGCATTGATCGTTCGTGCCAGTACAAACAAATAGTCACTAAGTCGATTGAGATAAATCGGGATGGGGTGATGATCTATCGGGATCCCTGAATTCTCTGCGGGACTCGCAGATGCCAGCCAGGTCAGTACTCGTCGTTCTGCTCGACGGCAAATCGTCCGAGCGAAATGAGTCTGTGCTCCGGCCGGAGATCCTGACGGCAGAATGAACTGCTGAAGCGGAGTGAGGTTTGCTTCGAGTGCATCGATTTTTGATTCCAGCGAGAGAATCTGTTGCTCACCGATTGTTACTCCCGGATCATACTCCGGTTTGGATGCCAGCAACGCTCCTACATCAAACAGACGGGATTGGATTTGGCTTAGATCGGATTCCCATTCAGGTTCGATCGCTAGCGAACGGATGACTCCGAGGCAGGCATTGAGTTCATCGATCGTTCCGACAGCTTCCATTTGCATGCTGTTCTTGGCAGTGCGGCCCCCGCCGGCCAATCCGGTTTCACCAAAGTCGCCTGTTCGGGTGTATATTTTCATGGTGTTTGTTGACTCGGGTAAGAGCAGTGGTGGATCTAAGATGTCATTGGTTTCTAAGTGGAGCGAGCGTTGAATGGATTTCAGGTGCTCATCTCTCATTGATTATAGTAAAAGGTTTGATACATTGGGGATTGAATCAGGTGATGCTGTCAGAGGCATCATTGAGTTAATGAATGCTTCAAAAAAACGAATGAAAGGATTGGATTCGATGAGACAATTAGTTTCATGGGCGGTGCTGAGTGTCATTTTGGTGCTTAGCGGGCAGCATGTATCGGCACAGGATGTTTCAGTCAGTGAGCTGGAATCGACCTTTCTGAAAAACGTAACTCAAGTCACGTCTTCCTTCGTCAAAGCAGGTGAGGGCTATTTCTCGCCAGATGGTAAACGGATTGTTTATCAGGCAATTACTAAAGACTATCCGTTCTACCAGATCTATACTCAGCCACTCTCGGGCGGGCGTCCCCGTTTAGTGAGTACCGGACGAGGTCGTACGACATGTAGTTATTTCACAGTCGACGGCAAGAACATCCTGTTCTCTTCCAGTCACCTTGATCCCAATATGACTGCGACCGAACAGGCGGAGATTAAGCAGCAGGAGGAAGATCGCAAGAACGGAGTGCGTCGGCGGTATTCGTGGCCCTTTGATCCAAATACCGAGATGTTTGTGGCGACGCCCAAAGGAAAAATCCTCAAACGGTTAACTAATGTAGAGGGCTATGATGCTGAAGGTGCTTATTCGCAGAATGGAAAACTGATTGCATTTTGTAGCACGCGTGATGGTGACCCGGACCTTTATTTAATGAATGCAGATGGCAGTAATGTTCGTCAGTTGACCAATGCCAAAGGATATGATGGAGGCCCCTTTATTTCCCCGGATGGAAATTGGGTTGTTTTCCGCAGTGATAGAAAAGAAGAGCATATGCTCCAGATCTATGTGATTGGGATTGATGGTAAGAATGAAGTCGCATTGACAGATACGACAGGCGTAAATTGGGGACCTTACTGGCATCCAACCGAGCCTTATATCATCTGGTCCGGTGCAGATCATTCGACAGGTGGACGACCAAACTATGACCTATGGTTAGCGAAGTACTCCATCTCTAAGGAAGGCACGTTTTCAATTGGCGAATCCGTCCGAGTCACCGAAAACGTGAGTGCCGATGTGTTACCGGTGTTTTCACCCGATGGTAAGCGTTTGATGTGGACAAGTACTCGTACGGATACACACACGAGCCAACTGTTTATTGCGGATTTTGTGCTACCCAAAAAATAATCTGAACCGATGACACCGAGTGAATCATGATGGCAGCACTTCGGGAAAAGCAACCGGTTTCCTGTGGCATCCTATTGTTTAGGAAGCATAAAGGGAGAAAGCAGTTTCTTCTGATGGAGCATGCACGTCGTTGGGATCTTCCCAAAGGGCATGTCGATCCTGGTGAAACAGAATTGCAATGTGCTTTGCGTGAATTCGAAGAAGAGACGGGCATCGACCGGACGGAGATTAAACTTCGTAAGAAGTTTCTCTATGAGGATTCCTATCCGGTGAAGAACTGGAAAGGCCGTGGTGCCGATGTCGATAAAAGACTCGTGATCTTCCTGGCGAAATTGAAAAGAGGAGTGTCGGGGAAAGTTGTGCCCACCGAGCATCTTGGCTACCGATGGGTGGATTGGGATCCGCCTCATGACATTCAGGAAAAGACCATTAATCCGTTACTCGAGCAGGTTGCCAGATTTATACGTCAACAACGTAAGAAGAATAAGAAAGCCAAGAAGTAGCACCCCGAGTGATTAGGCTACGGCTTTTTGGTCGTCTTCACTTGCAATCGGCAGCAGTATAGTGAATTGAGTTCCGACGCCCACCGTGCTTTCGATCTTCAGACGCCCTTGATGAGCGTCGATGATGTTCAGACAGGAACTTAAGCCCAGTCCAGTGCCTCCCTTGCCACTATCGTCCGGCCCCGCTTTCGTGCTATAGAACGGGTCAAAAATACGTGGCAGCTCTTCCTGAGCAATCCCGCAGCCGGAGTCCCGAACGGTCAAAGCATTCATGTTTTCCTCGGCCAGATGTTCCAGTTTCACCCAAATGGTTCCACCGATTTCCATGGCCTGTCGCGCATTGGTGAGTAAATTCAGTAGGACCTGTTGGATTTGATTCCCATTACATTGAGTTTCAGGAACGTCCTGCAGGTCTACTTCCAGGGAAATACGGTACTTGCTCATCTCACGTTCGAGTAGTACCAGAGCATCATCGATCACCTTACCAAGATCGGTTGGCTCGATTACATCAGAGCGGTTGCGAGCCATACCGAGCACGGCATTCGTTATTTTTGCTGCTCGCTGACTGGCAGCCAAAATCTTATCAAACGCTTTGTCTCGTGTTTGATCGTCACGATGACGCATGCCCATTTTGGCATAGTTGAGTACCGTCATCAGGATGTTATTGAATTCATGTGTCGTTGTTCCGACAAGCTCACCAAGCGCCGTAAGTTTTTGTGCTTCAGCTAGTTGTTGCTTCAGCAGATCAATTTGCAATTGCTGATCTGCGATGTCTGAGACTTCACTTACCGAGGAGTCTTCACTCACTTCTGAGAAATCGCCCGCCTGAGAGTCGTCGTTTTGAGAATGCTCTTCGGGCAAGAATTCTGTCTCGCTGTTTTCCGGTTCATGCATGTCGTTACCCGTTTCGTTGCTTGCGTTCCCGCGTTGTCGTTATCGTGGCGTTAAATATTACCAGAGTTACCAAACCCCAGTTGTTTTTTCCGCTTTACGTGACCGGTATGGTTTAGTGCCCACCGTGGCATACTAGGCGCGGAACCACCTTACTATATAAATCGTCGTATTGGTCTGGGTCACAACAGGTCAAGGATTTATAATTTCCGCCGCAGTTGGCCGGCAGCGTTAAAGTTTGCGGCTTTGTAAAGACAGGCAATCCGTTTTGAGCCATAGGAAAGATAGGATCGATGGAAATCAACCAGATGTTGAAGTTGGCAAAGGAAACAGCGACGGACCTGGGCTTTCATATCCGCCAGGAATTGCTTGATGGCCAACGTAGCGGAGTGTGTGAATTTGGGGGGAAGAGGTGGATTATTCTGGATGTGGGCCAGAATTCACTGGAACAGTTACATGCCATCGGTAATGCGCTCACCCATCTCGAAAATATCGATTCTGACGAAGTTCCAGTAGCCCTTCATGCTATCTGGAAGTCGTATCTTTAGAAGGCAAGTTAATTGCTAAGGCCGAGATTGGAATTGCCCAGAGAAGGGAATTGTATCGGGCCGAATGGATCCTGACTGGCAGACTCATCCGGTGGCCCTTCAGCGGGTATGGATGCCTGAGACATTCGTTGCTGCAGGTCATTGAGGATTACCTGCTCCAGAGCGGTGTCACGTCCTGCCGGTATCCATCCGAGTGTTTCTGTGGTGACGGCACCAAGATCACGTGGTCGTGAATGTGTGGCACTATGTCGAAGTGTTGAGCCCCCTACCGTTGCATGTTCCGGCTGCGCTAAGTCTTCCTGTAGTTTGTGCACGATGACTTCAATACGAAACCCGTCTCGAGAAGGTCGAACATGAACTTCTGCCTGACGGCGGATCGACTGTAGTGTTGCATGCAGTTGATCGTATCCTGCCGCGTTGTCTTTTCGCCAGGGTTCGAGCATGGTTGCTGCATCGGCATGGGCTGTTTGTAGATATCCTTCAGTGAGCGTGTTGCCTACCAACTGAATTTGTTCTTCATGCCGTATGACGAAATAGTCTTCCATCGTATCGACCAGAATATTCCACAAAAGATTGCGGTCACGCAGCGGAACCACCATGGGATTTTCCAGCCTCGAAAGTTCCGTCTCCTCCCTCAGATAGTTCTCCTCAAGCTCCGGGCCGTCATCACCCCAGGTCCAGACACGTGAACTGATACAGCCTGTCGATAGCAGACAGGAGCTAACTAAAAGTAGTATGACGAGTTGTAAGCGATGGCCGCGCACGTACCAATCCTGCAGAGAAATAAAATGCAGTGCGAAGTTTGGCAAAATGCCCGATTTATGGCAAGACCGTCCCGGTCAGGATTATTACAAACCGCCTAAGGATTTCAGAATTATTCAAAACACGTGGGAACTTCTATAATGGCTACGGAGTCCAACATTGTGGATTGTCATGCCAAAAGTCCCGAACAGGTCACAAGCATGGCAAGAGATGAATGACTGCCAAACCACCAATAGGCAAGGAGATGGAGATGGACCAATTTCAATCAAGCCGAAAAGTAGTTGCTCTTAACACCATGCTAAAAAGGTGCGTTCTAATCGGGCTGATGATGGCGTTGTCACACGAGGCGATTGGGCAGGGAGCCTTGATCGATTTTCGTGATCGCAGTGCACGTCCGCAAATCGTCAATCCCGGACAGGCTTTACATGCCTATCGAGTCAAGTCGCTAACTATCGACGCGGTGATGCAAGGACAGGTTGTTCAAGTCCAGGTTGCTCAGGAATTCGAGAACACTTCGAACCGCACCATCGAAGCGAGCTTTGTCTTTCCGATTACTCGGGACGGAGCTATCGACCGATTGACACTGATGGTGGGGGATAGAGAGTACGAAGCTAAACTGCTGCCTCGTGATGAAGCACGAAGTATCTATGAGGGTTATGTCCGACGTAATCAGGACCCAGCACTGCTCGAATGGATGGGGGCAGGTATGTTTCGTACCAGCGTTTTTCCGATTCCACCGGGGCAGAAACGAGTGGTCACGATTCGTTACTCACAGCTCTGTAGACAGTATCAGGGATTGACCGAGTGGTCTTTGCCTCTGCGAAATGCTCAGTATACAACCAGCCCACTTGACGATCTAAAAGTGAATCTGGTGATCAAGTCGGAACAGGAGATCAAAAGTGTCTATAGTCCCAGCCATCCCATTGGCGTTCAGCGACCTACCGAGAAATTAGCCAGGGTTAGCCTTCATCAACAGAATGTTGTTCCGGGAACAGATCTACAGATTTTCTATGATGTGGGGGATAAGTATTTAGGAACAAGTGTTCTAAGTTATCGTCCGCGCGAAAACGAGGATGGCTACTTTATGATGCTCGTCTCACCCAAGGTTAAGCAACCCCCGGAGGAAGCCATTCGTAAAAAGGTAGTCTTTGTCATTGACCGCAGCGGCAGTATGGTTGGCAAGTCGATGCAGCAGGCCAAACAAGCATTGAAGTTCGTTGTGAATCATCTCAATGAGGGAGATCTGTTCAATATTGTGTCTTATGATTCTGAAGTGGAAGCCTTTGAGCCTGAACTGCAGGCATTTAATAGTAAGACTCGAGCTCGAGCACTTGGATTTGTCGAAGGATTGTTCGCCGGTGGCAGTACGAATATCGATGGCGCTCTTAGTACCGCTTTGCAGTTTCTTGAAGAGGATCAATTACCCGGTTATGTCGTCTTCCTGACCGACGGAAAACCGACTCGCGGAGAAACTTCCGTTCCGAAAATCGTTGAAAACATGAAACAGTCCAACTCGAGTCGTAATCGTATTTTCTGTTTTGGAGTGGGGTATAACGTCAATAGCCTATTACTGGATAAGCTGGCGCGCGAAGGATTTGGACAGAGCGTTTATGTTAGTCCGGAAGAAGATATTGAAGAGAAAGTATCACAGTTTTACGCACGTATTGCTTCACCTGTTATGACCGATGTGACCATTGCCATGGAAGTCGACAAACGAGATGTCAGTCAGGGGAAAGTGATGAACCGCGTGTATCCCAAAAAGGTTTACGATGTGTTTGCCGGTGACCAACTGGTACTAGTCGGGCGGTATCATCACCATGGGCAAACCAAAGTGGTTGTGCAGGGTGAGATCCATGGGGAAAAGGTAAAACTCTCGTTTCCGACAAAGTTGCAGGAAAAGTCGTCCGGGACGAATTATGCATTTGTGGAAAAGTTATGGGCGATCCGTCGGGTGGGTGAGATCGTTGATCTGATTGATCTGGAGGGGCAAAACAACGAGTTAATGGATGAGTTGATTCACTTATCCAGAAAGTATGGGATTCTCACACCGTTCACTTCCTATCTGGCTGAAGAAAACAGTGATGTACGAGATTTGGACATGGCCAGGCGACGAGTAGGAGATCAGTTGAAGTTGTTGGAGCAACAATCGGGAGAAACCGGTTTTAATCAACGTGTTGTCAAGTCAGCATTGCAGACCGCTGGTGGTGGAGGGTTTGCCGGAGATGCACCAGCTGGTACTCCAGGAAATGCTTCTGCGAACGATGCAACGTTGCCAGGCTTTGGGTTTGCAGGGCAGGCTGCCACCGCCAACGGAACCGTGCGTTTTAAACGAGTGGATGCAGAGAAGGCTGAGCAAGTCAGTAATCTTCGGCAGATCGGTTCGAAGTCGTTTTATCGTGAAGGAGGAGTCTGGGTGGATTCCATCGCATCCAAACAGCAGCGGGATAAACCGGTCAGGGTTGAGCGATTTAGTAAAACTTATTTCGATTTGGCAGCCAGTCATGGAAAAGATCTGGGACCCGTACTCAAACTTGAAGGACAGGTCGTCGTAGTACTCGATGGTACGGCTTATCGGTTTGAGTAAACCCGACCGTGCTACTTAGGTGTTTTCTGCAGGTTGATAGAGCTGATTGTGATGAATGTATTGCTCAACACTTTTGGGGAGTCGAAAGCGGATGGATTGTTCAGCGGTAACGCGTTGGCGGATTTGTGAACTGCTGAAATCGATTGCCGGCATGGCGACTAAATGGTTTCGTACTTTGGAAACGTAGTCTGCACCGGCGATCTCGGTAAGACTTTGAAAGTCCAATTCAGGACAGCCTGGGCGTGACACGAGAACGAGCGTCACTAATTCGCAGATTCTTTGAGGGTTCTTCCAAGCCGGAAAATCAGCCAGTGAGTCGGCTCCCATAAGAAAGAAGAATTCGTCGTCAGGGTTGTCCGCAGTCAGCGTCTCAAGTGTTTCAAAGGTGTAGCTGATTCCTCCACGCTTCAATTCACAGCGATTGATTTCAAATTGTTTGTGCCCGGCAATTCCCAGTGTTAGCATCTCCACGCGTTGTTGATTCGTTGCTTGGCTCCCCGATTCTTTAAAGGGGCTGATATCCGTGGGGACAAACCAGACGGCGTCGAGTGCGCATTGTTCAAGCCCGGATTCTGCCAGTAGCAGGTGTCCATAATGAATCGGGTCAAAACTACCGCCGATCAATCCGATACGTGCCATGCAAGCGTTTTCGATGAAAGGGAATGGAATGGGAAGGAAGCCGAAGTGTATTTAGAGTGTATCAGCGCCTGACGCGTTGACCTAGTATCAAGGATTACGAGTCTTGAAACGGTTAGGCAGACGCGTATTGCTGCGGTAGACTATTTCTTATCTTTTCAGAATGGACATGGATGTTGACCCAATGGCCCGGCAGCAGGGACTCTTTGATGACGATGCTTTTGATCCGCCGTCCGCCCCTGCGCCGTGGGAACTGGATGCCGCTCGGGATCGCACGTTGGCAACCGTGGTATTTTCCGAGGTCCCCTGGGGGCCCTTTGATTATCTGATCCCGGATGCGTTGAAGGCGGAAGTGCAGGTTGGGAGACGCGTGGAAGTTCCATTGGGCCGCGGCAACCGAAAGGTAACCGGCTATTGTGTAGCGGTGCAGCATGCGTCGGCAAGCGAACCGTCTAAATACAAACTCAAAGCAGTATCCGCTGTGCTGGATAAGACGACGTTGGTTTCGCCTAAGATGTTGGAGCTGACAAAATGGATGGCTGATTATTATCTCGCTCGACCGGGACAGGTGCTCGAAGCGGTCATTCCAGCCGGAGTGCGAAGTCTGGCAGGAACTCGGGCAGTCAAATTTTTTGCTCTCAATGCCACCAATCTCACCGGAGTGGATATCGAGAAGTTACCTGCCAAGCAACAACGAATTGTTGAGGTATTACGAGGTGACGAGGTTTGGTTGACGAGCGACCAGATTTGCAAACAGGTGGGTTGCACACAGGCACCGTTGCGAAGTTTAACCGGCAAGGGATTGCTCCTGGTTGAAAAGCGACGCATTTACATGCATGACATCCAGCAGGAAGTGTTGGAACGGGAGGAGTCGCTGGTACTCAATCCGGATCAGCAAAGGGCATTGTCAGCAATCACGCAGGCCGTACAGCAGGACGAACATAAAACCATTCTGGTGCATGGAATCACTGGAAGTGGTAAGACGGAAGTCTATATTCAGGCAATCGAAGAAGTCATCCGGTACGGCCGTCAGGCCATTGTGCTCGTTCCGGAGATTTCTCTCACTCCTCAAACCCGCCAGCGGTTTCGTTCCCGCTTTGACAGTGTGGCAGTATTGCATAGTCACTTGAGCGATGCCGAACGCCATTGGCATTGGCAACAGATTGCTCAGGGGGAGGTGCAGGTTGTGGTGGGGGCGCGGAGTGCGATTTTTGCTCCGACTCCCAGATTGGGACTGATCGTCTTAGATGAAGAGCATGAAACGTCGTTCAAGCAGGAAACGACGCCCAGATACCATGCTCGGGATGTCGCTGTTGAGCGAGCAAAAATGCAGAATATTCCGCTCGTACTGGGCTCGGCGACACCGGCTTTGGAAACCTGGCACAAAGCCAGGACAGGTGAATACGAATTAGTTTCGATGCCTGAACGCGTTATGAATCGTCCTTTGCCGGCAGTGGCAACGGTGGACCTTCGTCATGAGCGACAGAGTAAGCAAAGTTATGGAGCGATTAGTCGTCAGTTAATTTCCGCCATGCATCAGACGATGCAGGATGATGGTCAGGTTATTTTACTGCTCAATCGAAGAGGATATTCGACCAATATTCAATGTCCGTCCTGTGGCTTCGTTTTGGAGTGTCCTCAATGCGAAATATCACTCACGCATCACAAATATGGCATCAGCGGTCAACGTCGTGAACTGGCGATTTGTCATTACTGTGATTATCAGACGGTTGCTCCCAATCGCTGTCCGGAATGTCAGGGCGACGGAATTCGCTTTGGTGGATTGGGGACGCAACGACTGGAAGAAGAAGTTCGTTCTCGCTTTCCCGACGTGCCTGTTCTGCGGATGGATTCAGACACCATGCAGCGTCCGAACGCACATGAGGAGGCACTCGATCGTTTTCGTAAGGGGGCAGTCAAAATACTCGTCGGTACTCAGATGATTGCCAAGGGCCTCGACTTTCCCAATGTGACATTAGTGGGAGTGATCAATGCGGATACCGCTTTGCATTTTCCGGATTTTCGAGCCGGCGAGCGTACCTTTCAGTTGGTAACGCAGGTTGCGGGAAGGACGGGACGTGGTGAGATGGAAGGGCGTGTGCTGGTGCAGACCTATACGCCGGAGCATCTGGCCATTCAGGCAGCCATACGGCACGAGTACCAAATGTTTGCCGATCGCGAATTACCCGGGCGAGAACAATTTGGATATCCGCCGTTTACAAAGATGATCCGATTGATTATCCGAGGCCAGGACGAAACACAGACCATGGCATTTGCGGCCGGCCTGGTGGATCACTGTAAAGATGCCCTGGGGCAACAGCAAAGTGCAGTGAGAATTCTGGGTCCTGCTCCCGCGCCGATTGCCAAACT
>DEAW01000161.1:22785-23062 GCA_002348315.1 Planctomycetaceae bacterium UBA2972 | reverse complement strand
GTTAGACAATTAGGCTGTTGGGCAGTTGGGCAATTAAGCAGTTAGGCAGTTAGGCAGCTGGGATTCGATCGTAATCGGTTTAACGAAACAAAGGCTTCGTCGAGTCTTCGGCCGACTTCGCAAGCTTACTTCAACATCTTGGTCCGCCTTCGCATGCTGACGCATGCTATGGCGGATAAACTCACAGGATCGATGCGTAGACTCTTCTGAGACCCTTCGTCGCGGCGCAGTTTAAACACGGTAGCTTAATTGGCTGAGTCCGAGCTTAATTGTCTAA
>DEAW01000161.1:11175-22446 GCA_002348315.1 Planctomycetaceae bacterium UBA2972 | reverse complement strand
TTAACTGTTTAACTGTCTAATCGCTCAACTGTCTCAGCCTTTCTTGTTGGTCGGGTGTTAGTACTCTGTGAATAACCTTATCCCTCTCAGTTTCCAGTTTCTCGATATGCTGCTGGTACTTTTGAATCTCCAGAAAATAACGCTGTTGAATCCAGTAAATTCGCTCTCGCTGCACAGGGGTCACTAGCTTGCTGTAATACGCCGGTAGCCGGGGCTTGAACCCGTTTAACTGCTTGGCCTTTTCGATGGGTAACGGCTGCAGATTCTGCAGATGCTGATTTCGCTGAACTGGCTGGCCTCGTTGATTTTGTTGGTCTCGTTCGTCTAGTTCGTCATACTGCCCATCTCTGCCGAATCCAGTCTGATGTCTATTTGCCAGCTCTCTATCTGATTGATCCGGAGCTCGACTCCTGTAATGCGACATCGTCGTGTTTTTGAGTACTTTAGGCGGACTCACGTTCCTACTCAAAGCAATATTCACTGCCCCGACGCAACCCAACACTATCATCAATAGGCTTGTCGCAATTGCTCCACTCCAACGTCTCTGTTGTTGACCGTTTTTCACCATCATGCTTCTCCTTACAGTGTGCTTGTATAGAGGTAGAGAGCGAGAAGGGATGGTAGCCGGAAAAAAATAAAAAAACCTGTGACAAATCTGCCACAGGTTTTCTAATCATTCGAATTCTACAGGTACGTTTAGGCAAAGGCCTGAGCGATTGGAGTTCCATCGCGAACGATCATGATCGGACGACCTGTCGAAGTATGATATTCCTTCAAGTGATCGATCCCCATCGCCTGATAGAAGGTCGCAGCCACATCATCCGGCGTGATCGCTTCATTCACCGGCGCTGTCGCTTTCTCGTCACTCTTACCAATCACCTGACCACCGCGGACTCCGCCACCGGCCATCAACATGAACATACAACGAGGATAGTGATCGCGACCTCCTTCGGCCGTACGAGAATTGATTTTCGGAGTTCTACCGAATTCGCCCGTAACATAGACCACCGTCGAATCCAGTAATCCCTTTTCTTCCAAACCAACAAACAGTCCTGCCAAACCCTGATCAAAACTGGGTAACTGTCGATCCTTCAGCGACGTAAAGTTGTCACGGTGCGTATCCCAACCACCGTAGGTCAGCGTAACGAATTTCACACCCGCTTCCACCAATCGAGTTGCCAGCAGGCAGCTTGCACCAAACGACGATTCACCAAATTTGGCTGAAAACGCATCCGATTCTTTACTAATATCAAAGGCCTGACGACTGCGCGGAGAAGTAATCATTGCGTGAGCCTGTTTGCTAAACTCATCCAGACCTTCGAGCAACTGACTATTCTGTTCCGCTCCGGCGAAAGTCGAATCCAGATCATTCAATAACGACTTGCGTTTTTTTACTTCGGTGACAGTCAAACCTGATCCCAGCGAAACCCCTCGAACCGAAAACGGACTGCCAATCGTTGGTGTGCGGCCGGTATTCAGTGGCGCGTATCGTACTCCTAAGAATCCCGCTCGTTGAGAACTTCGCGGAATCGCGACGAACTGAGGAATATCCGTGGGCTCAGAAAGCTCTTTCGTAACCACTGCACCATATCCCGGATATTCCAATGAAGCTAACGGACGATTCCCCGTATTGACATACTCGGTACCCAGCCGGTGAGCTCCGAGTGTATGTGAGACGCCACGGAAAATCGCAAATTTATCGGCACACTTAGCCAAATTCGGCAGATGCTCGCTAAATTCCACTCCATTCACATTCGTCTTGATAGGATTAAAAATACCGCGATATTCCGTGGGAGCATCCGGTTTCAAGTCAAAGGTGTCCATGTGCGAAGGTCCACCATTGAGATTCACGAAGATGGCATTCTTACCCTGACTCTGAGCCAACTCCCCGGCCTCAGCCATACTGAGATAACTCGCCAGATTCATGCCTGCCATGCCAGCAACACCCACTCGCAAAAAATCGCGGCGTTGTACTCCATCACAAGTCTTGTGAATTGCCATATCTACTTCTTTCTCTATTTTCTAATCGCACTCTAATTAGTACTGAAATCACACTTAGTGATTAAGAATAAATTCTTTGGTATTCACCAATGCCCACAACAAGCCTCGAACACCATTGATCTTGTCATTGGAATTATCAATGAACTCGATACTTCGAGCTAACTCGGTTTCATTCGGATACCGTGTAAGTGTCCGCAGGTAGGCCTGCTGAACAATCTCTTCTTTTTGCTCCTGACTCAACGTCGCGTCGGCAGCTTGCTGTTCTTTCAGGTAATCCGGCAATCCAAATTGACTGATATTACGTCGGCGAGCTGTCAGGGCATTTGCCAAAGCTTCTTTCCTCGATGGATTAGTCTTTACAGTTTTTTTTAAATTCTCAATTCGCTTATCAAGCGTCTGCATCAGTTCTTCATAATTCTCCGGACGGCGATTCGGCTGAGTAGCCCGAGCGGTAAACGGCACATCATAATTCTTAGCAACCTGATCCAACCAACCGGTGTTTCGACGATTCATTAAATCGTAAACCACCTCATCGTTTTGCAAAAAGACGGTTTGCAGGAGAGTCGCGTCTGCTGAGCGATCACATTCGCAATTACTTTCCCGCGTCGATCGTCCAAAGACCATCAAGGGAAACGCTTCTGCTGTCCCGCCCTGCAAGTACCTCTCGCTCGAAGTCGCAATGGCGATACTTCGCCCAGCCATTTCATGATGCATTCGAGTGGCTTCCGTATCGGAGGAGGTCGCCAATCGTAGGGCATCCACCATGACCTCAGCCGGCAATCGTCGAGGTAATTGATGACTAAAGTTCGTTTTGTCCTGAGCATTCGTATCATTGGAGACCCAGGTTATTTGATACGTGCGACTCATCACAATCTCACGATGAACCCACTTCATATCAAAGTCATTTTCGATAAAACCTTTTGTGAGATAGTCGAGCAAGGCTTTATTGCTGGGTGCATTTGCCGGGCTGAGGTCATCCGGCGGATCAACGATGCCACGCCCAAAATAGTTAGCCCAAACACGATTAACAAATGCCCTGGCAAAGTACGGATTCTCAGGACCTCGCAACCATTCCATCAGAGGAACTCGCAAATCGTCCCCACGTTCAAAAGTGATGGTGGTGTCCCCCAAAATCGTCGCTTCGGTAACCATCTCTCCATTGGCCCGCCCATTTTCATCTACTTTTCGGCCAGGATAGGTGTGTACAACGGGAAACGGTACGACCGAGCCTTTGCGGATTTCGTTGGTCAGTCTGCGGCGTAAATCTCCGCCACGCAAACCCTCAAGCCCTAAATCGCTGATCATCTTATTGTATTGATCTCGATCATCTCTGCCCGGTGGCGTATTCGCTAAACGCACTCCGGTAAAGAAATTGGAAAACTCAGCGAAGTCCTGTTTGGACCATACATCAAAGGGATGCTTATGACATTGAGCACACTGAATACGAATCCCCATAAAAGCGTAAGCAAAACTAATCGCCCGCTCAGGTGGTAAGCGGAATTCTCGACGCGCCCAGTAGTATGGCATCGTTTTCATTCCGGATACATCAAGCTCATTATTGCTGTGCAACGAGGTCATTTCTTTACAGAATTCATCATAAGACTGTCCCGATTCCATCGACGTACCCAAAATGATTCCCTCGGCAAGTTCGTCATAAGGAATATTCTGAGCAACACGTTGTTCAATCCACTTAAACCAGATTTCACCGGGCCCCGTACGAATCGGGGACGTATTCACCAGTTGTTGATCATTATTCCCTGTGAAATCACTAAGCTTGGTCGCCCACCAGGACGCATATCCCGGACTGTTAAGCAAGGCCTCCACCTTTTGTGCTCGCTTGTTGGGAGATTTGTCATTAAGAAAATCTGCCGTTTCCGTTGCTGTGGGAAGCGTGCCGGAAATATCCAGCGACACGCGTCGGAGAAATTCTGCATCGGACCCCAGTTCCGACGGTACAATTCCCAGCTTCCGTAGTTTTTCAACGACCAGTTCATCAACACGAGTCGGAGTCTCTACTTTGGGATACTTCTTGCCAACCAGATTGGTAAGTGGCCTCAGTACTGGAATCGGTACAACAGCTTTGTCATAAGAAATAACAACGTGTGTATCCCCTTTCGACTCACCCGATGTCACCAAACCGTTTTCATCAACATCCGCAATCAGATCATCGTTTGTGTAATACCGCACTAGGGGAGTGACATCTTCACGACTGCCATCTTCCCAAACAGCGACGACTTTTAACTGCACCGTTTGTCCTGGCTTGGAGAATTGGAGTTCGTTCGGAGTGATCTCCACGTCTAGCAGTTTCGAAATCGATTCGGTTTCAAATTCTGCTCCACCAGCAATCCATTTGTGAATGACGTTGTATTCCCAGCCACCTTTTTCATAACGTTTTCCACCTTCATGGGCGTAATCATCTGTGGGCTTCGAGATAATCAAACTTTCATCAGGCGTCTCAACGTTAACTCGCGGACTCTCTTCATCGAACAGTGCTTTGTGATCCACTGCAAAGTCGTAACCAAACAGAGATAACTGAAATCCACCGCGTCCCTGAAAGGAGCCATGGCATGCTCGGCCGTTACACCCTAACCTGCTCATCAAGGGAACGACATGCCGTTGGAAATCCGGAGTCTCGCTAACAGCAGCACTCTTAAATCGCTGATCCACCGAAGACAATGGAGAAGCCTGACGCTCAGCAGATTGCAGCTCGGCAAACGAACCAAACAGCAAAACAAACAGTAATAATAAGAACGAGTCTTTCATCGTCGAGGAAACTCCCCATAAACCAGCAACTTTTCGCTGATTTGAAACCCTGATACGTCTTCATCACAATAGACGTGTACCTATTGTTTTTCGGCGAAACAGTACGTTTCAACCTACTTTAATAGTCTAATTGACCGCACAAATCGGCTCAACGGGCGGAGAATCCTTCTACAGAGCCAAAACAGGTAAAATTTGGTTATTCCCGAGCAAAAGCGTTGGTTCTGAGCGATTTCCAAGGGTCAAAATAACCGAAAAACATTAGTGTCTACCGAATTGTCGGTTTGAGGAGAATCCAGTTTGATCGGCCCAGTTTTTAACCGCGAAGCCTTGTCACTGCCCCGTCGACCGCGGCATTACATTATTCGTGCAGTCTACGTAACTGCGTTGCTGATCCTGATGAGTACCTCCTGGATGATTTTGGCTGGTACCCAGGTTGTACAGAATCTTGGCGACCTAGCTCGCTTCGGCTCCACATTTTTCCAAATTCTGGCTCCTCTCCAATTGGCACTCTTAATTTTCCTGGCCGCATTTGGAGCAGCCAGCTCGGTCAGTCAGGAAAAAGACAAACGGACGATCATCCTACTTTTGTTAACTCGACTAACCAACCAAGAACTCGTTCTGGGAAAACTACTGTCCTCGCTGCTATCGCCCTTACTCTTAGTTTTTGCATCCATACCCGTATTGATGTCCGTACAACTCTTCGGAGGAGTTTCCGGACATCAAGTCGCTCGAGTCGTCATCACTACGTACTCAGCAACCTTAGTTGCCGGATCACTGGGTAGCACTTACGCACTGTGGCGTGAAAAGACGTTTCAAACGCTTTCGATAACCACTCTGACAATCGTCTTGTGGCTGGGCTTATGGGAAGGACTCTATGCTTTAGGATCCTCCAGCCCGTTGCTTCATTCACTCGCCAACTGGGCCAGTCCGGTACGAGGCATTTCGGCGGCCATTATTCCCACGATCGGTGAACAGGGAGCCTGGTCGCTTGCCGACCCCGCAATTTGCTTTACCTTATTTGCACTGGGAATGACCTTCATCCTCAACGCCATTGCGATTGCCAAGGTGCGTGTCTGGAATCCATCACGAGAAGTTCGACAACAGCAGCAACAAGAAGAGGATGTTGCCTCCATTCTGGACAAACGACTTTCGGATGAAGAGGTTTTGCAGATCGCTGAACAGGCTCGGGCAACGCATGTTGACGCGATACGAAGAGCTGGAAAACATCGTGAATCGGAAATAGATTCCCGCCGGGTGTGGGACAACCCGGTATTATGGCGAGAGATTTGCACTTGGGCCTACGGCCGGAAAATCGTTATTGTCCGACTCGCTTATCTCCTGATGGTTACGTTGGCACTGGTCGGTTTAAATCAATCGCTGAGTGACGTCGCCAACGGGATTCCGCGAGCAGGCATCAGTTCCATTTTCCCTGCAGCGGCAACCTCCTTAGCTCCGCTATTCCTGGTCAGCCTGGTAATCATCAACGCGTTAGCAGTAAACTCGATTACCAATGAACGTGACGGACAGGCTCTGGACTTATTGCTAGTCACCGACATCTCTCCTGCAGAATTCGTCTTCGGAAAACTCTGGGGGGTCTTCTATGTCACCAAAGAGATGATCGTCCTGCCATTGCTAATGACAATCTATCTGCTGGTACGTGGCGGGGTGGACCTTGAGGGCTTTCTGTTTCTTCTCACCGGACTCACCGTCCTAACGTTTTTTGTAACGATGCTGGGGATCCATTGTGGGTTGAATTATGCCAGCAGTAAATCAGCCATCAGTGTCAGCATGGGGAGTGTCTTCTTCCTGTTCTTAGGAGTCATCACTTGTATCATGGTGATGATTTCCTTTAGTGGATCATTCGAGCAACAGCTGGCACCCTTCCTGGCCTTCATTCTAGGTGGGAGCGTAGGTCTCTATGTGGCATTAGGATTCCGCAATCCATCGTCTGCCATTTTCTGGTCGACGTTACTGCTGCCATTTGCGACGTTTCATGCGATCACGAGTTTCTTCATTGAGCATCATCTCACGAGCGTACTCGTCATTTCCGTCATTTACGGATTCACGACTCTGGCAATGATGATGCCTGCCATTGGTGAATTTGACGTTGCCATGGGACGCACCAAAAGTGCTGACGACTAGAACAATGACTAGAAAAACAACTGGGACAATCGTTCCTTAAGTCATGATCGACTGTACAAGGTCGTCATAGTAGACTACGCCGATGACCTGACCGCGAGTGTTTGTGACACCGGCTACGGGCAATCTGTTTTCCCGCATTTCCACCAGAGCCTCGGTTAACTGATAGGTGGCAACGAACTTAGGAAGCGCACAGACCTGTTCGATGGACTGCTGATCGCGCAGTCGCATTTCGATCAACGACACATAGCCAATTGCGTTCTTACGGTGCTTTTCGTAGACGATCATGGTGGACATTTGAGACAACTTTGCCGCTCGTTCAATTTCCGCAAAGTTACTATCCACACGGATCATACTCACCTGGCTTAGTGGACGGAAAATTGTGTTTAAGGTCGCATTGCTGCAGGCAAACAATCGTCGGGTCAGGTCTCGTTGTCCATTGGTTAACAAGCCCGCCATTTCTCCCTGCTGAAAGACTCGCTGCAGCGACTGCCGTGCCATCGTCAACTGCACACGCAGTGGTGTTTCCCCGACCATAATCTGTAGTAAGCGAGCGAAGCACCAGAGGACCGATGCAACAGGAGCAAACAACACAACGAAAACCAGGAACAACGGGCCAATGTTTCGCACTAAACGATTAGGAGAATCATTGAACATACTCTTGGGTAATAACTCGCCAAAGACAAACACGATCGGCGTAAACAGTAAAGAAACAACGACTTCGGCATTTTGTGCCGGGTACATCATTTGGCTGGCAAGCACAATCGCGAAAGAAGTGAGATAGTTAGCGAGGTTGTTCCCAACCAGGGTTGTGGCCACAAAGACAGAAGGATTGTTCGTAAGCCACAGTAAACGGCGAGAAATAAAGTCACCATCGCGGCCGTCCAAAACGAGACGTACACGAGTGACCCGGTAGAACCCCGTTTCGCTGCCACTAAAGAATGCGCTGAGGACTAGCCCCAGAATCAAGAAGATGACCGTTGCCCAGATCACGATGACATCTCCTCATTTGTTACTTGTACTTCGACTCGACATCGCCCGCGGTCCGCTGCTTCCAGAACATGTAATCTGAGTGGCCCCCATTGGCATACATCTCCGGATTGAGGAAGGTCCTGCAAAACCTCCTGTAACACTCCCTGGATAGTCACACTTCTGGTTTCGGGCAAGGTCACGGCAAGTTGTTTTTCAAGTCGCTTGATGGTTGCCAGTCCCATGACGTGCCAGAGATTGGTTTCAATCAGGCGAATCGGTTGTTCATCGGTTATACGACGAGTACGACTGGGGGTATCTACAAACACGGCATCGGCAATGTCATCGATTGTGATAATGCCAATCGTTTCTCCATGCTCATTGACCACGTTGGCGACCTGTCGATCAGCGTTTCTCAGGTTGTCGTAGACGTCTGCAACACTGGCACACCAGGGAACTGTGACCAAACGCTTACCCATTTGTGAATGTCCTGGAATGATATCGATCATGTCCTCGGCATCTATGGAGTACTGGATTTCGTCAGAGTCACGCCGCGTCACTAACACGAAACCGCTTGGCGGAAACTTCTCTTTAAGATCTTCTATAGTTACTGGTGCTTGAAAGGTCACGAATTGTCTACGCGGCCGCATCCATTCATCAGCTCGCAACTGCGACAAGTGGACGATATTTCTCAACATTCGATATTCGTGAGCATCCAGTTCGGCGTCCTGAGTTGATAGCTCAACCGCGCGTTCCAAATCAGAAATCTCCAGATCTGGTTCCGGTCTGATTCTTGGGAAGATCAGACGTTTCATCAATACATTGATCAGCCTCAGCAATGGTAGCAACGGATCAACACATCGCACCGCCAATGCTAATGGCAACGCTACCAGCCCGGCATAGCTGCGACTTCGCAAGACTGCAAAACTTTTGGGTAACATCTCGCTAAATAAAATCACGATCAGCACACTGGCAATGGCGAACAACAGCCCCCAGCCGGCACCATCTTCATGGTTTTCAAGTTGCATGCCTACCCGAGCAGAGATCGTAAAATAGATGATATTGATCACAAGATTCCAAAACAGGATTGCTGACAACAATCTGTCCGGTTGTTCCATCAGGCGGGCGGCCAATCGTTGCGTAGCATTGCCAGCAGCCAGAAAACGAAGATCCTGACGCTGCAGATAGAAATAGGCAGCTTCGCTGGCCGAAAACAGGCCGGAAAGTACAATTAGAATCGCCATCGCTGTTAGCCATGGCATTACTTCTGCCCACACGGTTGATTTAGCTACCTCTTAAATCAGGCAATCTGTCCAACAGACGTTCAGTATAGCAAATGCCCGATGAGTACTCGCAATCATCATTGTGTTGAGGGCAATTGTTGCAGCATTTGCAAGGCTCCGGCATGCTCTGGCGATAACGCCAATGTCTGTCGTAATGCTAATGCCGCTCCCGAATGATTATTCGCTGCTGTGTGAACTTCAGCCAGTCGAAAATAAGTTTGCGTATGGTCGCCGTCAAATTTCAGAGCCATCTCGAGCTTCTCAGTTGCTTCGTCTAGCCGCCCCAACTGTTGCAGGGCCGTCGCATGGATCTGATAGACGTGAATTACAGGTTGATCGTCAATCTTGGCGATGGGAATTGTCGTGACGATACTCAGTGCATTTTCGAAGCGATGCTGCCAAATATATATCTCGGCTACGTCCAACTGGATGTCGATACGTTGATCCTCGTCATCTTCACTGAGATTTCCCAAAGCGAAATGGAAATCGTCCAGAGCTTTCGAGGGCATGGCCATCTGTTTATAAAGTCGACCACGGAAAATACGTGGTTCAACTAATTTTGGCTCCCGCTGAACAACTTGATCAATCGCTTCCAAGGCCCGATCGAGATTCCCGTATTCCAAATTCATTCGAGCAAGTTCGATGAGCAGTTGTGGGTCATAATCTGATGCCTGAACGGCCCCAGCCATTTGATTGATCGCCCGAGTTTGATTTCCCAGTTCCCAGTTTGATTCCGAGAGCCTTGCGAGAATCACCGGATCTCTGGGGGTCAGTTTGCTGGCCTGCTGATACTGTTCCAGAGCGACATCCCATTGCCCCTTTTTAGTGGCCGCATCTCCCGCATGTAAAAAACTGCGGGACTTCCCCCAATCAACGACTGGATTAACAAGATTCAAACTTTGGCATCCCACCAGAACCATCAGCGCAGCACTGAAGACTACCGCACATTTTATCACTTTGTAATTATTGATGGATTTCACTAGTTTAAGGAATTGGCAAATTGCCAGATTTCCATTTTGGGTAAGAATAACTGCAAGACTTAAACTGATTTGGAATCGGAAAGTATCAAAATCCGTTAATGTAAACAATATAGACTTGGAACCATTGCATTCTTGAGGCGACAGTATGCCAAACGTCTTCGATCAAGCAGACATTCGTTTTATCTTTCCAGATAATTGGAAAGTCATCGATAGCCATTTAGAATCTCAACACCGACGTAGTATCTCGCTGGAAAATGAGAGCTCTGTTCAATGGAGTGTCTATATTTATTCGGGCTCGGAGAACCTGGACGAGTTGGTTGAAGAGACAATTCGAGCCATGCATATGGAGTATGAAGATCATGAAGAATCGGAGCCCTATCGGCAAATGGCTGGTGATTATGAGCTGATTGGGAGCCGAATGTATTTCAATTTTATGGATTTCATTCTGTGCATCACTGCGACTGCTATTGAGAAGGACGGCCACAGCTATCTCTTTGTGGCAGAGGCTGAGGATCGGGAATTCGACGAGAATGAAGCGGTATTTGGAGCGGTAGCATTTAGCCTTTTATCCCCTCAGCCCTCCGCACAAACCAATTAATCGTTCCAAAATCGTAGTACCAGTTTGTAACATTTACATTCCAAATCCGAAATCTGTGATGTAAATATTACAATTCGAATTGAAGGATGCCGGTCTCTTAAATAAATACGAGCTTAAACGCTGAGGATTAAGCTGTTTTGTATTTTTTGAGAGGATGCAGAACACTTTTGGCACGGTACTTGCATATATCTTAATACCGTAAAACAAAAGATCTGTCAGCGAGACTTGCCGAGCTTTCCCTGATAGCATCACCACCAGCTAACCTGGTGCGAAAATTGTTGGCGAAGTACCGTGGATCTAAGGAATTGCTATCGGAGTATGATAGCTGAAAGAAGCGTCCCGAGTGGGGACAAATGATCCAGTTTTCTACGGTTACAAATGAAAAGGCCCGATTGGATTCCCGCATCCAACCGGGCCTTTTTCAATTAAACAATTAGGCAGTTAGGCAGTTAGGTTTGGCTTCTGCTTCAGACATCATGAATTTAGCCCTAACTGGGATCTTACACACCGGCTTCGTCGAGCCTTCGGCCGACTTCGC
>DEAW01000161.1:0-10802 GCA_002348315.1 Planctomycetaceae bacterium UBA2972 | reverse complement strand
GGTCTAACTGCCCAACGGCCTCTCCGTTACTCATCTTCATAGAGCGGTAGGTGGCGATAGTGCACTTCGAGGCTTAGCAAGTTCATCGTCGTCACATACAATCGACCAGCATGTGGGCCCCAGCGATCAGGGACCGGTCGGCGAGGATCCCAGCTTCCTGCAAGATCTCCTTCCGGCTCCTGTCCATTAATCAACAACGGGTGCAGGCGATCATTCCAACGTTTCCAGTGTTCGCCACCCATGTGGTACATCACCTGAGTCGCATAATACCAATAGTAAGTATCCCGTAATGAAGCATCTTTGGTACGGCGGATCGAAGGTAGGTTTTCACCGAGGTACTGAGCGCCGGCCAGAGCCATATCACTATGCTTGTCCATACCTGTATAGAGTCGCATCAGCAATCCAACACTTGTCATCGTCTTGGAGGGCACTCGACCCTGGCCTTGTCGAGCGTTCGCGGGTGCATACGGGTTGTAGGAATACATATAGGGTTTCTTGGCATTTTGAGACGCATCCAGAAAGCTCTTAATGCCTTGATAAGTATCCTCCGGTATTTCCAATCCTGCTCGACGGCCACTTTCAACAGCCATTAGCATCCAGCCAGTCACGGACAAATCCGCTTCCCGCCCGGGAGTATATCTCCAACCACCTCGCTCCACGTGTTGCGATTCGACAATAAAGTTTAATGCCTGTTGCACTGAATCTTTAATGCGTGGATCCTGTGTCATCCCATAAGCTTCACACATTGCCAGCGTTGCAATGGCGTGTCCATACAGTCGAGCGACCTGATTACTCGCAGTACCCTGCGCGATATAGTAGTCTCCATTTTGCTGTTGGTTGACGAGCATAAAATCGACAGCGCGTTGTAGCAAATCTTTGTATTGATATTGTTGGTGGTTGTATCCTGCACCTTGAAATGCCAATAAGCACAACCCGGTTGCCGCAGTATCGCTATCGATCACACTGATTCCGTCAAAAGCAGCAAATTGTTGCAGCGACCAGCTTCCATCTCGTCGCTGAAATCGAGCCAGAAACGCCAGACCTTTTTCAATCGCCTCTTCCGTCTCAGGTCCAGCCGCTCCGTTGCCACCTTCCCGTTCTTTACGACCATCAAAGGATTCTTTGGCTACTGTCGCATGTGTATTCAATGCCGGTAAAGCAGCCATACCTTCACGTTGAAAGCGAGAAGGGCGTAATTGAATCGTGGCACTTTCCTCACTTGCTCGGCGATCCGTAATCCCTGCATCGGCAGCCAGCCGTTCTCCTAATCCGCCTAATCCCTGTTCGGCCGCGGCATCCACCGGAACGGGCTCGGAAAACGGTTGTGCCACCGGACCTTCGGTATAACCACCTGCTAATTCTGTATCCTGGTTGTCACCGGGAGACGGGTTACCGGCATCGGGAACATCGACAGCTACAGGTCCAAAATCTCCGAGTGCTGCTCCACCTCGCGTTGTTCTTCCAACTTCGCTGCCTCCGGTCTCCGACGCCTGCTGCCCCACTCCCTCGGCTCCGGTAGCCTTTTCATTTCTTTCGCCGATCGATGTTCCGGCAACCTGAGCCTGGCCTTCGACTGTCGTATCCCCGGCAGGGCCACCCGAGTCAGCTGTATCGGTTTGCGCTCGAACTCCTCCCGGAGCATCTGCTGCCTGATCTGATTGAGCCACCATTTCACCGCCTTGAGGGGTCCCACCTGATTGCGCGGCTCCTTCCACCATAATTTCAGGAACATCTGCCAACGCAATGAGCGGAGCTCCCCGACTCGTTCTCACCGGTGCTGCCGTACCACCTCCTGCAGTTGCTTCACCAACTTCAGCATCCGTTTCACTAACAGCACCGGAAGCACGTTGCACCTCTTCGGCCATGGGCCCATTGGATCCACCCGACTCAGCCAATTGACTTGCAGCATCAGCTGCTCCTCCGGTTACTGCTTTTTCAACCGCCGCTTCCTCACCGGATTCTCCACCACTAGCAGAACTTGCCGCCGCAATCTGTTCCCCGGCAGTGGCAGCAGGTGCTGTGGATTCCGCTGCAACATCCACCGCATTCAACGCCATGGCATTATCGAGAGTCGTTGTACGTCCCACTGCCTGCCCCGTGGAAGCCGAGTTTTCGTCGAGTTGTGTCGACGCTCCTTCCGGGCCACTACGAGCGTCATCATTACGAGCTATATCACTTTGAGCAATTTGGCCCAGCGTCTGGTCTTCATCCTTCTCGGATTCGTTTTCTGAACGATCTCCTGCCAACGATGCTAATTCACCTGACTCGGCCTTCGAAGCAGCATCTTCGTTCGATGTCAGTGCGGATGCCGCCGGAGCTCCATCAGTACCTGCTTCGGCTGTTGCTGACTCTGCCTTAGTATTCGTTGCCAGTGCTTCAAAATTTCTGCCGCTAACATTCCGGGCAATCTCTGTGCTATCCGCTTCACTACTCAGTTGTTTTGCGCCACCACCGGAAGCCCGGCTGAAACTGTTTTCCGATTTGATCTTAGGATCACCGGTATCTGCCGAAGCAGTTCCCGCCATTGCGTTCACATCGGCTGCGTTAGCATCTCTGGCCGCGCTGCTATCAGCACTGGCTGATGCTTCCAGCGTTTCCTGGCTCGGTTGATTGGACGCTACCACTCCGGCTTCGGCATTTGTGTTTGGCTTTCGAATTGCGGAGGCCACATCAGCCTGAGTTCGATTCCGTTGTACCTGCGAAGACTGTGACGAACTATCCGCATTCGCCGGTTGATTCCGAGTGGATTCAGCACGCGCGGCTGCAGAATTAGACACCTGGGCCTGACTGTCCGCCGCAGCAGACAGGGAGGCCAGATTTTCGCCGGCAGCGGCTCCGGATTGCCCCGACTCAGCTTTGGAGGTCGCCCGTTGGGATTGCTCTAAGGATGGAGAGTCATTGGCGGCGACTGCAGTGGCATTTGCCGGAGTATCCGCATTGGTCGGAGAGGCTACATTTGCTGAGACATTACTAGCACGTTGCGGAGAATTATTTTGATTGGGCGAATCCGATTGACTTGCTACTTGAGATTCACGTCGTTGTGTCAGGTTACTTCCTGAGGCCGTCTCCGCAGGATTACTATCCACTGCGGTCAATTTCTGAATTTGATTCGTGACCTGATTGGTATTTGTACGAGCAACATCTCCCTGAGCAGCATTGAGATTAGGATTCTGCTGAGCCAATTGGTTTGGACGTTGGACCTGAGTTGCTGTTGTCTCCGGGTTAGAGATACTCGCCGTGGCACTCTGATTCCTGTTCACTGCTGACTGCTGTGAGTTTTGAGCATTGGGATTCGATGCCTGCCGACTGGAAACCGCTCGGTCTGTCGTTTGAGCTGCGACTTTAATAGAAGCATCAGCAGCATTCTGAGCATTCGCCTGCGTCGGGGTCCTCTGCGAAGCCTGCTTCTGCGGCGTCTCGGCAGCGGAGGCGGTGAGCATGGGTGCGGGCCTATTCGGTTGCCCCGGCGTGGCCTCAACTACAGGCTGATTGGCCGGAGTCACAGCTGCCAATTCGGTTGGACGTCGATTCGGTGTCGTCGCTGCGGAACTCTCTGCCGGGCTCGTATCTGCTCGGTTTTGTCGATTAACTGCTTCGGCTACGACCATCGGGCTGGGGTTATCCGCAGGAGCTCTGGAGCGAGTGGCCTGCGGATTCGAGGTATCTGCACGCTGAGTAGTTGCATTCGTTTGTGGTTGCACTCGAGGTTGATTCCGGGCGACCGCGGTATTCGGAGATTCCACCGGTTCTACTTGCGGAACATCCCGAGGGACTCGTTGTGATCGCGGATTAATCGCCGGAGAAGGAACTTTTGCTACCGTCGGCTGCTCACGACTCGGAGACTCTCGCTTCAAGGTCTGACTGTCGGTTACTTGCGGAACATTGGGAGTTGGTTGCACTTCTGCCGGATTCCGCTGTGGTGTGGCGGTTTGTTTTTGCTGTGCGACCGTATTCTTAGGAGCTTCGAGCGGGGTTTCCTTTACTTGCGTTTGTGCCGTCTGATTTGGCACAGGAGTCACTTGTGTTTTAGGTAAATCAGCAAGTTTCGTTTCCTGTCGATTTGCTGATTTTTGTTGAGCATCATTGGTCGCCTGTGCTGTTTCACTTTGTGCACGTTGCGTGTTATTGGCTTCCGACTTAATGGGAATCTCTGCCTCTACCGGTACAGTCATCTTCTGCAGATTGTCGGCGGACTGTGATCGTGCGACATTTCGCGACGGCGATTGGGTGACTCGAGGTTGAGTGGGTTGACGATTCTTCGTGGGCTGAGTCACATCGGTCGAGACATTATTGAGCTTGGGAAGTTCAACGGAATTACGACTTAGCTTCGACGTGGAATCTGCCTGTCTGGGTGTGGCCGCTGAGGACTCCGTTCTTTTTTCCACCACTTCGGGCATCGGCTGCGGTTCGGTTTCTTCAACGGTCGGTTGTTGAATTTCCTCCGGAGCGGTTGTTTCCTGTTGACGATTCACTTCCGGAGGCTGGGGGTCGGGGATTTCCGTTTCAACAGGCTTCAGGAAATCCGGTTTCTCAACATTTTGCTGTTGATGACTGGGGTGATATTCGAGGCGTTTCTTAGGTTTCTTTTTGACCAGTTGTTTATGTGCCACTTCACCTTGCCAGCCCCGGGAAAAGACTTCACTCTCAAGCGCATACACCAACATCATCAGATGGATAATGGCACACACGATCACTGAGAACTGCATGGTCCGTTTGAACTTCTTATTGTCGATATATCTAAATGTAAGAATCGACGTACAGATAAGCAGGAGTACAATCGCCAGGGAAACCCAGGGACTGGCATACCAGACCGCTTCCGGGTCAAACGGTTGATAAGCAAAAATGCCTCCGATCAGGAAACCACCAAGCACGACCAAGGCGATATTGACCGGCCATTGCTGTTCGTCGAAGACAACCCGAGTACGAGGAACATACCGACGTACGATTTTATTACGTACGTTCACTCGTTCTTCATTACGAATGTCATCGAACTGCGATGGTAAACTCATCGAAACTCTCTACTGCTCAGTAGCAATTGTGTAGTCATGAATTCCGGCTGTGTTACAGAGATTCATGGCATTGGCAACATACTGAAAAGGAACGCGTTGGTCAGCTCGAATGATGACCGTCTGTCCTAACGGATTAGCAGCCACGGATTCGTTAAGCACTAGCAGTAACCCCGTATCGTCAAGCGTTTGCCCGCCGACAAAGTAGTTACCTTGCTCGGTAATATTTATGGCGATCTCGTTTGGTTCAGCCGTAACTGCTGCTGCAGTGCTGGCTGATGGTAACAGCACATCGAGTTCTCGATCTTCCTGAGCAAACCTTGTAGCCACTAAAAAGAAGACAAGCAGCAAGAACACCACATCGATCAGCGGCGTGAGACTCAACGTCCCCAGAGCTCGGCTATTCTTAATCTTGACGGCCATCTTGTTTTTTCAGGATTTGCCCTGTTACTCCTTATTCTTCAACTGGTGTTTCAGTTTCAGCAGATTCAGCGGATTCTTGCGTATCATCGACACTGGTAAAACGCATGCGTCCTTCGAACCGTTCGATCTGCGGCATGAGGCTAAACAGTAGTTCGTCGACTTCATGGAATAAGCGTTGCAGTTTACCTTCCAGATAATGGGAAAACACGGCAGCCGGGATAGCGACCAACAAACCACAGAGAGTCGTCACCAGAGCCACATAAATACCCTCTGCCAAAAAGTCTGCTTTATTGACTCCTTGTGGCAAGCCCGTGGTATCGTGGAATGCCTGAATCATCCCCCAGACCGTTCCCAACAGCCCCATCAGGGGTGTCACGGCAGCAGCCAGATTGAGCCAACGGACATTGGCGTACAGCCGGTCTGCTTCTCGTTCACTCGCTTCGGTCGTCGAACGATCAACTTCGGCCTGCGGTCGCCCGACTTTTACCAGCATCGACCGTATGACGGATGCCGCTGCGGAAGGGTATCGTTGACACAAGCGGTAGGCAGCCCGCGGATCAAATTGCCCCTGCTCCTCTGCAAGTAAACCAAGTTCTGCCACCAGCGACGAAGGAATCACTCGGTCTCGCCGAAGTGCCATCGATCGTTCGATCACAAAGGTCACAGTGACCAGTGACATCAATCCGATCGGAATGGTAAACGCTCCCCCCTGCACGATCAGCGAGAAGATATTGATCCCTTCTGACTCCTGCGTGTTAACCACGCCATCTTCTGTCGCTTCGACACCAACCGCCTGATCGCTTGTCGCATCGCCACCGGCAGTGGGACCGGCGGTATTATCCTGTGCCTGAAGCCCACTCCTGACACTGACCAATGCCAGCAACAGGATCAAACTTAAGACTGCTGATATTCTCTTGCTCGGATTTAAAATAGAATTCACTCGCCTTCTCTGTCTCCCAAAACTACAGCTTCCCGAAAGCAACCTCCGGGGTTACTGAAGTAGTTTCTTCAATTCTTCGATACGACTTTTTGCCATGCCGACATGTTCCGTGTCTGCATAGACGTCCACGATTTGTTGGTAATAATCGATAGCCTGCCGCAAATACTCTTTCTTCACTTCAGCATCTTTGGACTCTTCGGCCAGAACTTCTTTGCAACGTCCCGCTTCATATGCTGAAAGAGCCTGCCACGGTTTCGCGTCGTCCGAATCAAATCGCAATAACGTCCGATCAAATTGCTTAATCGCATCGGTAAATTTCTTTTGCTTAAAATGCACATCACCGATCATAAAAAATGCTCGGGCACCCACTCCCCCGCGGTTACGTCCAGCAGCTTCAAAACTCTTGAGTGCTTCGGCGTACTTCATTTCACGATCAAAGGCCCACCCAATTTCAAAGTGAGCTTCATGGCGATACGACTCTGCTTCCTCAAGCTCTGAATCCACCACTCGTTGCAACAATCCACGTGCTTGTTCAAACTTCTTAGTCTGAGCAGCAGACTGTCCAGCGTGCAACCAAACCAATACGGAAAAATGGTTGCTATCAAACTTTTGGTCGACGATCGGCTCAAAGCCAGCCAGAGCTTCGGGATACTTATCCTGCTTAAACAAACTTTCAGCACTCATAAATTTCGCATCGCCTACCAAATCACCCTCCGGGTATTTGGTGATCTGCTCGGCAAAATGTTTTTCACTTGCTTCAAACGATTCTCCCCGGAAACTTGCCCAACCGAGTTTGTGAAGGATCAGTTCCTGAAGTTCACCTTCTTTGGATTTACCCAATGCTTTTTCATAGTGCTGCAGTGCCTTTACGAATTCACCTTCATCGTATTGATACTCTCCAAGCCGAAAGAACGAATCCGCTGCCAAATCGCTGTCAGCATGTTTGGTAATCAATTGCGTGAAGACTTCCCGAGCCTGCTCATGTTTATCCTGAGATCTCAGGGCAAATGCCACTTCATAAAGTACTGCATGTGCCAATCGGTAATCTTCGACTTCAGTAAGAATCGAATTCCAGGTGGCAATCGCTTCATCAACCTGTTTGTCAGCCAGTTGCTTACGCCCTTTTTCAAACTTCACATCGGCACGACGTCCAACAGACTGTTTGGCAAAACTGGTATCAGCGTACTTATCGATGACGGTAGTAAATTGAGTGATCGCTCCATCAAAGTCATTAGCCACAAAGTGATATTCGCCCAGTCTATAGATCGATTCAGGCACCAGGTTATTTTCCGGGAATCCGGAGATCAGCTTCCCGAGGCTCGCTTTCGCATCTTCATATTTTTCTAATCGAGCCTGACTGCGAGCCAACAGTAGCAAGCTTTCAGCAGTGCGGTTTCCTTTAGGACTGTTCGCGACCACGGCGGATAGCAATTCGATAGTTTCTGCAAACTTCTCAGCCTTGAATAAATCGACGCTCTTGAGCACTCGGGACTCTTCCACCAATTTGGCAACATCCGCTGCGAAATCGTGCTCGGGAAACTGCTTTTCAAATTCGGCCGCATCGCCAAGGACTGCGTCATATTGTTTGAGCTGAAATGCTGCAAACGATGCGAAGTATAGTGCATCGGCAGCTAAGACGTGCTTCGCATGATCTTTGAAAATCGCCAGATACTTAGGACGCGCTTCTGCATACTTGGCCTGGCCATCGAGAGAATCTGCGGCCGCCATTTTGAATCGCACTTTCAAATCTTCAGTATCAGCTTTCACGACCATCTGTTCGGCGAGCGATAATGATTTGTCAAACAGCTTCTTGTCGATGTATTTACGACAGAGCACATTGAGTTGCAGAACGGCAGTCTTTTTATGCTCAGCATCCTCAGTGGCTTCGTAGACGGATTGGTAAATTGTCGAGGCATCATCAAGCTGTTCTAAACTGATCAGGCAGGAAGCCTGACGAAGACGTGCGTGGGTCGCATGAGAAAACCCTTCCACCGCTGCCACTTCCGCAAAAATCTGAGCCGCTTCTTCGAACTTATCTTCCTTGAGAATCGTCTCCGCTTTTCGCATTCGAACTTCCGTTCGCAAACCACTTTCAGGAAATTCCTTGAGGAACAAATCATAAGCGACACCTGCCTCTTTAAATTTCTCTTCCTCTTCCAGTGTTGCCCCGAGCACGTAGACTGCGTCTTCCCGGTAACCTGACTTTGGAAAATTGGTGACCACCGCACGATAGTCTGCAATCGCCTTGGTCTTATCTCCCTGGTTATAAGCAGACTCTCCTCGAAGATAGTGCGCCTGATCCGCCATGGCTCCTTTACCAAACAACTCCAACTGCTTATCGAAGGCAGTCATCGCAATGGTTAGTAACTCGCTACGTTGCTTGGCATCCTGACTACTCAACCCTTGCGCGTACCGGGTTCTGCCCCAATAGAAGTACGCTGATTCCGAGTTTTCATGTTTGGCATAGCGAGTCGCAGTAAACTCAAATGCTGCGGCTGCATCATCGTATTTTTGCAACTGGAGAGAACAAATTCCCAGGTAGTAAATTGATTTGGGAGCGAGCGGGTCATCCGAGTATTCGTCTCTAAATTTAACCCACTCTTCGATGGCAATCTCAAACTTCCCACCGTTTTGGTAGGCGGCTCCGTCAGCATAAATATCTTCTGCATCCCCGGAAGATTCAGCCTTTAATTCGATGACTTCCTGAGCCTGAATGATCGGAGAAACACAGGAAAGCAAAGCACAACAAATCAGGAACAATCCAAGCGAGCGTAGTGGGTTACGTATGAACATAATCTTCTCTTTTTCCGTACCTAATGGTGTTTCAAAAAACCACTTGAAACAACCGACAATACTATCAGTTTAGCGAACGATGCGTGCCGAGAAAACAAGAACGCGGTAGCAGTGTGAGAATGGGTAAGTTATCTGTCCGATTAACCTCTAAATACCGCCCGTTTACGACAAACTATCGCTCTGTAGATAGCGGATTAGCCTGATTTCAGTCCCCTAATCGTTCCGATAATAAGAAGTACTACAAATAAAGGAAACCAAGTGTGCGACGTGGTCACTTAGGCATGAATCGGGGAATCTGAATTGAGCAACATACTGATAACGGGCGGGGCCGGATTCATTGGTTCTCACCTCACCGAATTATTGCTAAATCGCGAAGATCACGTCACCATTGTGGATGACCTCAGTACAGGTACTCCTGTCAATTTAAAGCATCTGAAAAATCACCCGCAATTGACGTTCATCCATGGCGACATTGGCAATGAACAACTCATCAACGAAGTCATTCAGGAAAAAGACCAGGTCTATCATCTGGCAGCTGCAGTGGGTGTGGCGTTGATCGCCAAACAGCCCATCGAGACGATCGAACGCAATATTTACCCGACGCAACTATTACTAGCCGCGTTACGGCAGCGAATCGAACGCGGCGAAAGCGTCACAACATTTTTTAGTTCTACCAGTGAAGTCTACGGGAAGAACCCGAAAGAGGTTTGGACCGAGGAGGACGATTTGGTATTTGGAGCGACGACTCGACCTCGCTGGTCCTACGGAGTGTCGAAGGCGATCGACGAATTTCTGGCACTAGCATGTGTCAAGGAATATAGTCTTCCCATTGTCATTGGGCGGTTCTTCAATGTCGTGGGTCCGCGTCAAACAGGGGCTTACGGAATGGTCTTGCCTCGATTCGTACAAGCGGCACTGGCAGGTGACCCATTAAAAGTCCATGACGATGGAAAACAAACTCGTTGCTTCTCTCATGTCTACGACGTAACTCGGGCCATTACTCGATTAATGGAAACTCCAGAGGCCTTTGGGAAGGTGATCAACATTGGAAGTGATTGTCCGATTTCGATTTTAGAGCTGGCCGAACGAGTGATTGAGCTCTGTGAATCCAACTCACAGATCGAATTCCAATCCTACACCGAAGCCTATGATGAATCCTTTGAAGATATTCGAAGACGAGTTCCCGATCTGAGTCGTATTCGGGAAATGATTGGTGATCCCAACCAGCACGATATGGATCAGATCATTCGCGACGTCAGGGATTCACTCAGTTAGGCATGTCACTTCAGTACTGGCGGGCTTAAGATTGGAATCGTCGAGCCGGGCCACATGCCTTCCTGATCGCTGGACATCATCAGCAACTGCAAGACTCGTGGACTAATACTCTCATGCATCTTGTCCGTCCTGCCACTAGCGTAAACCACATTGGCGATTCCCGGATGGTTGGAAGAGATGCGAGCGAATCGAACATCGTTCCTCCCTTTGCCAACGCCGACTTGCTTGTTGATTCCTAACACTTCGATGATCTGCACACCTTCAGGAGGTAGTTCAGCTGGCATCCAGTGAAATAACAATCCTGCCGGCTTCGCATCAAGCCAGTTACCAGCATCGACGTTTTCACTAAACATCAGAGTATGGTC
>DEAW01000247.1 GCA_002348315.1 Planctomycetaceae bacterium UBA2972 | reverse complement strand
CATGGACATTGGAAGGGAGCTAAGCAGGACCCGACGGTCCAGGCACGCTGTATTGGTTTGGCAAAACTTGGTTTTATCGCCATGGCAGTCGATGCGTTTGGAGCTGGTGAACGAGCGATTGCCCAGCAGTTGGGTGAATATCATGGCGAGATGACGGCAGCCATGCTCTACGCCACGGGGCGTCATTTGGCAGGTATTCAGGTTTACGAAAACATGCGTTGTGCGGACTATCTTCAAAGCCGTGAGGATGTCGACAGTGAAAATCTGGCAATTACCGGGACCAGTGGTGGTGGAAACCAGACGATGTATGCCGGAGCACTGGAGCAACGGTTTAAGGCCGTGATTCCGGTTTGTAGTGTCGGTAACTACCAGGCTTACCTTGGCGTAGCCTGCTGTATGTGTGAGTTGGTTCCCGGTGCACTGACATTTACCGAGGAATGGGGAGTGCTTGGACTTGTTGCTCCTCGCGCATTGATGGTCATTAATGCGACGCAGGACGGTATCCAATTTTCTGTCGCCGAAGCCAAGAAGAGTTTGGCAGCAGTGGCGGTTGTCTTTGAAAAAGTTGGTGCGGCGGACAACGTACGGCACGTAGTGGTGGAATCAAAGCACGACTATAACCAGCCGATGCGGGAAGCGATGTATGGCTGGGTAACGCTCCATCTCAAAGGCGAGGGAGATGGCAGCCCCATTGCAGAACCTCCGATTGAAACGGTCGATCGGGAGTTGTTGCGGTGTTATCCGGAAGGACAACGTCCAGCCAGTTTCGTGACTTTGCCGAAACTAGCCAGGCGATTCGCCGGGCAAATGGCACGTCGTCAGGTCGAACCGGTACATGTGGAACACTGGGAAGCGGAACGTGAAGCCAAATTGGGAATGATACGGCGGCATGTTGGACGCCATGGAAACAAAGTGGAGATTCACGACGGTATCGCTATTTCCGAAGTGAAGCAGGGCGTGAGTGTCCAGTTCGAAGTTTCTCCGGAAGAAGGTGTCCGTTGTGGATTTCGCTGGACGAAAGGGACAGGGCGACAAATATTGATTGCCAGCTCATTGGAAGGCTCGCCTTTGTCCAAAGAAGAACGCGAATGGTGTATCGAACATGGAATCGATTTGTTGGAAGTGACGTTGCGTGCCACGGGGCCGTATGGACCGAAAGGTAACAGGATTGGGGCTGCACTGGATCATAATGCTGCTCAATGGGCTGCATGGATTGGTCGACCGCTGGCAGGTCAGTGGATAGTCGACCTGCAGGCTGCGGTTGGTTGGGTGGTAGCCGCGTATGAAGAAGTTCCTGCGGTATCGTTGGTGTCTCTTGGTGCTGCGGTCGTGCCGACGTTGCTGACTGCCGGATTGCAATCTCGAGTTAAACAGGTGATCGCTCTGGACCCACCTCTGACTCTGCAGAGCGACCGGAAATACGGAGACGGACAAATCGGTGCGATACTCCCGGGTATGTTGTCGGACCTTGGTGATATTGGTCAATTAATATCGCTTGTCGCTCCACGGTCCACCTGGGTGATTGTCGGTAAGACGATGCAGGGTGAGAATCTGGAACGCAGGGAGTTGGTCGATTCACTCTCTTATGCTGCATCAATCTATAAAGTGAATGATTCCCGGGCACTGCATGTATTAACTGCAGAAGGGCGTGCTGATTGGTTGGAGCGTGTGTTTGCCAAATGATTGCTTTACTTGGCAGGAGCAACTTGACTACTATTTTAATAGATGCACATTAAGCAGCCTTAGAGTATTGAAATGACCGGGACGCCAACAGAACATCGATCGAAGTTCCACCGCCGGGACGTGTTGCGCGTCGGAGGTCTGATGGGGATGGGGTTGAGTCTGTCAGATCTTCTGAATCACAGAGCCTCGGCGGCGTCGGGGCAGACGTTTGGTAAAGCCAAACAGGTCATCATGATGTTTTTGCACGGTGGGCATCCGCAACAGGAGACCTTCGATCCGAAACCAAACGGCCCGGTTGACGTGCGTGGCCCTTACGGAGCAATCTCGACGAGTGTTCCGGGGACTCAATTCTGCGAGCTTCTTCCAGCGTTGGCGAAACAAGCCGATAAACTTGCGATTGTTCGCAGTATGACACATGATAACACCAATCATGTTCAGGCGTGTTTACCGGCTCAGACCGGTCACAAGCACGGGCCAAATGGTAAATCGGGAGATTTTCCACCGAGCGAGACAGATTTTCCTCCATTCGGTGCAGTGCTTGATCATCTACAAGGCAGCCAAAACAGTTTGCCTGCCTGGGTTCGGATTGGTCCATTGATGCGCAGGGGCAATGGTACAACACTGCATGGTCAAACGCCGGGATTTCTGGGTGGAGGGCATTCCAGTTTTGTGGTCGATCAATCATTGCGGAAAGCCGATGTTGAGATTGAAGCGTTGCAAAATCCCGGAGGTCTTGATGGGCTGCGTCTCACAGACAGAGCCAATTTAAGAAAACAATTCAATTCTTTTACCAGTGATTTAGAGAAGCAGGGGGAAGCTCAACGTCTTGCTCCTTACTTTGAACGCGCGGTGTCCTTGTTGGCAAGCCAGCGTACTAAGGCAGCTTTTGATCTTTCGAAAGAGCCGCAGGTTGTTCGTGAAGCCTATGGGAAGACGGAATTTGGACAGCGTTGTTTATTAGCACGCAGGCTGGCCGAGGCAGGTGTGCCGATGGTTAATATCAGCTATTGTCACACTCCATCAGGATCATGGGACACGCATAGTGAAAACGCTAAAAAAATGAAAGAAAGTCTGGGGCCAACATTGGACGAATCGGCGGCTGCATTGATTCATGATTTAGATCAGCGTGGCATGCTCGAAGATACGCTGGTGGTGATTAACGCTGAATTCGGGCGGACCCCGATAATCAATAAGAATCGAGGTCGGGACCACTGGCCTTATGTCTATTCGTTGGCATTAGCGGGTGCCGGAGTGCAGGGGGGAGCCGTCTTTGGGAAGTCAGACAAGTCCGCTGCGTACCCGTTGGAACATCCTCGAGATCCAGCGGATATGGCGGCAACGATCTACCACTTGTTGGGTGTCGATCCGGAAACTCGACTCTATGACGGAAGCCAACGTCCGCATTCTCTCGTGATCGGTTCACCGATTCATGAGTTACTCGCTTAATGTTAATTCCATCAGGCGGACGTCCATAATGGCAACCTTGGCTTTCCGGATCGGACGGATATCGACGTTGTAAGCACCAGGTGCATCAAACTTGAATTTGCCAATCATACGGGGTTTGAAGTTTTGGAAATGACCGGTGTCCTCAACGGTGAATTCGATCGTTTGCTCGTTCGATTTGATGGCTACAAGGCTGCCGCCATGTCCTTTCCCACAACCCTGATGGATGGTTAATTCGTAGGTGCCTGGCGTTTCCACGTAGATTCGCCAACGACACCAGTCCTCTGGATTGACCCAATACCCAATCGTGTTCTTGTGCGGTTGAGGTTCAAATCTCAGTTTTTCGCCATAGGTTTCAGCAAAGTGTGCGTTGAGGTGGATAGGGGATGCACCCTGTTGTGCGACGACACTGGGTAATGCGCCGAGTACAGGTGGATCGAGTAATTCCATGAAGATTTCAGCATCAGGTGCAATGTCTGCAGGGAGATGAATGTCCCAGTATTCGATCTCCGGAACGACTCGAAGTGGTTTTTTTTCGGGATCGCCTTTGACGTAGGTCAGCCCGATCCGTGAATGATAGCGTGGCACGGAGATCTTTCCGTTGTCGATTGCCAGGTCGCTAAGTAGGAGGTGCGAGTGGTGATTGGTAATATTCGTTAGAGAATCGCCATGTTGCAGGTTGCGAAGGAGTAGCGTGGATTCTAAGTCGTGTGCAAAAAGGCGTGCAGCATCATCTGCTAGTGGACGGATCCAGGGAGCCTGATTCCAACAGCCATGCATTCCAAATCGGTAAACGTGTAATTGGCTTCGTGTCTCCATGTCGTGAAGCAATTTTCGAGCTGGCAGATTGCGTTGTGGTGAATCATGCTCACCCAATAGAAAATGGATGGGGGGAGTGGACTTGTTGATACGATAAAGAGGCGATGCAAGTTTGTGCAGTTCAGGTGCATCATCGAGCGTCTTGCCAAGCCATCGGTTGGAGTTGGATTCGTCAGGAGTTTGTCGACTACGCTCTGCGACCGGACCTGTAATCAAGTCAAGTGGGCCGGCGAGGACGACAGCAGACTGAATCGTGCTTGAGTAATCGGCGTAAATGGTGCCGAGCAATTCAGGATTTCCGTTGGAAGTGGCCATGAGGCCTACTAAGTGACCACCGGCAGAACCACCAATGGCTCCAATGCGTTTGGGGTCGATGTCGTATTTTGCGGCATGCTTACGTAAAAAACGTGTGGCGGTATTGCAGTCCTGGACGGCTGCTGGGAAAATTGCTTCGCCGGCAAGGCGATACTCGATGGCGGCTGTCACGAATCCGTATTGAGCTAAGTATCGAGCGAGTGGCCGGAATTTTTCTTTGTTGCCTTTAAACCATCCACCACCATGAACGACCAGGATCGCTGGTTTAAGGCCTGATTGCCGGGGTTGGTAGATGTCCATGCGTAACTTGCGGTCTCCGAGGTCAGCGTAAGTTACATTTTCATGCAGAGTGACTTTGTCGATGGTGGCAACGACTGAAGCTGCCGGTTTTTGAGAGAGGCCTCGAGCAGTAAGTTCTTTGTTAACCGACTGCCGTAGCTGCTGGGGCGGTTGGGCCTTTATTATTTCAGGGACGGAGAGCGTATACAAAAAAACGCTTAGGCAAAACAACGTATGGAGAGGAGTTGGAATGGTCATGGAGGATGTCCCGAAGGAGATATCGAAGAGTAGCAATGTGGACGTTCAACGTTGGTAGTATACTACAGGGGAACTGGATCGTGGTTAACGAAAAGAATTCTGGAGAAAGCTGTTTTGATTCGTACTTTGGTAGTTCCTTTGGTGTTTGCAGTTGCCTTGCTTTGTAGCAGTGTGTGCTACGCACAGACGTCTGACGAGTATGACGCGACTTCGCTGGAAGCCTTGCGGTCAGGCATGCCGGATCCAGCGATCATCGAAGCGAAAAATGGGTCTGGATATTACGTCTACACCACCGGTCATGGTGTTAAAGTGTTTCACAGCACGGATTTGCGTGACTGGAAACCGATTGGGCGTGTTTTTGAGCAACATGTACCAGCATGGGCAGAAAAGGCAATTCCTGGTTGTGATGGAATCTGGGCCCCGGACATTCAGTTTATGAATGATCGGTATTTCCTTTATTACAGTGTTTCAACATTTGGTAGTCAAAGGAGCGTCATTGGCGTTGCGTCAACAAAATCGGTGGATCCGCAAGACAAGGAGTATGGTTGGGAGGACCATGGATTAGTTGTCGAGTCATTTGCTGAAACGAGTGATTACAATGCGATTGATCCGGCGGTTTTTGCGGATTCCGACGGTAAGGCATACCTCTATTGGGGATCCTACTGGACGGGAATTAAAGGGATTGAAATTGATCCGACAACAGGCAAGCCGTTTCCCGGCAAGGATGATTACGTGGGATTGGCACAGCGGACCTCAACTGGCTTTCCGACCAATATTGAAGCTCCATTTGTAGTGCGACATGGCGAGTATTACTACCTCATGGCTTCGTGGGACTTTTGCTGTGCAGGTAAAGACAGTACGTATAAAGTGGTAGTCGGCCGCAGTAAAAGTCCGTTGGGGTCATTTGTCGATCGCCAGGGGGTATCGATGAATGAAGGTGGTGGTGAAGTGGTGCTTGCTAGTGATGTGCGATGGCGAGGCCCGGGGCATAATAGTTTTTTACAAAGCCGAAAGGGAGACTTCCTGGTACATCACGTTTACGATGCCAATCAGGTTCGGAAAGGGAGGATCCTTCAGGTACGGCCTGTAACCTGGACGAAGGATGGGTGGTTTACAGTAGGAAATCCATTGCGAGATCCGGTGGCGGCTCAACGAAATAAAAAAGAACTTTCTCCCTTAGTTGGAGCTTGGGCTCATTTAGTGAACAAACAGGATACGTACCACATCTTTTTTGAAGTTTCGGGGGAGATTTCAGGTACAGCAGGGGAATCCTATTGGAAGGTCGATGGTCGTAAGCTGATAATGAAGTGGCTTGACCCGCAAGCCCCGAATGGTGCGTGGGTTGACGAAGTGACATTGAGCCGTGATGGAAAATCATATTATGGTAAGAATCAGAATGGAACTATTATCGAAGGTTCCAAGCGAATTACGAATTGATCTAAGGCTTTGAAATGGCGACTTCCTTTAATTGCAGCAGC
>DEAW01000044.1 GCA_002348315.1 Planctomycetaceae bacterium UBA2972 | reverse complement strand
TTGTCGGTCAGATCCATTGTGGTAATCCCATTTACCTGATGGATTTGCCGATGTCCTACGGCAATAACAGTGAGTTCATTCCAGTCGGTGTCGACCAGTTTCTGATTCTTATCGCCAACTTCCCCGATAACCTGTGGCTTTCCGTCTTCACCCACGATGACACGTTGGAATCGCTGAGCAACGATACCTCGCCATTTTTCGGCATAAAGCATGCCAAAGTACTCTGGCTTAGGATGGAGGTCAGCCTGATACCCTTTGACGCCATAATCTTTGGGCTCGCCGATGAGCTCGCTTCGGTATTGGACGCCGGAGTTATTTCCGGAGAAACGGACTTTTGCTTTGAAGATAAAATCTGCAACTTGACCGTCCTGCCAGACCAGAAACGTATTTCCCTTAGTCGGTTGTTCTTTAGTGGTTTGGCCGTGGATTGCGCCGTCTTTGACAGACCAAAACTCTGTCTTTCCAGCCCAGCCGGAGAGGTCTTTGCCATTAAAGAGAGATTGGAAATCCTGTGCCTGAATGGTGAGACTCAGAAGTGGAACGAGAAACAGTGTCGTAATTAGTTTCATGAGCTAGGGACGGAGATAGGGCGAAGAAAGAGCGTAAAATAAAATGTAGACCCTATCTTATCCTGTGAACAGACAAGGAGGCAATTGGGAAGTGAGACGGTGAGGCAGTTAATCAATTAGACAATTAGGCAGTTAGACCTGAATGAAAGGTACGAATAGTAATCTGGCCAGTTGTCTTCAGTTTTTGGCATAATAGAATTTCTAAGAGCAGCTTCTTATCATCCATCCGGAATCATTATGAATAATGGCCTAAAACTCGACAGGCGGTCATGGCTTAAAGCCGGGTCGTTGCTGCTTGGTGGACTTGGCCTTTCCGACTTATACCGTTTGCGAGCTGCAAATCCGGGGGCGAACAGGGATACAGCAGTTATTCTGTTATGGCTCGAAGGTGGTCCCAGTCATATGGAGACCTACGATATGAAGCCGGACGCACCGGTCGAATATCGAGGTGACTTCAGTAGTATTCGCACGAACGTTAGTGGCATTGATCTTTGTGAACATTTGCCACTGCAAAGCAAACTGGCTGATAAATTCACTTTGATCCGTTCGGTTAGTCATACGGTGACGGATCATCCCGGCGGTGCGGCTCGATTCCTGTCAGGCTATGTGCCGAAGAACATCTCCAAGTTAACTAGCGACTATCCCGCATTTGATACGATCGTTGGTAAACTGCGGCAGGAAACTGAAGATTCCACCGTCCCACACTTTATTTCTAACAAATCGGTATTCAAGGGAGGCGGTCCGGCCTATTTGGGGCCGAGTGCCATTCCATTTGTTTTTGATTCGTCACCTCACTTACCTGATTATGAAGTGCGGGATGTGCAAGTGTCAGAGGAGATTCGGCCGCGTATTGGTGACCGACGATACTTATTGCAGCAATTTGATCGTATGCGACGTGATATCGATGCAGATGGTAGTATTCTGGCGATGGATGAGTATCAAACCAGGGCTGTGGACCTCTTAAGTTCTTCAGCGACGGCTCATGCATTCGATCTATCACGAGAGAAGGATAGTACGAGGCAGCAATACGGTCATCATCGAATGGGACAAAGTGCATTACTGGCAAGAAGATTAGTTGAGGCTGGTTGTTCGATGGTATCGCTTGATTTTGGTAAAGCGACCAATGCTGTGCCAACCTGGGATGATCATGGAGATGCTCAGCATATTTTCAATTCGATGAAGGTTCGATTGCCGATGTACGATCAGGCGTTGTCTGCGTTGATTACTGATTTGTACGATCGTGGTTTGGATCAGCGTGTCTTAATCATTGCGTGTGGCGAGTTTGGAAGAACGCCGAAAGTTAACATGGGACGCGCGGCGGTGCCAATTGCTCCGGGGCGGGACCATTGGGCCGATGCGATGTCGATCTTAGTTTCAGGTGGCGGGATGCAAATGGGGCAGATAATCGGCTCTACCAATGCTCGTGGAGAACACCCGGTAGATCGTCCTCTTGATCCGAATGACTTTCTGGCATCGGTGTATCGGTTCCTTGGTATTGATCCAAGTCAGAATTTACACGATCGACGAGGTCGCCCAATACCGATCCTTCCGTTCGGTGAAGCAATCGAAGAACTCGGGTAGATTGTCCGGTCGAGCAATAAATAGGCTGAGGCTCTGCGTTGTTGCCTTCCTCTTCCCGGTTTGTGTGTCTCCTTATAACCTCGGGAAGAAAAGATTGGCTACTCTCAGGATAACGCGAAGCTCGATGTGTTCCGTTATCTTGTATAATGACTAGCCGGGAGTATTACGTTTGCATTGGCAGGGTAATGGAAGCTTACGTAAGTTAAGACTAAATAAATATACATACCCATGTATTTCTCAATCTTAAGTGATTAGGTGGCAACTTAGCGATGGACATGAATCTTACAGTTATGCAGACGTTGGCTTTGGCGATTGCCGGGATGTGTCATGCTTTAATCGGTAGCGTAAAAGTACCTCTGTCTAAACAGCTCAATATTCCTGAGTCACGTATTGGCCAGTTAATCAGCGTCTTCGGGTTTACGCTCATCCCCATGGCCTTTGCCGCCGGATATTTCGCCGATACTCAGGGACGAAATCTCGTCGTCGAAGCCGGATTTATTCTGGTGATCGTCAGTGTCATCGTTCTGGCTACCCTCAAAACATACAATATGGCACTGGTTTCCATCCTGCTACTGGGAACAGGTTGGTCAGCATTAGTTAACGTACTCAACGCATTGCAAGGCCCCGCGTTTCTGAGTGAAGCGGATGTCAGTGCTGAAAACCTCCCCTTCGCCATGAATCTCGGAGACTTCATCTTCGGTATGGGAGCCTTTCTCATGCCCATTGTCATTACGTTTATGATTAAGAAAGTTGGCCTGAAACAGACATTCTTTTCGTTTGCCGTCGTCACTGCCGTCCCATTAGCTCTTTGCTTCACCATCGATCTGGATGAATTCGTAAATCGATTTGCTGAATTGAAGGATCCACCAGCGGCCACAACGGAGTCTTCCGTTGGAGATCCTCAACCGGATACTGCCGTCGGCGAACTTGGTTTTACGGATCTATTTACAGATAGTGTAGTCATTCTTTGCTGTATCGCCTTCTTCTTCCATGTTCCGGTAGAAGCCTGTGTAGGTGCCTGGGCAACTACGCTTATGATTGATCGTGGTACGGCTGAATCAAAGGCGACGGGGCTCCTCTCTCTCTTTTGGTTTACTTTTACGGTCTCCCGGCTAATTGCAGCACTAGCATTACCTGACGGTAGCCATGAACTAGCGATTATTGCGATGGCAGTCATTCTGTTGGCCGTTGTTTACGGGCTGATAACAAGTAAGAACGCTGGTAAAACCAATGTTCTGGTGCTGGGCGCCGGACTTATCCTCGGCCCTATATTCCCGATCTTAATAGCGTTCCTTGTGGGTCATGTTGATGTCTCGTTGCAAGGTAGAGCGATTGGGCTATTCTTCTGTATCGGTGGCATCGGGTGGGCTATCGTTCCATATCTGGTAGGTCGTAAAGCCGACAAAAAAGGCCTGCAAAATAGCTTCTATATTGTCGCTGGCTGTGTCGTCGGTCTGATCGTCTTCTCTTCGCTGTTGGTCTATAAAATTTCAGCTTTGCATGCGTAACATGTGGCCCCGGCCTTCGCCCTTCGGGATATGGCGGGCAAGCGGATGGACGTGTAGCCAGTTAGACAGTTATACAATTAGGCAGTCGTGGGATTAGGCGAGAATGTCTTTGATGACATTTCCACTGACATCGGTTAACCGCATATCTCGCGACCGATGGTGAAAAGTCAACTGTTCATGGTCCATACCCAGCAGATGAAGACATGTCGCATGGAAGTCGTGAATGGATACGGGATTCTTCTCGGCAGCGTAACCGAATTCATCCGTCGCTCCGTAAGTGATACCGCCCTGCACGCCTCCACCTGCCAGCATCATCGTGAATCCACGAGGGTTATGGTCACGCCCAATCGTTCCTTGATTCGTCGGCATGCGACCGAACTCACCACCAAAGACTACCAATGTGTCTTCCAGCAGGCCTCTGCGTTTCAAGTCTTTCAATAAACCGGCCACGGGTTTGTCCACTTCTGGACAGTGTTGTTCCAAATTCGCCGTCAAGCTACTATGGGCATCCCAGCTCAGTTGCTGATCGGCACCTCCGGAATAAATCTGGACAAACCGCACTCCCCGTTCAACCATCCGCCTGGCCATTAAACACTGTCTTCCAAAGTAGGAACTGATCGGACGGTCTAATCCATAAAGATCCTGAGTTTCTTGTGTCTCCTGCTCAATATCCACCACCTCGGGAGCTGCGAATTGCATACGATAGGCCAGCTCATAGGAATCCATCCGAGCAGACAATGCTTGCTCCATTGGATTCTCTTTCAGAAACTGATGGTTCAACCTCTGGAGCATCCCGAGTCGTAATTCCTGCTGGCCGGTCTGCAATTTCACTGCCGGCTTCAAATCGATGATTGGTTCACCAACGCTTCGCAGTGGTGTTCCCTGATATGTTGCCGGTAAAAACCCGGAAGTCCAGTTTTGAGCGCCACCGATCGGACCACCACGGTGATCCCACATCACTACATAGGATGGTAGGGATGAA
>DEAW01000233.1 GCA_002348315.1 Planctomycetaceae bacterium UBA2972 | reverse complement strand
AGTCTGATGCAGGCAAAGCACGGCAGCTGATTTTCCCGAGCGTTTAGGGAGAAAGAGATAGGCCCGCACACGACGCTGTTCTGAATCCGTATGATAGCTAATCAGTTTGCGCACATAATTCTCCTGCACAACTTCTTCATGAATTTCCACGTCTAATGCGACCGGTGTTTTCGGTTGAGGCAGGGGCCCCATGATCTGTTGCATTCCGGCAAAAACATGTTTGCGTCGAATCTCCCAATCTGCAATCGATTCAACAGGTTGTCGATTGCCTTGTTCGTCCAGGTAATAGGTCAGATTAACATGATCGGTATAGCCGGCCCCGACCCCTTGTCCCTGTGCATGCTGCGTTGGTAAATAGAATACAAATCCGACTAATAAAAGGCGAAACAAGAAGGGACGTAACATTTTCACAACTTCCGTGGTTAAGACTAAAACTACCCATAAGAGGGGATCATTACCCTCATAATTCCATTGTAATCGTTCATGTTTTCAAATGCTTGAACAGATACTCTGGAACTGGGAATAGGTTTGTCGATACAATAAAGGAAAGCCATAGTATCAATACAAAGGTTCATTATGAGTTGTCAATCGTTTCATCACCCTAAGGTCAGTCGTCGTTTCGCCATTCAAGCTGGAAGTATTGGATTGCTCGGACTCGGCATGAATCATGTTCAGGCATTACAGGCTGCGCCGATCCAAAAACGATATGACACCACGGGAGGTCAGGCGAAAAAGGTGATCTACATCTTCCTTTCAGGCGGCCTGGCACAGCAGGATAGCTTCGACATGAAGCCGGATGCCCCAGATGACATTCGAGGGGAATTCAATCCAATCTCTACTGCGACCCCAGGATTACAAATCTGTGAGCATTTGCCTGAGTTAGCTAAACGTAGTGAAAAGTGGTCGATCGTTAGAAGCCTAACACACAAATGGAATGAACATTCGCAGGGCCACCACGTTATGCTGACTGGAAGAACGGACGTTCCTACCGGTTTTAATCCGTCATCCCCCAAGCCAACCGACTATCCGGCCATGGCAGCGGTCGCCAACACGGTCACGGTACCGCAAAACAACTTGCCGCCTGTAGCGATTCTTCCCGAACGACTTGTCCACCAGTCAGGCCGCGTCATTCCCGGTCAGTTTGCCGGCCAAATGGGTGAACAAGCCAATCCATGGTTCATTGAGGCTGCTTCCTTCCATCGTCAATCTTATGGAGCATTTCCTGAATACGCCTTCGATCATCAACGAAGAGATTCCGACAAAACCAGAACCTACGAAGCCCCCAATCTGGAACTTCCACACGGCCTGGCTCAAAACCGATTCGTCGACCGATTGAAGCTTGTTAGTTCGGTCACCGACCAGAAACGCCAACTCGATCAATCCGCTCAGACGGAACAATTTGATCGTTATCGCCAGCAGGCTATTTCGTTGTTGACCGATCCTAAAGTTCAATTTGCTTTAGACGTAACTAACGCCGACGAGAAAGTGCAGGAACAATACGGTAAGAATTGTTTCGGCTGGTCTCTGCTGATGGCACGACGTCTGGTAGCAGCCGGAGTCAACATGGTGCAGGTAAACCTAGGAAACGACGAAGCCTGGGATACACACGGAAACGCCTTTCCTCACCTCAAGGAGAAACTCTTCCCACCTACCGACAAAGCACTTGGGGCGTTGCTCGATGATCTGGAGGCTTCTGGCGAATTAGATGAAACTCTGATTGTCATGGCAGGTGAATTTGGGCGTACGCCAAAGATTTCGTTATTGCCATCTCATTATGAATTCCCCGGAAGAGACCATCATGGAGCATTGCAATCCGTATGGTTTGCCGGTGGTGGTGTACGGGGAGGCAATGTGGTCGGCAAATCGGATAAACATGGCGGCTACCCGGTCGACAACCCCAAGACGCCTGAACATATGGCCGCGACAATTTATGATGCCCTGGGAATCCCGGCGACAGCTGCCTGGTACGATGCGGAAAATCGTCCACACCAGATTTATCACGGCGAACCGATTCACGAGTTATTCTAAGCGAGTTGTTTATCGCTGCTCTTGTGAATCCCGGTCTTCCTCCCAGATCTGCTCGGTCAGCACTAAGCCCTGTGCATTGGCAGCCTTCCACTCTCCCCACGTAACCAGCGTATATTCGTGTTCAGGCAGTGGGATCTCTTTAGAATCCTGTTTATAGACTTTACCAGCATAAGTAACCGCCAGGCCACCATCCAGTAGTCCCTGTTGCTCCAAAGCGATTCTTCGTTCCGCAGAACTATCGGCGAAGACCCGTACGCACTCAGTTTCATCACAGTAACACACTACGACAGGAAGCTCACCCAGAATCTCCGATGCGATATGATTCCCTTCACCAGCCATAAAAAGTTTAGGAAATGCATAAGCCTGACCATCCACTTCCAGAGCAATCACCTGCTCTTCCTCGGCCAATTCAATTTCTGAGATTACAGCGAACTCACGCTGCGGAGTCTCCATCCCCGAGGGTACTTCCGAAATAGCATTCGCCGTCAGGTCTTTACCTACCAGGGAAAAGTCCGGCATTGCTTGCCGCTCTAAAACCAACATCGTTACAATAGCAACGAGCAGCGCAGTGCAAGCAACGGTCAGGCCAATGAGAATGTAACGAATCAATGTCTATTCCTCCGTGCATGGGCACACCCTGATATAATAGCGCCCTAACCAAACTACTAGAATAATCAATTTCTCCAAATTGCTATATAGGGATTTTCTCACGTGTGCAAATCATTGTTGCCGTTAATTGCAGCCCTGGGTTTAACAGGTACGATCTTAGCAAGCGAAATGGACACGACTGCGCTAGCTCCGAACATCGTTTTGGTGATGGCCGATGACTTAGCATGGATGGATTTAGCGTGTCAGGGGAACCAACTTGTCGAGACACCTCATCTCGATCAATTTGCCTCAGAGGGGATACGTTTTACCGATGCCTATGCAGCGGCCCCCGTCTGTTCGCCAACCCGGGCAGCGTTGATCACTGGCTTGTCGCCGGCAAGGCTACGCATTACCAATCACATCCCGGACCGGGAACAGTTTACTCCCAAAGATGCCGCCTACACGGGCGCTGAAATGGTAGACCATCTGGCACCATCTTATACAACCATCGCTGAGCGCCTTAAAGCTGCGGGATACAGAACCGGATTCTTTGGCAAATGGCACATCGCCGGAACCGGCGTCGGCCCACAGGGAGAAGGGGCTGCGAAGTACTACCCGGAAAATCAGGGGTTTGATTTAAATGTTGGTGGGTGCATCTACGGCGGGCCGCCGACTTTTTTTGACCCTTATAAGATTCACAACCTACCCAGCAGGAAAGAAGGAGAGTACTTGCCGGATCGATTAGCAGATGAAGTTTGCCAATTCATCGACAATGGCAATGGCAATCCGTTCTTTACCTGCTTATGGAATTACTCTGTTCACTGGCCAATGGAGGCTCCGGAACATCTCGTCGAGAAGTACAAAACCCGGACCGGCCCAGGACTGAATGACACTCGCTATGGTGCCATGATCGAAGCGTTGGACAATTCCTTCGGGAAGATCATGAGCCATCTTCAAAACCGCGGACTGGCTGAAAACACTCTGGTCATCTTCACTTCTGACAATGGTGGTTTTGCCGGAGTGTCCGACAATCGTCCGTTACGGGAATCCAAAGGACATATTTACGAGGGAGGGATACGAGTCCCTTTAATGATTCGCTGGCCCCGAACTATCAAAGCGAGTCAAGTTAATAACACGCCCGTCATAAGCATGGATTTCTTTCCCACGATACTGGATGCTTGCGGGTTACCCGCAGAGCCTCTTTGTGATGGCGAGTCATTAACACCTTTGTTTAGCGGTAAACGATTAGATCGTAGGAGTATCTACTTTCACGTTCCCAACTATGCCTGGCATCGCAGCAATTCACTGGCAGGTGCTGTTCGCAGCGGTCCCTACAAATTGGTGCGTCATTACACAAGCGGTGCTTTGGAGCTTTATAATGTCACTAAAGACATAAGCGAAACTAACAATTTGGCCCGCGTGCACCCAAGGATCGCCAACCGACTTAACAATGAATTGAGTGCATGGCTGACTGAAACGGAGGCAGCCATGCCAAGAAAACTACCTCTAAAATAAACCATGACTATTAAAACAATTGGCAATAGCGATTTTCAGTTTGAAGCAAATGCTGCCTGGGCACGCAAACCGGAAGGCGTGAACTGGCTCGACGTTGTCGCCGTTCACTTCACTGCAGAAAATAACGTTTACGTATACAACCGTGGCGATCGCGAGATGATCTACTTTGACTCCCAGGGAAATTACCTTGGCGACTGGGGAGATACAAATTTCGCACGTCCTCATGGACTAACCATTTCACCGACCAATGAAGTCTTTTGCACGGACGACTTTGCTCACACCGTAACTAAATATGACCTTCAAGGCAATGAATTGCTAACGCTCGGTATTCGAGGCCAAAAGGCTGATACCGGCGCGATTGATGTGGATTACCGCAACATTAAATATTCCGCCGGTCCCTTCAATTACCCAACCAATTTGGCTCTCACAAACGACGGCGGATTCTATGTGTCAGACGGCTACGGCAACGCCAGGATTCATCAATTCACTTCGACGGGCGAACATATCCGAAGCTGGGGCGACCCCGGGACAAAGCCATCCCAATTCGCTGTCCCTCATGACTTACGAATTGCAGACAATGGAGAACTATGGGTCGCTGACCGTGAAAACGATCGCATCCAAATCTTTAGTCCCGAGGGCGAATTCATACGCCTGATCGACAATTTAGCCCGACCTGCCTCACTCGATTTCGGGCCGGATGGAGAAGTCTATGTGTTCGAACTCGGATACCGAGCTGGCATGTTTCCCGGCAACCAACCTCCGTACGAAGGTGCTCCGGGAGGCCGCCTCACGGTTATGAACCAACAGGGAGACGTTCTTTGTCAGATCGCAGGAGGTGATGCAACGGCTGAAGCCGGAGATTTTTATGCTCCCCATAACGTCCGGGTCGACGCCAATGGCGATTTGTATTTAACCGAAGTCGTCTGGGCCGCCGGTGGTGGCCGTGGGCTCGCTCCTGACGGTTGTCCCGCACTACAAAAACTCACTCGTGTTTAATTAATCTCCCCAAACTTTCAAACTAACTTAACTCCCCATCTTCAAGGCAAACCTAATGATCTTTCAGGCTGAACTCCTCATCGACCTCACGCGACGCATCTTTCAGGCTGTTGGCTCTAATGACGCCGAAGCCGAAGTGGTGGCCCAACGTCTCGTAAATGCCAATCTTTCGGGTCACGATTCTCATGGCGTCATCCGCATCCCGACCTATATCAACTGGATCAGGGAAGACAAAACGCTTCTAAACCAAACCATCGACATCGAAACGGATAATGGTTCTATGGTCGTTGTGGACGGGAAGTTCGGTCTTGGCCAATCGATTGGACAACAGGCCATGCAGCTGGGGATCGAGCGTGCCGGGGAACATGGCGTTGCAGTCATCGCCCTTAAGGATAGTGCTCATCTGGGACGCATTGGGGACTGGCCTGAAATGTGTGCCGAAGCAGGAATGGTGTCCGTACACTTTGTAAACACTAGTGGTATGGGAAACCTCGTCGCTCCCTATGGAGCCATTGAACGGCGATTATCGGCCAATCCTTTTGCCGCCGGTGTTCCTACTCAAAGCGAATTCCCACTGATTCTGGACATGTCTGCCTGTACAATCGCAGAAGGAAAAATCCGAGTTGCCCTGCATGCCGGAAAACAGGTTCCGGAAGGCTGCATCATCGACAGCGAAGGCAAACCGACGACCGACCCCAAGACATTTTACGGCCCTCCCGCAGGTTCTATTTTGCCGATCGCTGGTCATAAAGGGTATGCATTAAGCATGATCATCGAGATGATGGCCGGCGCACTCACAGGCGGCTCGTGTACAAATCCGGAACGCGCTAACCGCTTAAGCAATGGCATGCTGTCAATCATCATGGACCGTAGTAAACTGCAAACAGAGGACTACTTCTATAATGAAGTCGAGCGTTATTGTAATTACGTCCGCAGCGCTAAGCTCATGGACGAAAACAACCGAATTCTAATGCCCGGGGAAATCGAATACAACACCCGGGCTACACGTCGTGTCGAGGGCATTGAATTATCTCAGACGACGATTGAAATGATCCAGGACACTTGCAATACGCTTGGTATCGAATCGGGTTTACCAGTTTAATTGATTGCCGTCAGCGCCCACGAATATGACCACGCATCAAATACTTCCGAACGGCTCCACGAATGCTATCTACAGCGTGGATTATTCGTCTGACGGAAAATACGTGGCTGCAGGAAGTCTGAGCCACCGGTTGTTAGTTTGGGACACTGAGAATTGGGAAGTCCGCAAATATGATGAATTACATGCCGATGGTGTATCCGCAGTTCGATTTTCACCTGACAGCTCACGGATTCTAACCGGTGGCCTCGATAAAGTTGTCAAGCTCATTAACACATCGAGCCTGGTGGCTGAGATCTCTCTGGGAGGTTCACAGGATTACGTGCAAAGCGTTGACTTTCTTGGAGCAGATGGCGTTCACTTCATCAG
>DEAW01000234.1 GCA_002348315.1 Planctomycetaceae bacterium UBA2972 | reverse complement strand
GGTAAACAGGAAACAAGTCAATGAGCATTAGTGTTCTAAGATACGACGAGCAGGCGGAAAGCCAGCGCGCGAGTCTGTCTGACTATGTTGAGTTAACCAAACCGCGTATTTCTATGATGGTCATGGTGACCGTTGCGATTACAGGCTATGTTGCTCGCTGGGGACAACCCGATTTTCTGGCGATTGTTCATGCGTTGGTGGGGACTTTGCTCACCGCCGGCAGTGCCAGTGCAATGAATCAGTGGCTTGAGCGTGATTTAGATGCCCAAATGCCACGTACGAAGAATCGACCTATTCCCGCAGGTCGTATCAGTGGTCAGCAGGCAAAAGTAATTGTGGCTGTAAGCCTTGTCGTGGGCGCTGCGTATCTGGCTGTGTTAGTCAATCCGTTAACTGCAGCCTTCTCGATTATTACCTGGGTCATCTACGTTGCCGCCTATACTCCGATGAAAACCAGAACGCCTTTGAATACGGCAGTCGGAGCAGTGTCCGGAGCATTGCCAGTGCTCATGGGATGGGCTGCCGTCGAAGGAAGTTGGACTGATGCACGCTGGATGGCAATCTTCCTGCTGATGTTTTTCTGGCAGTTCCCACACTTCATGGCGATCGCTTACCTGTATCGAAAACAATACGGCGAAGCCGGTATGAAAATGTGGACGGTCGTCGATCCAACTCTACGCCGGTCAGGATTGGAAGCAGTTGTCGGGGCTTTGGCAGTGTTGCCGGTAAGTCTGGCGACTATTGGAGGCGTGCCGGATAGCCGGGTACAACTCGTACTGATATTTACTTTGGGAGTATTCCAACTGCTTTGTGCAATCCGTTATTGCATGAATGCTAACGAAACAACAGCTCGTACGCTGCTGCGAGCGAGTCTGATTTACCTGCCATTGGTGTTATTTACATTATTAAGTTTGCCAACGGCGGGTTAACCGAACATCATCAAAGAACGAATCAGTGGTAACCGATTCGAATGAAATAGACCTCACAGTCGAAATAGAAAAAATGAGCGAACACGAAGATCATCACCAGGATCATCACGGAGATCATCACGAAGAACATGGCCATGACGACCATCATGGACACCTTCAGTTGGAGTACGAGGAAGCTTTGCCGATTAACAACGGAAAGGTTTGTCTGTGGTTGTTCCTGTCGACTGAAATTATGTTCTTTGCCGGACTAATTGGAACCTATATCGTTTTACGATTTGGTTCGCCGGCTGGTACCTGGCCACGCCCGCATGACGTGCATGTGAACGAGTTACTGGGGACGATTAATACATTCATTCTGATCCTTTCCAGTTTCACTGTGGTTTTGACGTACGAAGCGACCAAGAAGAATGACACTACCAAAGCTAAAGGATTTCTGGCATTTACGTTCCTGTGCGGATGTGCCTTTCTGGGAATCAAGCTGGTCGAATATTCAGGCAAATTTGCTTATGGTATTCACCCTAATCCGGGTGGGCGCAGTTTGCTTTACGAACAAGCCGATGTTTATTATCTCAAAGAGCTGCGAGCTAAACTGATCGATGCAAAAGCCGTGCCATTGGCAGCCGCAGCCACGGACGCTGCCGCCGAAGAAGCGGCAGCCAATTTGCCAGACGTTTCAGACATCCCAGACGAGACGGAAAACGACGAAGTCGTTACTCCCGAACAATTAATAACGAACTTCCTGAACCATTCGGTCCAATGGGCTGAGTATGTGGTTGGACAAGTTCCCAATACTCATGGGAATCCGACGGTCACTGGTTTGAATCACCGTGACGTCCTGATTGCCGTCTCTCAGGAAGTTTATCCGATCGAAGCCCGATACGGGAAGCTTGTAAAGGCGACGCACGCGGCAGAACTGAGTTACATCGCTGACCGCCTCCCTCAGCTTCCTAACGAGGTGGAGGCTGCCGGCGAGGACAAAGATGTTCTGAATTTGCTGGCCTTTGAAAAGAAGATTCTGGAAGCACGGCAGGGATACCTTACCGAGCTTGCTGCACATGCCCATGATACAGAAGAAGATAGCCACGGCCATGATGCGACGGGAGTGAATGCCGAGCTTCGAGAAGGGGATTCCAGTCTGATATTGCCAATGCATATTCCAAGTGGCAACATGTTCTCGGCAACCTACTTTTTGTTGACCGGATTTCATGCCATCCACGTGATCGTGGGATTGATCCTGTTTGCCTTTCCCATGTTTTGGACGTTGGATAAATCGCGTTCTAACTACATTGAAAACGCCGGACTGTACTGGCACTTTGTTGACCTGGTTTGGATCTTCCTGTTCCCGTTGTTTTATCTGTTCTGATATCCCGAAAGATTTTCTACAAAACTTCTGCCCCTGATTGCTAATTGAAAGTAATTAAATGAGCGACCACAATGTATCTGCTGAACACCACGACGATCATGAAGATCATGATCATGGTAAGACCTATTGGAAGGTATTCTTTGGGTTGTTGATTTGTACAGCAATTTCAACAGCCATTGGGATCATGATTTCCAACGGAGTCTTTGATGGGAATGAATTGAGTGGCTGGGGGATCATGCTCACCGTCTCTTGTGTCAAAGCGTTTCTGGTCATCACTTTCTTCATGCACTTGAAGTGGGAAGTGGGAACCTGGAAATGGGTTCTGACCATTCCGGCATCAATCATGAGTCTCTTTTTAATCGTCATGCTTGTACCTGATGTGGGATTACGAACGAATCACTATACCGATGAACGTTCGGATCGAGCGGCCTATGATATCCCTCAGCATGACGCAGCGGTTATCGGTGCAGGCCATCAGCATACAGGTGAAGATCATTCTCCAGGTGACGATGCGGGTCACTAGAATTTAAGGGATGCCACGAGCCGGCGGACGGCTACGGCGTCGGAGTATTCCGTTATGTCGGACCAACGGGCGATTGACTTTCAGGCATTGTCATTTCATTATGGCGACCGACTGGCACTTGATCACATCACTTTCGATGTCGCTGCCGGTGAACTATTTAGTTTGCTGGGACCCAATGGAAGTGGCAAAACCACACTCTTTCGTTTGCTCTCCACATTGATCATGCCCCAGCAGGGAAGCCTCACGGTGTTTGGCAAGGATGTGATGGAGAGTGCCGACCAGGTTCGTTTTGATTTGGGAGTTGTGTTTCAGTCACCAAGTGTGGATGGGAAATTAACCGTTCGTGAAAATCTCAGTGTACAGGCAGTGCTGTACGGACTTGAACGCCTGCAAGCCAGGAGTCGTATTGCGGAAGTTTCCGAACAACTGGGCATCGCTGATCGACTGGACGATAAGTTGGACGAGTTATCCGGCGGGCTCAGGCGGCGAGTGGAATTGGCTAAGAGTTTACTCCATCGGCCGCGGCTCCTGATTATGGACGAACCTACCACGGGGTTGGATCCGGCGGCGCGGAGTGATGTTTGGAATGCGATCCGGAACTTACAGGCCTCGACCGGAATGACCGTCTTTATGACAACTCATTTACTGGAGGAAGCTGACCGCGCTGACAGAATTGCTATTTTGAATCATGGTTCTCTGGTTGCTTTGGATGCTCCCAGTGTTTTGCGTCGTGAACTTGGTGGCGATGTCATTACGATTTACTCAGAAGCCCCGGACGAATTGCTGAAATTGCTAGGCCAGGAGCAGGGGATAACCCCTCAGTTGGTCGATGGAGTGATTCGCATTGCTGGTACAGGCGATGGTCAACTGGTGGCTAGGCTTCATGAAAAATTCCGCGAGCACATTCAACAGATAGGTGTTGGCAAGCCCGGACTCGAAGACGTTTTTATTGAAAAAACAGGGCACCGCTTTTGGGGAGGTGCTGGTGATGAGTGAGAGGATTGCCCGCAGTTCGTTTCTGCGAGTTACTCGGAGTCTGGCATGGCGTGAATTGGCTCGCTTCTTTCGCCAGCGAAACCGAGTGATTGGTGCCATTGGAACTCCGCTGTTTATGTGGCTCTTATTTGGCTTTGGACTAGACCAAAGTTTCTCGGTGGCGACGTCGGCTGATACTCAGACGAGTTTTTTAGAATACTATTTCCCGGGTTCGCTGGTTTTAATCCTGATGTTCACGGCAATTTACACCACGATTTCAGTGATTGAAGACCGACAGGAGGGGTTTTTACAGGGAGTGCTGGTTGCTCCGGTCTCAAGGCAGGCTATGGTGGCCGGTAAAGTGTTTGGTGGCAGTGTCATTGCAATGCTGCAGGGAATTTTGTTTTTGACCGCTGCTTTGTTTCTGGATGTGAACTGGAGTGTTCAGCAATTCGTATCACTGGTAGGAGTGCTGTTTATTGCATCGGTGATGATGACTTGCGTTGGCTTTTCGTTTGCCTGGAAAATGGAGTCGACGCAGGGTTTTCATGCGATTATGAATCTGGTGCTGATGCCAATGTGGTTGTTGTCCGGAGCATTTTTTCCTGTGCCTGGACAGAACACCGGACAATGGTCTCAGGATGTGTTGCATTGGGTTATGAAAGTCAATCCACTGACGCATGTCGTCTCACTTGTTCGTAACTTGTTGTATCAGGCAAAACTCGTAGAAGAGGACTTCTGGGAGCCGGGTTTGAGGACGAGTATATTAGTAATATTAGTTGCCACAGCGTTGTTTTATTGCTGGGCATTAAAGGTTTGTCAACGTCGGACATCAGGCGATTTGAAATGAGTAAAGCGGCAGGTTTCTTTTTAGGTTTGATGATGATCGTGGCCGGTGGGTTGCTGATTATGAAATTGTCAGACAGTGATGATTCACAACAGGTTCATGAACCAGCATCGGTGGATACCGAATGGAGTCCTCAGATTAGTCCTGCTGAGTATAAGACCGGAGCAGAGGATCCCTGGATACAGGATTTCGAATTAGTGGACCAGCAGGGAGAATTGTTCAGATCAGCTGACCTGAAAGGTAAGGTGTGGATGGCAAGTTTCTTCTTCTCGTCCTGTCCATCGACCTGTGTTCAGCAAAATCGCGAAGTTCAATCGCTTCATGAGATTTGGGCGCGGAAGGGGATTAACTTCATCAGCATTACCTGTGATGCTGAAAATGACACGCCGGTCCGATTACACGAATATGCTCAGAATTTCACCAAAGACACGAGTAGTTGGAAGTTCTTGTCAGGTGATGGTGGCTACATTAATCGAATTGGTTCTGAGCGATTTATGGTGAGTGTCGGTCCCAGGACACACACAGAGTCATTTCTGTTGGTGGATAAATGGGGAAACGTACGGGGGACTTATAACTGGCAGGATACCGAAGAGATGAAAACACTGAATCAGCAATTTGTCACACTGTTGACCGAAGAGCAGGAGCCGGCTGAGTGGGTTGAGAAACGAAAGATATTAGAAGAACAGATATCTCAATTTAACAAGCAACAGGAAAACGGTAAGGATGCCGGCGACGAAACATCCGATATGACCAATAGTGAGAATCAGTCGGAAGAGGAGTCGTTAGAAGAGGCAGTCAATTAGCAATGGATTTTCCCGCCGTCAATGCATCGCTAAATGCTTTAGCCACGATTTTGTTGGTTGTTGGATTTGTGCTTATTAAACAGAAGAAAGAGCAGGCACATAAGTGGACGATGCTGGTTTGTTTCGTCGTATCGAGCATCTTTTTGGTTTGTTATTTGATTTACCATTATCAGAAAGGCGGAGGTACTCCTTTTCCTGAAGCTCACCCGGCGTGGCTCCGAACGACTTATTTTATTATTCTGATTAGTCACATCATTCTCGCGGTTTTCGTGCCGGTAGGTGCCATTGTTACGATTCGTCATGGTTTGAAGGACAATCGGCTGAAGCATCTCAAGTGGGCGAAAGTCACTTTTCCAATATGGCTTTACGTCTCGGTGACAGGCGTCGTTATTTATTGGATGCTGTACCAAATGCCGGTAACTGGTTAGGATAGGGACATCATGAAAAAACAAAATCTGACATCCCGTCTGGTACTTGCTCTGGCTATGCTTCTTTGCGTATTGCTTGCCGATTCGCTGCAGGCCTGTCCGACGTGTAAAGAGAGTTTGTCGGAGAACAACAAAGAGATGATCCAGGGGTACTTCTGGAGCATTATGTTTATGATGGCGATGCCGTTCAGTATTCTTACTGGCATCAGCACGTACTTCTATCTGTTAGTTCGCAAAAACAGAAAGACGGGTGGA
>DEAW01000128.1 GCA_002348315.1 Planctomycetaceae bacterium UBA2972 | reverse complement strand
CCCGGTGTCAACCTCGTTTCAAATGCCAGTCCTGCATAACTTAAAACTTCACCATGAACCACCGTCTTATCCGCAGCTGGGCTAATGACTTTCAGGCCGTAACCGGCGGATAAATTGGCTTCGGGGTCTAACAATTTAAACGCATCATCCTCACCGATAATCAGCGGTGAATTAGGATAACGGTCCTTTACCGCACGGTTTCCGACAATGTGATCTATATGACCATGAGTGTTCAAAATACAAGAAACCGTCAGTTCAAGGTTGGCAACATGTTCAAAAAGAGGGTCCACATCAAAGCTGGGATCGACAATGACACATTCCCGTTTGCTGGATTTGCGTATTAAAAAGGCGTTCTGACCAAACATCTCGGAGACAATCGTGATAATTTCAAGCGATTCTTGGTTGTCGATAGGTATCAAAAAATGCATAGCCCACCTGGCGGTAATTTAGGAGGTCTGGGAAGGCACTGCTGGATGTCCGGTCTCGGTAAGTGCTCTCGTCTTTTAAACGTTTAAAACGCTCTGGCTTCAGGACTTATCGTTGATTTTTACATAGGCGATAAGGCGATATTTTTACATAGCAATACAGGTTTTTGCTGTTTGGAACAGCAGTGTATTGTAATCGAACTATTCAGGGAAGATAGTTGTAGGCACGCTTTGGCAGGAGTGTGCTTAGTGAAAGGGAGATTCACATGTTTCGCACGCTTAGTTTAGGGGCCCTTCTAGTTAGCCTCGTCTTTTCTATTCAAGATGTCCAGGGACAGCAAAGTCCGGTTAAAGTAGCCAACATTAAAGGACAGGATGGCGGCAGTGCTCAGGCACATCCTCTTGATCCTGCATTAACGATGGCACGCAAAGGCCTGGAGTATTCAACTAACCAGGTAAGAGATTACACCGCAACGCTCGTGAAACGCGAACGTGTGGAAGGCGAATTACAGCCTTACGAATACATCTTTCTGAAAGTACGGAATCCGAAGCCCCAGGTACCTTTTTCTGTTTATATGTATTTTCTGAAACCCGCCGAAGCCAAAGGTCGTGAAGTCATCTATATTGCCGGAAAGAATGAAAACAAGATGCTCGTACACGAAGGTGGCGGCGGTATCAAAGGGGCGTTGCCAAACCTTGAGTTGGATCCTTCCGGCTTTTTGGCGATGAAAGGCCAGCGTTATCCGGTTACGGAGGTTGGTGTTGAAAACCTGATGCGTCAGTTAGTGCAACGTGGAAATCGAGATCGAGCCGCCGGTACCTGCAAGGTGCAATTCCGAAAAGGGGCCAAGATCAACGGTCGAGTTTGCACTTTGCTACAGGTAACCCATCCTGAAAAGCGAGCTCCTTACGACTTTCATATCGCACAAATCTTTGTCGACGATGAATTGGGAATGCCGATACGTTACGCGTCATACGACTGGCCAAAAAGCCGAGACGCTCGACCTGAGTTGATTGAAGAGTACACGTATCTAAATATGAAAGTCAATGCGGGACTTAAAGAGATCGATTTTGATCCGGAGAATCCGAATTACGCATTCAACCGTGAATAAAGACGATCGCCCAATAAGCGATCAGGTTCCCACGGCCTGGTCGCTTTCTGGTTACACACACTATACAAGCTAGGAATTGTAAAATGAAAATCATAGTCCTGTTCGTGCTGACAAGTTCTTTATTGGTATTTGGTTGTGGTAAACGCAAAACAACGCCCCCGCCGGAGGTACCTAAAGAAGTTTCTGAACTTGAAATCGATTTTGGTGACGAATTCATGCCCTTCGATGAAGACGAAGGCAATGTTGAAATAAGCATCGGTGAATAAGCCGTTCAATTTTTGGTTCATTAATTAGATTAGGACCGCCGCCCTGACATCTTCGCGGGTAGATGACAGGGCGGCGGTTTACTTATGGTGATTTGATATGCTCGTAGCAACAGTTCAATTTCAACACCGTCCAGGCGACCTGGAATATAACTTTTCAGTGGTCCAGCGGTATGTAAAAGAAGCAGCCGAGCACAGAGCTGAAATTATAGTTTTCCCCGAATGCTGCTTGACCGGGTACTGGCACCTTCGAAAACTTAATCGAATACAACTTGAAGGACTTGCTGAAGTCGTTCCAGATGGTTTCTACTCATCACAGCTTCAGGAATTATCATGCAAATACGGAATTTCGATAGGTGTGGGACTTCTCGAACGCGCCGTTGATGAGACCTTATACAACAGTTATCTCGTTACTAATGCCGACGGTACGCATGCGTGTCATAGAAAGTTACATTGCTTTATCAGTGAACATCTTGATAGCGGCGATCAATTTACGGTCTTTTCTGGACCGCTAGGTAGACAAGTCGGTATCTTGATCTGCTATGACAACAATCTTGTTGAAAATGTGCGAGCGACCCGCCTAAAAGGCGCAGAAATTCTAATTGCCCCTCACCAAACTGGCGGATGTGATTCAGGAAGCCCCTATGCAATGGGAGTCGTAGATAGGGCTTTATGGGACAACCGAGATAAGGATCCCGTTTCAATCGAGGAAGAATTTCGCGGAGAAAAGGGAAGAGGATGGCTTATGCGATGGCTACCCTCTCGGGCACATGACAATGGGCTCTTTTTAATCTTCAGTAATGGAGTAGGCCCTGACGACGATGAAGTTCGAACGGGTAATGCTATGATCATCGATCCTTACGGAAGGATTATCAGCGAAACAAATGTCGCTCGGGATCAAATCATTTACGGCACATTAGACTTTGGATTACAACTATCAAGTACGGGAAGTCGTTGGTTGCGTGCTCGCCGTCCGGAACTTTACGGTAAGCTAATAGAACGATCTCCAAATCAGGAATCAACTCGTACCGTTCGATTTGAGCACCTGGAATAGTTGCTCGGCTAAATACGTTCGGCGACTCTAAGCTTCGCACTTCTGGAACGCGGGTTATGGTGTAATTCTTGTTCACTGGCAGTAATGGGTTTTTTATTAACCGGTACCAATCTTGCGTCTTCCCGAAACGCCCGCTTGACGCGACGGTCTTCAAGTGAATGGAAGCTTATGATGGCCATTCTACCGCCCCTACGAATTATGTCTGGCAATCTGCGTAAGGCGATTTCCAGCGACTTTAATTCGTCATTCACCGCGATTCTTAAAGCCTGAAACGTACGGGTGGCCGGGTGGATACGTTGTCCTTTTGGATTTGGATAGCAGCTATATACGACCCCCGCAATATCTTTTGCTGTCCTAAGCTCGTGTCGATCTCTAGCAGCGACCAGACGTCTGGCAATCTTTCTAGACAGACGTTCTTCGCCGTACTCATAAATTAAATTGGCCAAATGATCCTGTTTCATACGTTGGATCAACCGGTAGGCTGGTTCACCTACATGCTTGTCAAACCTTAAATCGAGCGGACCTTCGGAATGAAAACTAAATCCCCGATCAGGGTCATCTAGTTGGTCGGAGGAAAGTCCTAAATCCAACAGGATACCGTCGACAGTGTCAATTTTAAGTTCAGACAGAATTTCAGGAGCGTCCGCGAAATTGGATTGAGCAATAATAACCGGTTTGCCGGCCAGAATTGTTTCACAGCGTTCAATGGCCGAAGAGTCCAGGTCCAATCCGATCACCAACCCATCTGGTCCAACTAACGATGCAAGTTGTTCAGTATGGCCACCGCCTCCCAGGGTACCATCGATGATCCGGTCGCCGGGCTTTGCATTTAGATGC
>DEAW01000040.1:3444-3652 GCA_002348315.1 Planctomycetaceae bacterium UBA2972 | reverse complement strand
CAGTTCGGATTGCAGGCTGCAACTCGCCTGCATGAAGCCGGAATCGCTAGTAATCGCGGGTCAGCATACCGCGGTGAATATGTTCCTGAGCCTTGTACACACCGCCCGTCAAGCCACGAAAGTGGGGGGCACCCGAAGTCGCTGAGCTAACTATTAGAGGCAGGCGCCGAAGGTGAACTCCGCAATTGGGACTAAGTCGTAACAAGGT
>DEAW01000040.1:0-3129 GCA_002348315.1 Planctomycetaceae bacterium UBA2972 | reverse complement strand
CGTAACAAGGTAGCCGTAGGGGAACCTGCGGCTGGATCACCTCCTTTCTAAGGATTATCTATGTAAGCGTGGTAACACTCTTAGATACATAGTGGATGTGTTCCTAAAAATGAGCACGAGGCGCATTGGTCGTAAGACTCAATGCAACTACCAAACAATCAAAGTTCACAAAGCCCACTTGGTTTTTGCCAGCCAAGTGGGCTTTTTTATTGCGCTCACTTTCCAATCCATCAAACAACATCACACCCACACCACACCTGGCTCACACCGACCTCACAACTAAATTCCAGCTAAACCACGACTAGAACACAGCTAGGTCTCAACTAGCCTAAGTATTCAACCAGTCCAGCCATTCCACCAGGCCTAGCACCAACTCAAGACCACAATTCCCTTCTCAAACACTGTCGTTCCCGCTAAAATAAGACCTAGCAGTTTTTCTCGGAATTACCATTCCCAACGGGATGCCAGAAACCAAACTGCCGATTATCATAAAACAGCTAAAACAGCTAACCAAAAGAGACTTTTAGGATCGTACCGAAAAATGAATCAAGCCATCGCTGGTGTTGTTGCATTTAATGAAGAAACGACTGTTATGACAGTCTATCCGTCCATCTCGGAAGCCCCGGGAGGCATCGGACAGATTCTGGGTAACCTCTTTCAAACACTCAAAGGCGTCGGAGTCGGATTCGTCTCGGTCGGATATATGCTCGCACTTGCTTGTGCTCCACTCTGTGCCGGACTTTATATCGGCCGTGTCCTGCCCGTCAGCCGTCTGCCAATGCTCGGAAAAATTTCAGACTTACTCGGACTCAAACCCGAACGCTATCGGATCACCACCCATAACATCATCATCGAAGATGCCTGCGGAGGTCCCCATGCCGAATTGCATACCGAAGTGGAACTGGATGGCTTTAGCGATATTCAAATCGTCAATTCCAAACCCTATCACCAATGGTACGATTGCGGTGATTTGAAATTCATGGATGGTGACAAACAAGTGTTTGCCCTTAAAGGTGTCTCCAGGCCTCATGCCATCAAAGCAGCTTGCCTTAAAGCTCGGCTTAGCTATGTCGGAGTGAAAGCCGCAGTCTAAAAAACAACTTGCTAACGCAACCAACTCAAATAGGCACTGTCTTAAAGGAAGTGCCTTTTTTTGTGCCTCTTTGCCGTCAACTGGTTGATTGCCATCAGTCCCGTTCCGTAAAATAGTAAAGGCTCAGTAACACCTTCGCCGAGCACGTTGAAGCTGGAACCGATCTGCCCCCAAAACAAGTCAGATATTCAACAACGGGTACTGGAGCACTCTTGATGAAACGAATCAATAGAATACTCATTCTCTTCGCCGTCCTTTTTTGCCTTGGAGCCCAGGAAGTTATGGCCCAAAGCATCTTCCCGGATAAAAACCTTGAAAAAGTCGTACGTCGCTACGTCTTTGCCAAACGCAATAACGAAGAACCCTTGACTGAACAGGACGTCGAAAATATTTCCAGCATCGAAGGAAACTCGGCCGGAATCACGGACCTGACTGGCCTGGATAAATGCCGCTCGTTGGCACTGCTGTCCCTGTCGGGTAACGAAATCACCGATGTGACTGCGATCAAAGATCTCAAAGGGATTCAGTCACTGAATCTTGCCGATAACCAAATCACGGATGTCGCTCCGGTTGCTGCTTTGACCAATCTCCAGTACCTGAAACTCTCCGGAAACCAAATCACCGATATTGCTCCACTCAAAGATTTAGCAGCGCTTCGATCACTGTACCTATCCAATAATCAACTAACAGACCTAACACCGATCGCGGCACATAAAAAACTTTGGTCTCTTTACCTCGACGGCAACAAACTCAATTCACTCGATCAGATTGCTGGTTTAACTCGAGTCTCATCGCTTGATTTGCGAGGTAATGAAGTTACGGATCTCGCTCCTCTCAAAGGCTTCACAGAACTTAAATATCTGTTTATTAATGACAACAAAGTCACTGACCTTGCTGTTCTTGTTGAAATGGCCAAGGCCGATAGCGAAGGCCAAAAACGGTTCTCACCGTTCTGGAAAATCTATGTCTCCGGAAATCCTCTGGCAGACGGAGCAAATGCTCAACTTGAAACACTCAAGTCACTAGGTGCTCGGATTACCCAGTAACACAGGTAATCACTTCATCGCTAAATGCATGATATGGGGCTCAGATTTCTGTAGCCCCGTATTTGTTTTGTTAGCTAAAGTCAGATGAAGTTCGACGTGACCCAGCAATACATTGGCAAAACGAAGCAATGAGCTTCCTGTGGCTGTAATTTCAGAAACCAGCCGATGAGCTTGCTCTAAGTCGCCACGGTCGATTGCTTCCAGAGCAACTGCATAGCTTTTGAGCGAAGTGTCGATCGTCGCTGCTTCGGCATGACGCATCAACGTATAGATCTCAACAACCCCTTCCATCCCATAGGGACGAACTCGCCCTAGACGGATTAACTTAAACCCGGCTGGTTCAGAATTAAGTTGCTCAGCTGTCGCCTGGTCTACCAGAATCGTCGTCCCGAATTGTCGGTTCATCGATTCTAGGCGAGAAGCCAAATTGACTACAGGGCCCAATACAGACACCTTGACCTGGTCGTCGGAGCCAATCTCGCCGGCGACACTGCGCCCCGAAGCAATCCCCACTTTGGCTGAAAAATGAGGCTGCTTATTTAAGTCGGCCAAAATGTCAATCGCCGCTGAACAAGCGTTGGAGGCATGGACGTCAGGAGATGTAGCCACTGGCCAACCCCAAAAACCCATTACAGCGTCACCATGAAAGTCACCGATGACTCCATCGTGAGCCAGAATCTGCTGCGTAATCAGCGAAAGACTCTCACTGGTTTGATGAAGTAGCTTCATTAAATCTTCCCGGGAACCTTCACTTGCCTGAGTGAATCCGGTTAAGTCGCAGAACATCACACTCAAGTCGGTTTCCCGTGGCGCAAGTAATTCGGCGGCCGAGCCATTGCTCAATGCCTCTACAACCACATCGGGGAAGTACTGCCGGAAATGAGCCTGAGATCGTTCCAGGTTCTTGAGCATCCGTAAGTTACTAAGCGTGCTTGAAGCCAGTTCGGCATACTTGAGATCCTGTTTGACCTGGTATTGAGTCAGAGAATC
>DEAW01000120.1 GCA_002348315.1 Planctomycetaceae bacterium UBA2972 | reverse complement strand
TCGAGAATGTGAAGAGCCCCGAGAATTTCGTCTCCACCGTCTACTCAAAACTTGGGATCGACCCCGGGCAAATTCTCTACACCCCTCAGGGACGACCAACGCACCTGGTCAGCGACGCAACACCTATCGATGAACTCATGGGTTAAAAGGCTAATCGGATTGGGAGCAGGTACAATCCGGCCACCGGTTGGCTTACACTGTTCGCGCCAACAAATCGCCTCCGCAGTACCTTAAGGCAATCGGTTTTCTGTTCGGCGAATCAATTGAGTCACCTCTCATGCCTCTGCAGACGATTATCATCCCTGATCACATCACATCGCTCCCTAATGCGTCACGGGCGAAAGATATCATTGATCGGGCACACCAGCATATCAACAGCTACACTGCGACGACGAATGCGGTGATCCACAACTTCGTCCACTGTGATTTTGAACTCGTCAATCAGGCTTTAACCTGGATTCAGGATAACCACATCCTCACCGGCAATAATTTCTGTGAGCTCGGTAGCGGGTTCGGCGTTGCCGCTCTGCTTGCCACTCACCATGGCCTCAATGCTGTGGGCATCGAAATTGAACCAATACTGGTCGACCAGGCTACCAATCTTGCAGCATCCCTCGACCTCGCCACCACTTTCTATAACGGCAGCTTTATCCCACGTAACGTCTCCGACCTGCAGGATATCCAGCAGGCTGCAGCAGAGGTTGAGCACGTTTCCACGCTGGAAGATGATATCTACGATGAAATCGGAATCACATTTGATGAATTCGACCTCTTCTTTGCCTTTCCCTGGCCGGGCGAAGAACACTTCTTCGAAAGCGTCTTCCACGCCTGTGCCGCCGACGGTGCCTGCCTGCTAACCTATCAAGGCCGAAATGGCATGCATCTAACCCGGCAACTCTAGACTATAATTCGGTAAGCATCATTTACAACCCGCATCTGATAAGCACCATGAAATCGATCTTCCTGACGCTCTGCTTCCTATTCTGCACCAGTATCACGACCGCGGCTGATATACAGCCAAATGTCCTTTTGATGATGGCCGATGATCTGGGATATGCTGACCTCTCCTGCTACGGCAGCAAGACGATCAAGACTCCAGTTTTAGATCAACTGGCCGCCGAGGGCGTACGACTTACCAGTTTCTATTCCGGATGCACCATTTGTACTCCTTCACGAATCGCATTGCTTACCGGAGCCTATCCGGTTCGTGCCGGTTGGAAAGGTGGAGTTGTCGGTTATGGAGTGAATCCAAATAACGGCCTCTCACCTGACGCAATCACGATGGCCGATGTATTCAGGATTGCCGGTTACCAAACCGCATTAATCGGCAAATGGCACCTGGGCGACTCTTCCGCACATACACCTAACAAACAGGGATTCGACACGACGTACTTCATTAACAAAAGCAACAACCAAACCAAACAACTTTGGCGCGGTGACAAACTTGAAGCAGACCCCTTTGACAATCGGCGTCTCACGGAACAGTTCACCAGAGAAGCGATTTCCTTCATCAAGACCAATCAGCGTCGTCCGTTCTTTTTGTATCTTCCTTTTAGCGCTCCTCATTTCCCGGCCCAGGCACATCCGGATTGGCAGGGCAAATCTCAAAACCATGCCTATGGGGATGTTGTCGAGGAGTTGGATAGCCGAATCGGCGACATTCTTTCAACTCTGTCAGAACTTCAACTGGATAAAAACACGATCGTCATTTTCATCTCTGACAATGGTGTGGAACCGGGACAGAAAAACTGGGCCCGAGCGAATCCCTATCGAGGGCTTAAATGGAGCACACTTGAAGGTGGCAACAGAGTGCCTGGCATCATCCGCTGGCCGGAAAAGATCACGGCGGGACAGGTATCAGACGAGTTAATAGGAGCAATCGATCTATTGCCAACGCTGGCCTATGCCTGCAAACTTAAAACGCCTCAAGGCAACCAGAACTATCTCCGCATGGATGGAGTCAACATCCTTGACTCTTTAGTCGGGGACGGCGACTCTAATCGGGATCATGCTCGAAAACATCTATTGTTCTGGCATGGATGGGGAACACCCCAGGCGATCCGGTCAGGCAAGTGGAAACTCTATTTTGATGTAGTAAAAGAATTGCCTGACTCAAAACACGGGCCTGTCTTATTTGATCTGAGCAAGGATCCGTCTGAGCAAACCAACCTAAGTCAGCAGCACCCGGACATCGTGACTATGTTACAAACCGAAGCTAGTCGACAGCTATCCGAGATTAAAAAGAATTCGATCCGACTGGCCGGACCCACCGACCCCAATGCAAAAACACCAAAGCTTCCCAGATGGCTTAAGTAAGAAGGGCTGCTATGCGTGCAGCTCACGAATTGGCTTTCCATCGGCGATCAGCGGAATCGGTCGTCCCAGCAAATCGTCGAATGTGGTGTTTTCGCCATCAATACCAAGATGGTCATAGACTGTCGCGGCAACATCTTCAGGTGAAATGGGCCTGCTGACAACATCAGAGCCATGCGCATTTGAACGCCCAATGACCTGCCCCATTCGCATACTGCCACAACCAATCAGGACGCTGAACGTCCGTCCCCAATGGTCACGCCCTGCGTATTTATTCATCCGGGGAGTTCGACCAAATTCCCCCATGGCGATGACCATGGTGTCTTCGTATAGTCCCCGTTGTTCAAGGTCTTCGATCAATCCTGAGACAGCAACATCTAAAGGTGGAATAAGCAGCTTGGATCCTTCCTCAGTTTGATATCGATTGGAAGATCCATGATGATCCCACGGCACACAATTGACCGTCACAAAGGTCACTCCACGTTCCACAAGCCTGCGTGCCACCAGGGCTGATTGCCCAAACGTGTGCATTCCGTACGACTGGCGTGTGCTATCCTGTTCTGCATCAATATCGAAGGCATCACGAACCCGTCGACTCGTAAGCAATTCAAACGCCTGCTGGTGATGAGAATCGACGTCTGCCATCATCGGTTCATTGGATCGCTTCAATTGATCCATCGACTGCAGTAATCCCAGACGGTCGCCAAGTCGTTCACCTGACAACCCGGCCGGCAAGGTGAGATTACGCACCTGAAAGTTACTCGAAGCTGGATCCGAATTTACGATGAACGGGTTATAGCCGCCGCCTAAGTAGGCTGAGTAATGAAAGAAGTTATCCGTCCCGCCTCGCAAGTGGGGTACGCCAACATAGGCTGGCATCCCGGGATTATTCGCACCACCAACAGCGGCAACTGCCGACCCCATCGATGGACGACGCTGCTCGCGAAAGTCCGGCGCATTGAAAGCAGGACCTTCGAACCCCGTCAGCATCCAGTGATTTGATTTGGTGTGGTCACCAGAGCCATGATTCACACTACGTAGTACAGCCAGTTTATCCATCATACCGGCAAGTCTCGGCATCAGCTCTCCGAACTGAACTCCGGCAACATTCGTGGCAGTCGCCCCAAAAGGTCCTCGAAACTCATCCGGCGCCTCTGGCTTGGGATCCCAGGTTTCCATATGACCGGGGCCGCCACTAAGCCAGAACAGAATGACAGATGTCTTACGTTTCGGCTGAGCGGCCTGCGACTGAAGACGCAGCAGGTCATTCAGGCCAAGACCTCCCATTCCGAGAACTCCCGCCTGCACAAAACTTCGGCGACTAACTCCAAAATCCGGCATCTATATTAATATCCCTGAACTAATCCCTAACCTGATTCTTTGATGATCATAAACGCTCTTTGGCCTTGTTCGGCCTTAATAAACTATCCACTTTAGTTTACCACAACCCGTGATTATTCGATTGATTACTTTCAAGCCTACCTACGTGTCAACTGAGCTCCCGGCCCTCAATTCATCACTCTGGTTTTAACCAAACCGGCTGAGTAAACGCCCCATTGGTGGCAATATCCCAAATTTCAATACGTACCCATCGTGCATCACTCAGGTCGACGTCCAACCTAAACGAATTCTTTCCAAAGGCACCAGTCTCCGACAGGTCAATTCTCTGCCGGCGCACATTTCTTCCATCTCCACTTATGACTTCGGCATATCCCAACGGGAATGTCCAACGCAGATCCAAAACTAATTCTGCCTGACCGCTTTCGTCCACTGTGGCCAACTCACCAGACTGTTTTCCATTAATTGCAAACATGGGAATCAACACTTCACCAGTCGAGACAAAAAACTTACCGCCACGCAATGCATCCAATACAGGTTGCCAGCCGTCTTCGTAACGAGGATTTTTGTCCAGTCGTAAATAATTTACATTCATATGACCATACAACTCATGGTCGGGTTCAATCTCAAACACATCCACTTCACCAACAATTACCTTGGGCGTTCCCCAGTTGGACATATCATCCAGCAAGTCCAACACGCGTGACCCCAATCGCGGCTTCGATAAATCGCCGGGCATCGCTTTCCAGGCTGCGCCCAAAAACCGATCGGACTGATAGAACAGCTCGTCTCGATACTTATCCGGAAACCCTGTCGATCCTTTGATACGCGGGTGGGCTGTCCAGGCGAGTCCTTGTTCCGCTTGCAACATCCGATGGACATCCGCTTTGCCACCTACCTGATAGATACGTCCCAACTGCGGATGCTCGGTAATAAACGGAGCTCCCTCTGGTCTATTCAATACCCAATATACCGGCTTTGGAAAGAAACTAATCCAGTGCCCACCAAAATGCACATTCGGTTCTTCTCCGGGCAATAACAAAAAGTTATTGTCACTTAATCGCTCGCATTCGGCATGAAGTAACTGGAGTTGATGAACTCGTTCTTCCAATCCACGCCCAGGCGTATTTCCGTAATGGAACTCTGCCAAATGAACAATATCAACGCCATGTCCTCGTAAGGTGCGAACAAACCCCGGTTCCCGAAACTCTACAGGAATACGATATTGCTCACCGGTGGGGAGCTGCCCGGTCTGATCATCCGGTTCGGCCTCGTTTTCCTGGACCCTGAGCATATCCCGAGTGTGCTCTACGTGGTAATGACTGGAAAATACGGTATGGCCATCAATCGCGTCAAAATGATCGTGTCTGGTAAGTCGCGACACGTCCTCGAGAACATCATCGACCGAGCCGTCACTGAGCATAAGAAACAGCCCCATTTCCTGGGTCGTCCCGGGAGGCGCATTGAACCAAGGTACATAACGATCATCACCATCCGGATCGTGCCGAATCCCAAACCCAAACGGCAGTTTTTCATTGTGATAGTCTGTACCCACCCAGATATTTTCAAAATTATCTGAGAAGTCGAGCGGGTAAAAGAATCTGTGCGGGGGCGGAAACAGAGCCAACGCACCTGATGCAAACTCAGCCCCAATCGCTCGTCCTTTCACTGCCACCGTCTCAAATCCGTGAAACTCCGAAGGATTTTGGTGAACGACGCCCCCGGCAGATCTCTTCCAAATCATTTTCTCCGGCGGCGAATTTCGGAAGACTACTCCGGTGTCGTACAAAAACGCCGTACGGGGTCTTTCAGTCGAAAGCACGGCTTCCTGTAAAACAAACGGGCAATTCACATAGAACGTCCAACGCAATTTTCCTTGAAAGGGACCGGCTGTCACATTTCCGATTGTCAGCGTCACACGCCCGTTATGACTTTTAGCAACAGCCTGAGCTCGACTGATTTCCGCCCGATAAACCTGGTTCGGTTTATTCTGCATACGATCAAAGAAAATCGTCCAGCCGTTACGCTTTTCCAGATCACGGTTACCCACTCGCAAAAAAAGAACGGGATCAATTCCCTCTGCCAGCAGCTGAACAGGCTCTTTAAATGTTCCCACCCCAATCGACTGGATCAACGGAGCATCAGCGTTCAGGTCAAACACCAGGCGACCTCGGCGACCGTCAACGTCCATTGGCCAGGTTACATGCACCCTTGAAGCATGTTGTTTAACGATGACCCCGGACGA
>DEAW01000194.1 GCA_002348315.1 Planctomycetaceae bacterium UBA2972 | reverse complement strand
ACGATGATCTCTCCACGAGCCTGTTGTAAGCCACAAAATGTCGCTCGAAATTGCCCTGTGTTAAAGGCCAGATTGATACCTCGCACGCAGGAATCTGTGGCCGCAATGGATTCAATCGCCTCCCAGGTTTGATCCGGAGAACAATCATTCACAAGGATTAATTCATAGCTCCATTGCTGAGCGTTAGCAACCGACTTCACTTGAGCGGCCAAATCCGCCAGCCAGCCACTGCTGCGATAACAGGGGACCACAATCGAAAGATAAGGTACTGACATTATGATTGTGCTCCTGATTCGGCCTTCCGAAACAGTGGTTCGAAGTCCATCCCCCGCACCATTTCCAACCCAACATTTACATCCCATTGTCGCTGAGTGAGTTCGTGTTCAAACAACATCGCCTCAACAAAGATTTTCGAAAAGTTGATTCCTCCGTGGGTATACAACAGAGGTCTAAATGCCTGCCGGGCATTGATTTCTGTGACCTTCGGTATGCCCTGCGCGTCTTCACGTAAATCAACAGCATAGATACCGTGTGGCTGTGGGTCGGCCAGACGCACTGCCTGGCTGGCAATCGGTGTAACGGCAGTGCTATCGACAAGCTGGCAATGAGACACATTTCCTGTGACGCCGCTAACGGCAACCTGAGAGAGGAAGTATTTAAGTCGCTCGCCACATGCTGCGGCAATTAATTCGCCCTGTTTCCAAATCGATGTCCAGTTTAGATTTCTACCGGGTAAATATTCATGTGCCAGCCAAACATCTTCGGCGGCATCACGTCGACGCCAGTAGTCCATCCAGAAAACACCATCCTCCACATGGTCGACGATGATACTACCCCGGCCACGCGGGCCTTCCGCACATCGCAGCCAAATTGGACTTCCAAGTGTCCCTAAAGCGTGTTCCAAATCTTCTCGTCTGTCGACGACAGCCGTACCAGCTGTCAGGTCGTTTCCGGCTAATCGATTATGTAAAACCTGTTTACTCAGACATGCCTCTAATCCGAATTGTCCCGGGCATGACAGTTCCACTTCAAACTGATCTCTGTCAGCAGCAATCGACTCCAATTCCGGCTCGGTATTTACAAACACCAAATCAACTGCCTGCTCTTCGATGATAGCCTTCAAGGCATTCAGATAGTCGGGCGAATCGCCACGGGCAATGATTTCCACGTGATCACAGTAAGCTTCCGCGATTTGTTTTCCCCACCAGGATACTTCCGTACCAATGACTCGAATCGGCAGCTCTGCCAGGTGGAGCGAGCGCAGCACTTCCAGTCCAATCGAGGAACCTGAAGCGGTAACCAGAACTGTCTTTTGATCCGTCATGAATTGCGCAGAAACACTTAAATAAAAGGAGCAAACAGAGCCTTGTCTGTTTATCCTAATACGGCATACTCGGTGAGTACGTTCGATAATCAGTGGGAAGGAAGATAACCGATAGCACGATGCAATCTTGTTACACCTCTACCGATTAAGCCGATTATACGTTCAGCAACGAGACGATTTCGGAGATAACCTGCTGTTGCAATTCGGGTTCCAGGTCCGGATAAATCGGCAAGCGAAGCAGGCGGCTACTGATGGAATCGGTTACGGGAAGCTCTACTTCCGAGCCACTTAGACGCCTGCCAGCAGGTGAGCTGTGTAAGGGAATGTAATGGAAGACCGCATGGATGCCCTGACTATTAAGATGCTTCAGCAAAGCATCACGTTCAGTTTGAGTAGGTAGCAATATGTGAAACAAATGATAATTGCTCCGACACCGCTCAGGCACAACCGGCAACTGCAATAAACCTTTTTCTTCTAACGGTTTTAGCTCCTGAAGGTAGGTCTGGTAACATCTTTGTCGCATTTCAGTAATGACATCGACCGAGCCAAGTTGACCATAGAGAAAGGCGGCAACCAATTCACTGGGTAAATAAGACGAACCGCGATCCACCCAGGTGTATTTATCAACATGTCCTTTGAGGAACTGGCTTCGATTAGTTCCCTTTTCACGAATAATCTCCGCACGCTCGATTAAGCGCTCGTCATTAATACAAAGCGCTCCGCCTTCACCACAACTAAAGTTTTTCGTTTGATGAAAACTATATGCTCCCAGGTGCCCGATCGTCCCCAGTGCACGCTCGTCAAAAAATGCGTTCAATGCCTGGGCTGCGTCTTCGACTACTGTGAGTTGATGTGACTCGGCAAGCGCCACCAATGCATGCATATCGCATCCCACTCCGGCATAGTGGACGGGCATGATTGCTCGTGTTTTATCGGTGATGGCCTGAGCAACCAGAGCTGGATCCAGATTCAAAGTCGTAGGATCCACGTCGACAAAGACGGGCTTACCTCCTGCTAAAACTACGGCATTGGCAGAGGAAACAAATGTAAAGGAAGGGAGGATTACTTCCTCGCCCGGCTTCAGATCTAAGAGTAACATCGCGATTTCAAGCGCTGCGGTACAGGACGGCGTCAGCAGGACTTTTCCAACATCAAACCGCTCTTCCAGCAATTGACAACATCGCCGGGAAAAAGGACCGTCTCCCGACAAATCTCCGTTTTGAATCGCCTGAGACACATACTCCAGTTCGTGCCCGGTGAGATAAGGTCGATTAAAGGGAACGGTATACGACATGGGCACTTATCTGATGATTGCCATTGATCTAATAACGGTGGAACTCTTTCAACAGTCCGATACAATAAGCTTACCTGCTTCAAGACTTTAATCATATTCCGTTATGATGCAAACTCGAACCACGAATTAACCAGACCATGAAGAGACCACGCTTACTCGTCACCTGCTCGATACTACTTCTTTACCTCAACGGGTTGTGTATTGCTGCGGATCCGGCTCCGGAAAACATTGTCATTGGTACCTGGAATATCGAGTGGTTTTATGACCATGATCAATCAGACAATAAAACTGATTTAGCCAAAAAACTGTCCGCGCCGTCGGAAGCAGACTGGCAGTGGCGAGTTACCGAAGCAGCTAAAGTCATCGCGGCGATCGATCCCACCGTCATGGCGTTGCAGGAGATTGAAAATGAAAAAGTTGTTCAGGATCTGGCCGACGAACTTCGCTCCACTCACGATCAGCAATATCAGGTTGCCTTCATTCAGGGTCGCGATACCTACACCGAACAGGACGTTGCGATTCTTTATAAGTCAGGATTAACCCACATAGAGAGAAAACAACAATCGGACGAGATGTATGAAAGTAAGAACTACTACAACTTGTCGAAACACCTATTTGCTACGTTTGAGTGGAGTCATGGTGGTGAGACGCATAAGCTGACCTTGTGTAATGTTCATTTAAGAGCGGGTACGCGGGGTGAGCAACCACGGCTGCGACAATGCCGGCTGATTAACTACTGGGTCAAGCCCATGGTTGAGAAAAAGGAAAACGTCATTGTGTTAGGCGACATTAATACACTCTGCCAATGCCATGACTATACACTCGAACAGGATCTGGCTGTGCTGTGTGGCAAACTGAAAAAAGGTCAGTCTGGTGAACTCATCGATCTGCATTTACAACTCAAGCCGGATCAACGCTCAACGCACATGGGTGGTCCTCAATTTGACCACATTCTTGTCAGCCCGGAATTGCTCAAAGACTCCAGTCATAAATCGGATCTTTCGTTCCAGTCGATTGAGCGACGTAAAGATTTAGTCCTGCGAGGTAAGCAGGATGAAGATCATTACAACAGGTACTACGACATCGAACAAAGCGAACGAGACATCAGCGATCACTACCCTGTGATTGCCACCTTTAAAGTTAAATAGTTCCTGGATTACCAGCACTCCCAACAGCAAATCCTTCCCTTATGTCAACAGACTCTAACTCTGATCCATCGTCAGCCCCGGAAGATGGTCAGCAACATGTCCGGCTGGATCATTTTTTAAAACTGCTGCAGTTTGCAGAGAGCGGAGGCCATGCCAAAGTGCTAATCCAGGGCGGCCTCGTGAAAGTAAACGGGGAATTATGCACGGCTCGCAAACGCAAACTCTATCACGACGACGAAATCGAAATTGACGGAGAAGTTGTCACCGTTAACATTGATTAGATGCTAAAAAGTTTGCTGATAATTCAGTAATTTCATGCGTCTGTGTGGCGAACTTTTACTAATCCGATTACGTTAAATGTTTATTAAACAGGTGAACTTTACAATTCCCTCAGGACTACCCACCATGAAGTCGATCCTTCTGAAATCACTCGCTTTGTTTTTACTGCTCGTTCTCCCTGCTCTGGCTCAGGACGAAAAGCCGGATGCACAGCCGGAAGCCAAACCGACTCAGGAAGGTGCCACGGCGACAGACGAAAATGAAGAGAATACGGCTGGGCCGCTGTCAGGTCATTCGTATCACGGTGAAGCTTTCAACGAGGGACCGCGACAGCGGGCCTATCTCATTCCCGGAATGGCCAATGTCGATTTTCCCATCACTACGAAGAGCGAAGAAGCTCAGAAGTTTTTCAATCAGGGAGTCTCAGCGATTCATGGATTCTGGTACCTCGAAGCGGAACGAGCATTCCGTCAGGTAAACAAACTCGATCCGGACTGCGCTATGGCCTACTGGGGAATGGCAATGGCAAACTTAAACAATACGAAGCGTTCGAAAGTTTTCATGGAAGAAGCTGAGAAACGCAAAGAGGGTGTGAGTGACGTCGAACGACGGTTTATCGATGCCATGTCTGCCTACCAAAAGGCCGACCCGGCGAAGAAAAAAGAACGAGCGGAGAAATACACCAAGGCATTGGAGGACATCTGTATCAGGTATCCTAAAAATGCCGAAGCCAAAGCGTTTCTGGCTCTGCAGTTGTGGAGTAACCGATATAGCGACATCCCGATCACAAGCTATGTCGCTATCGATTCCATTCTGCAACAAGTCTTTGCATTGAATCCAAAGCATCCTTCGCATCATTACCGAATCCACCTCTGGGACTACAAGGATGCTGCGACAGCAGTTAGTTCCGCCAGCATCTGCGGCCAGACAACACCAGGCATCGCTCATATGTGGCACATGCCAGGCCACATCTTTTCACGACTCAAACGATATGATGATGCAGTCTGGCAACAGGAAGCCTCGGCACGCACAGACCATGCACACATGATGCGTGATCGTCTGCTTCCTGACCAAATTCACAATTACGCTCATAACAATGAATGGTGTATTCGCAACCTACTACACATTGGTCGAGTCGAAGATGCAATCAATTTGTCCAAAAACATGACAGAAAACCCCCGGCACCCTCGCTACAATTCGCTGACCCGACGTGGAAGCTCGTATTATGGTCGCGCCCGATTATTCACCACGCTCTACATGTATGAACGCTGGCAGGACATGATCGACCTGAGTCAGACTCCATACTTAGAAGAGACCACTAATGAGACGGAAAAGATCAAACAATGGAAATATGTCGGGCTCTCTTACGCGATGCTGGAGAACAACGAGCAAGCCAATGCACTCAAGGTTAAGCTCAACGAGCTCTTAACGCATAACCAGGCCGAGCGAACCAAAGCGGTTGAAGCTGCCGAAAAGAAGGCCACGGAAGAACAAGCGAAAGACGACAAAAAGAAAGACGAAGATAAAAAGAAGGCGATCGACAAAGCCAAAAATGATGCTAAACGCAGTTGGGATTCCAAAGTGCGAGCATGTGAACAGTCGATTGCTGCCATCACGGGTTATCAGCATCTGGTGAAAGGGGAAACCAAAGAAGCCGAAGAACAGTTGAAAAAGGGCGGATCGATTGACCGGATGGTGCTGGCGAAACTGCAACTCGCCAATGGCGACAAAGACGGAGCGATCAAAGCAGGCGAAGATCATATCAACTCGCATCAAAATGAAGTTCAGCCATTGTGTCACTGGATCGAATTACTAGTCGCCGCTGAGGAAAAGGATCGGGCCACCAAAGCTTTCGAGACGTTGCGTAACATCTCAGGATCACTCGATCTGCAATCACCAGTCTTTGAACGCATGACGGCACTGGCGGCAGATCTCGGCTGTGACGGAGAATGGAAGAAGGAACTTGTCATCCAGGAAGACGTCGGAGATCGAGTGAACCTTGATTCTCTGGGGCCATTCCGCTGGAGTCCTTCACCTGCCGAACAATTTACATTGCGTGACCATCGCAACAAGCGATTTGTAAGTGCCAAGGAATTCTCCGGTAAACCTACGGTTGTAATTTTCTATCTGGGTGCTGGCTGCCTGTCCTGTACAGAACAGATCCAGAAGTTCATCCCCAAGGTGAAAGAATTTGAAGAAGCCGGTTTTCAGGTCATTGCCGTAAGCTCTGATGACAAAGATGGTTTGAAGCAGTCGATCAAGAATTTCGATGGTGAACTTCCCTTCACGATCGTGAACGACCCTGAATTAAGTGTTTTCAAGCAATATCGAGCTTATGACGATTTCGAAGAGCAGCCTCTACACGGTACTTTCGTCATCGACACCAACGGTTTTGTTCGTTGGCAGGACGTTAGTTACGAACCATTCATGGATCCTGATTTTGTTCTTCGCGAAGGCAAACGTCTGCTAGATGTTGAAATTGCGAACCAGAAAACTCGCTAAATCTCTTCCAAACAGCTCCAAAATAATCTCCTAGATTTTCGTTTTTGCGATGTTAAAACAGGGGATTTCATAGTGCGTGAAAATAGCGATTTCCGCTAGAATCATGGCATTAGAGGTTATTTCGGGGGGAATCGTTAGTTGCCACATAGGTGACGTGAGTCCCCGCTTTTCAAACAAAGTGGCTATTGATGGATCGAAATGGGCTGCTGACGCTTTATCGCAGTATGCTGATAGCGCGCGGAGTGGATCGGATTGAGCATGAGCTCACGAGTCGAGGGGAAGCATTCTTCCACTTGTCTGGTGCTGGTCATGAAGGCACAGCTGTGCTTGCCAATCATCTTACTCAAAGCGACTGGCTACACTGCCATTATCGCGACCGGGCTCTGTTAGTCGCGCGCGGTCTCTCGCCCAGAACTTTCTTTGACACCCTGCTCTGCAACGAATTCTCACCGGGTAGTGGACGGCGGATGAGCGCCTTCTTTAATGACCCGGAATTACATATTCTGAGTATGGTGACGCCGACTGGAAACAACGCTTTGCAGGCCGTTGGTGCTGCTGCTGCCATCAAACAGCCTGAAGATACGCCCATCGTCTATTGCGGCGTAGGTGACGGAACGACTCAACAGGGTGAATGGCTGGAAGCTGTTGGAGAAGCTGTTCGCTCTAAGCTGCCCGTCCTGTTTATGGTGCAGGATAATAAATGGGCTATCTCTACAACGACGCAAGGCAAGACTTTTTATTCATTGCCAGACGGCACCGAAGCTACCGAATTCTTTGGCTTACCGATTCACTACATTGATGGAACGGATGTGGTCACGGCCGATCAGCAAATCGGAACTATTATCGCTGAGATGCGAAAAACGAGTCAGCCGGCCTTAGTCGTATTTCAAGTGGAACGACTAACGAGTCACACAAATGCCGATGATCAAACCGTCTATCGCGATGCTGATGATATCGAAGAAGCCAAACTCAGTGGTGATCCAATTCTGTCAACGAGGCAGCAATTGCTTTCCATGGGACTGACCTCAGCAGAACTCGATCTGATTCAAACCCAGGTCAATGATCAGTTGGCTGCGGCTGAGCAGGAAGCACTTGATGCCGGCACGCCGTTGGCTTCGATGGACGCCGGTAGACAACACCCGGTTGAGCTAACACATCCCTCCAAAGAAAAAGCGGGAGTGGATGACCTGCCTCAACTGAACATGAAAGATGCCATTCGGGAAGTGCTTAAAAATCACCTTCTCGACAACGCCACAGTGACTCTTTATGGCGAAGATATCGAAGATCCCAAAGGGGATGTATTCGGAGTCACCAAGGGTCTGAGTACACGCTTCCCCGGGCGAGTGATGAATTCGCCGTTGAGTGAGTCAACCATTGTCGGGGCAGCGATCGGCCGCGCCATGGTAGGCGAACGCCCCGTAGCTTTTATCCAATTCGCCGATTTCATGCCCACCGCTTACAATCAAATCGTCAACGAACTGGCGACGATTCACTGGCGTACTGATGGGCAAACATCCGTACCTGTGATTGTCATGATCGCCTGTGGTGGCTATCGACCGGGACTCGGGCCTTACCATGCACAAACACATGAATCCGTAATGGCACACTGCCCCGGTGTCGATGTGGTGATGCCCTCGACTGCACATGATGCCGCTGGTTTGCTAAATGCCGCCTTCGAATCAAAACGTCCCACTGTCTTCTTCTACCCCAAGACACTGCTCAACGATTCTGAACAAACCACTTCAGACAATGTCGACGACCAGTTCGTACCTTTGGGTGTCGCTCGCAAGACTCGTTCCGGACGAGACATCACCTTTGTGGCCTGGGGCAACACGGTAGCCGTATGTGAAAAGACGGCCGACGCTTTGGAACAGGCTGGTATCGAATCGGAAGTCATCGACCTGCGTAGTCTGACTCCGTGGGACCAGCAACTCGTCCTTTCTTCCGCTGAAAAAACGGCTCGTCTGGTTGTTGTCCATGAAGACAATCACACTTGTGGTCTGGGATCAGAGATCATAGCGACCGTGGCAGAAAATGCGAATGTCCCGATTGCCGTTCGACGGGTAACCAGACCTGACACGTTCATTCCCTGCAATTTTGAAAATCAAGTCGATGTCCTGCCCGGCTTCAAACGAACTTTGACTGTGGCGGCCGAATTACTTGATCTGGATCTGGCCTGGGAAGAAGCTCCGGAAAAGGAAGTCGGAGTCGAATTCATTCAGGCAATCGGTTCCGGTCCGGCTGATGAAGCTGTAGAAATCGTAGAGATCCTCATCGAGTCAGGTGAATCACTTGAATGCGGAGACCCGGTCGCCAGCGTCGAAGCGACCAAGAGTGTTTTTGACATCACCAGTCCGGTCGATGGCGTCGTGACTGAAATTCTCTGTCAAGCGGGAGACAACGTACGCGTCGGTGCTCCGATGGTGAAACTGGCAACCGATGCGAGTTTACGCCCTAAGCCAATTACCGAAGAGCAACATGGTACGCCAATTTTGACTCGGCGAAAATCCGATAACACCATTGTCCTTGCTCATTCGCTTCCTGAACGCCGATCCTTTGAAGTGGGACTGTCACACGTTCAATACAACGAAGGAAGCAAACTGATCACGAACGAATTCCTCCTCGGTGAAAATGCAGAGATGACCAGCGAGGATATTATTCGTCGTACAGGAATTCGCCAACGCTATTGGGTGGATCAAAACGAAGATGCCATCAGTATGGCTGTCGGATCATGTCAAAAAGTTCTGGAGCAGGAAGGTCTGCTGATTGATGATATTGATCTGCTGATCTGTTCCACAACCAGTCCCATGTCGATGACTCCATCGATGGCCTGCCGGATCCTTAACGGTCTCTCGACCGGCAAGGATACCATGATTCAGGCCTATGACATTAGTGCCGCCTGCAGTGGATACCTGTATGCTCTGCAGTCAGGCTATGATTTTCTACAAAGTACGCCGAATGGCCGAGTGCTGATTACGACAGCCGAAGTCCTTTCACCGCTACTAGACCTGGAAGATTTTGATACTTCTATCCTGTTTGGCGATGCCGCCACAGCGACCGTTCTTTACGGCGAAAGCCATGTTGAGAAATCCGCTGCCAAGCTACATCGTCCGGAATTGTCGGCCAAGGGCGAGGATGGCACTACCTTATCGGTTCCATTGCGAAATAGCGGATTCATTCAGATGAAGGGCCGACGCGTCTTTCAGGAAGCTGTCCGCTGCATGATGAACAGCCTTAATCGCGTTTGCACGCGGGATGAGTTGCAGGTGGAAGACCTGGATTTAGTGGTTCCCCATCAGGCAAACCAACGGATCATCGATGCGATTCAACACCGCATTTCACCAACCGTATTCTCCAATATTGCTCAGCACGGTAACACCTCCAGCAGTACCATTCCACTCTGTCTCAGCGAAGTCCTCCCGGCCGCTCAACAGGATCAAACCATTGGCCTTTGTGCTTTCGGTGGAGGTTTTACATTCGGTGCGGGCATCATCAAAACGCTGTAACCCTCTGACTCAAATATGAACGCGGCCTACGGCTTTTTAGAAACGACGGGTTATACCCCAGCCATGATCGCTTTGGACGTCATGTGCAAAACAGCTCCAGTGGAACCGTTGCAGGCCGAAGTCAACGATTTCCTGGGCTTTGTCGTTAAAGTTTCAGGCGAATTAGATGCCGTCCGCGCCGCGCTCGATGCAGGACAGCAAATTGCAACTCAACTCGGTGGCCAGCCTGTGACCAAACTTCTGGCAACCCCCGAACCCCAAATTGAACCTGTCGTCAACGGCCCCGAAGAGTATAACGGTCTGCTTGAACAAAACGTGGTTCACCTCCCTAACAACGACCCCAGTAATCAAGAGGATACTGAAATGGCTTCTGATAACTCATTCGCACTTGGCTTCATTGAAACTCAGGGATTTACGGCCGTTTTCAATGCAATCGACCAGGCCTGTAAAGCAGCCAATGTGGAAGTGATTGGGAAAGAAAAGCTTGGCGGCGGCTATGTAACAGTCGTTATCAAAGGAGATGTCGCCGCGGTCAAAGCCGCAGTCGAGGCCGGCGAAGCCGAAGTCGAAAAACTGGGCAACCTGATCGCTGCCTATGTCATTGCACGGCCCAGTGATTCCGTACTGACATTGCTTCCTTAACAAGTAACCTGTTAGGCAGACTCGGTCCCATGCGTCTGATCCTGCTGCAGAGTTTTCACCAATTTGTAATACAACACGTAAAACGTCGGGACCAAATACAGAATCAAAACCGTTCCAAGGATCAGGCCAAAGCACAAGCTGGTTGCCATCGGGATTAACACCTGAGCCTGGAAGGATGTCTCCAGCAACAGTGGCAACAATCCTGCGACCGTTGTAATCGATGTCAACAACACGGGACGAAACCGGTCTCGCCCTGAATTCAACAACGTTGCGTGTATATCTGCATCTCGCTCGGGATGTTTATTGATATAGTCAATCAGAACAATCGAATCATTAATCACAACGCCCATCAGAGCGACGATGCCACAGAGGCTGAACAATGTCACTTCCAGCCCCATGAAGTAATGTCCCCAAACAGCTCCGATCAGCCCAAAGGGAATAATCGACATGATCAAAAACGGTTGCAGGTAGGATTTGAATTGTAAGGTGAGTACAAAGAAGATCACCAGCATCGCGACGATAAAACCAATGACCATACTCTCTAATGACTCCTTTTGCTGCTGTGCCTCTCCTTCAAACATGATGTAAACATTGGGGTATTTCGCTTTAATATCGGTGTTAAAGAAATCGACAAAAGACTTCTTCCCATCGCCGATATCTGCATGGTAAATCATGTTGGAGTTCACCCCGGTCGTCGCATCCACGTCACCGGAAATCGTAATCGATCGTAATTGATTCACACGATTTAACTCGGCGTACTCACGGACTTTGGTGATTTCGGCCACTTCAGTAATCGGGCGTTCGGCCTTATCGTTGCCGCGAACCCGAATATTTGGAAGGCTTAATAAACGGCGACGTTGTTCTTTCGGATACCGCACCATCAACTTCACTTCATGACGCCCGCGTTGCAATCTCATCACTTCTTCGCCGTAAAAGGCACCTCGAACTGCATCAGCAAGCTGGGATGTAGTAATGCCCATGACTTGCGCATCTTCTTTGACCTTGAATCGATATTCCTCTTTGCCCAACTGAACGTCATCGCTCATATCAAACACGCCGGGCTTGTCACTGAGAAACTCCAGGCATTCTGCTGCCGCCGCTTCCAGTTCTTGCATGTCCTTCATAGGCGCCAAAAGTTTGAACTCGATCGCTTTTCCTCCGGGACCGCCTGGACCACCACCCTCGGTAAAGGTCAGAGATTCCGCATCCGGAAATTTTGGAGCCAACTCACGCCAACGGCTGGTTAATTCCTGACTCGTGTAGTCACGTTCGCTACTGTCTACCAGTTCAATATCCACCACTCCGATGAACGAGCCTGTTTCTCTGTTACCCGTGCCATCTGCCGCCAGTCCTGTCGTATGACCAACCGCTCGATGGACGACTTTATAGAGTTCTTTGTCCGGCGACAATTCCTGCTTGAGCTGCAGGGCCATCGCTTCCAACTCTTTGGTGGCAGCATCGGGTACCGACGAAGGAGTACCATCAGGATAGACTACTTTGGCACTCAGTATAAAACTGTCCATCTTGGGAAACAGCACAAACGGAATGACTCCTTTTACAACGACCGCCAGCGTAATAACCAGCAAAGCCGTGGCAACACTCAAGGGAATCAGTGGATATCTCAATGCGGTTTTGAGACTGGGCGTATAAATCTGATAGATCATTTTCTGCAAACACCAGGATGCTCCCTGATTCGCTTTCTTCACACACCAAAGCAAGGGCTGGAACGGAATGAAAATCCACTTCACCAGGGCCTCACCACGACTCATTTCATGCCCCAGATGCGCCGGCAGAATGAGAATACATTCAAACAGTGAAATCGCCAGCATCGCGATCACCGCAGCTGGCATCACCGCAAAGAATTTCCCCATGATCCCGGCAATGAACAACATCGGAGTAAAAGCGATAATGGTGGTGGAAACCGATGCCGAGACAGCAGGGAACACTTCTGCCGTACCCTCGATAGCCGCCTGTAATGGTTTGAGTCCTTTCTCCTGATATCGGTAGATGTTTTCTCCGACCACAATGGCATCATCGACAACAATACCCAACGCCAGCAGGAAGGCGAACAGAGAAATCATATTGATCGTTTGGCCCAGATAGATCAAAACCACGCCTGCTCCCAATACGGAGATTGGAATCCCCATGGCAACCCAAAAAGCGAGTCGGAATTCCAGAAAGAGCGCCAATACGATGAATACTAACAACAGCCCCTGCAGGCCATTATTCATCAGTAAGTCCATACGTTCTTCCACGTAGAGTGACTGGTCAAACCACACCTCGAGTGAATAACCCTGCGGCATTGTCTTGTTACGCTCTTGGACATAGTGCTTTACGGATTCGGTAATGCGTAGGATATCTTCAGTCGGCAAACGCATAATTGAAATCACATTGGCCGGATGACCGTTGACGTCATCAATCGAATCCACATCCGCAAACCCGTCGTACACGGTCGCAATATCCTTGACCTTGAGAACGACTTCGCCATTAGTTCTCAATAACGGTAACTCAGCAATCTCTTCGCCGGTCACTCCTTTGTTTTTCGATTGCAGCGAAACATCGCCAACTTCAGATCGCAGCGTACCTCCGGGGATGTCAATATTTTCATTTCGCAGAATCTCTGCCACCTGCTTCAGTGTCAGATTGTATTTACGTAAATCCTGCTCTCGAATCTCCACATCAATCTGAAATGGCTTGGCGCCAATGATGTCTGCCTGAGATACGACCGACTGCTCAGGATTCGTTGTAAAGAACTCAAATAATCCCTGAAGGCCGGTCTTTGGAAGCGGTTTTTGAACCAGTAGTTCCTGACGAATTTCCTCTGTCAGATTACGCAGTTCAACCTCGGCCTCGGGTCCCGTGGCACCGACGGGGCCCAACACGCCTACCCGAATAGCAGGATTTCGCATCGTGATTTGTCGAACGTCTTTATTTTCAGCCAGCTGGGGAAAACTCGGAATCCGATCAACGGCACTGCGAATCTCATTAAGAATTTTCTGGGCATCTTCACCGGGGTAGATTTCCACGACCGCATAGCCCACTCCTTCAGCCGCAACGCTGGTCACTTTTTTGATCCCGGCAACCGGATGTATGGCTGATTCTAACTTCTGGCAGATTCCCTCTTCAGTGACTGCAGGTGCAGCTCCCGGGTAGGGTACGGTGACCAGAATGATTTCGAGTTCGAATTCCGGAACACTCTCACGACGCATCACTCCAAAACTAAAAATGCCCGCCAGAATAATGGCGATCATCAATGTATTCATCGCGGCCGATCGATCAATGGCCCAGGCAACAATACGCTTTATCAACTCAGAGACGTCCTTTGAATGTTATTCAGATGCAGAGTCTTCAGTCACCGCAGGCGTCACCGTGCTGGCGGCCTCTGTGGTGAAAGCCACTGGCTGTCCAATTTCAACTCCGAACAATCGACGAGTGACGATGATGGAATCAAGTGATAACTCATTGGCATTAGTATCGACCACCCAGTAATTAACACCATCCAGTTCCATCGAATGTAAAGGAACAACCTGCTCCACTTTTCCATACACTCCTAACGACTGCCCCTCCGGCAATGTCGCTTCTGTATCCGTAGACTCACCGGATGCCGTGACAATGAAGACTTCGTTGGACGATGTCAGGCTCTGGTGAGGGATGAAGACTAACCCGTCCTGATTCTCCACTGCGATAGATAATTCGACGAACATTCCTCGCACCAAAGCACCAATTTCCCCCAGTCCTTCTGCTTCCGGATTAGGTACTACAATTCGTACAGGCACGGTTCGAGTGGTGGCATCCAGCCCCCGCCCATCGAAGCGACTCAAGATACCATCCCAGTGCATCGTCAGATTACGAGCCCCTGAAAAGGTATAACTCACATCGACTTTCAATGGAGGCAGCGTTGCCCCCGCGGAATTCTCCAGCTGATCGATTCCACCTAAGATCCAAAGCAGATCATCCATTTTCAGATTAGCTCGAACTTCCCCCTGCTTGGTGTCTTCAATGGTTACCAGATTAGTACCGGGCTGAGCAAACGAATCTTCTTCAACCAATTCACGAATAATAACACCATCCACCGGGGCTTTCACCGAGGTGCGGGATAGATCGAGATTTGCTTTTTGCAGGGAGATCTCCGTTAATTCTTTGCTACTCTGTAACTTGTATTCACGTTGTCGCGATGAATTTAATTGTGCGTTGTACTGAACAACACTATTCTGGGCCGTCAATTCGGAACGCTGTGCTCGCTCAACATCAGAAATCGTGATGACGTTGCTGGTTTCGCGGAGTTTCTTCAGCCGCGTATGTTCAGCAGCTGCTAACTTCAAGTCTTCATTAGCAAGTTTCAGAAGGTCAGTTGCCTTGGTGATATCGAGCTTGGCTTCTTCTAAATCAATCTCGGCCTGCCGCAGTTGACGCTTTAACTGCTCGACGGCCAATTCGTAGTCCTGCTTATCGATACGAAATAGCTCTTCACCCTTTTTAACTTCCTGTCCGGCTCGGCAATGTTCAGACTTATAAGCGATTCGACCACTGACCTGAGCGGCCAACTGGATCTCCCGGAACGGCACCACGACACCGTCCGACTCGATGACAAATGATTCGGTAAACTGAGTGACGGCTGCTGATTCCACTAACGGGATTGCCTTAGCCGCTTCCTCGTTAGGAGTTACTGTTGGCGGTTTCACTAGTCCGAGCATGCCCAGAGCCAGTACCCAGATTCCGATAGGAAGCAGGACTCCCAAACCTATTTTCTTGAATTTCATCGTATCGAATTATTCCGCCATATGAAGATGGAAATCCACACCAGAAGTTAAACACCGCGCACGTTGTGATGTTGCGGGAATGCTGATTATTTCAGTTTAGATCGAGCGAGCCTAAAGCAACATTGGCAAAACCACGGCTACGCAATAATCTTTCACACAAAACCAATCGCAACACCCAATAGGCACCCGATTGGATTAGTTGTAGTGATTATCCTGTAAGGCTGGACTTTGGCAGACGATGATTACAGTACTTGTAAGATGGCGTCACACAGCTGCTCAACGTTTCCACTGTTTAAGCCAGCCACATTAATACGGCCACTGCCGACGATGTAAATCGAATGGTCATTCTTGAGTTGGTCGACCTGCATTGGATTTAATCCGGTGTACGAGAACATGCCCCGTTGCTGTTGAATGAAGGCAAAATCCACCGGACTTCCTTTGGAGGTCATTGTATCGACAAACAGCTTACGCAATCCATTGATCCGATCTCGCATAGCGGCCACTTCTGCATCCCACTGAGCATACAAATCGTCACAGCCCAACACGGTCGTCACCACGGCTCCGCCATGCTTGGGCGGGTTACTGTAGTTAGTGCGGACCGCTTTTTTAGCGTGACTTAAAGCCGCCGACGCTGCCGATTCATCACCGGCCACAATCGTCAATGCACCGATGCGTTCACAATACAAACCAAAATTTTTCGAGAAGCTACTGCAAACCAGAAATTCATCGGTCTTGCCGGCAAACAGACGCAGGGCGGCTGCATCTTCTTCTAATCCGTTAGCAAAGCCCTGATAAGCAAAGTCAATTAACGGTAACACTCCCTGCTGAGTGCACGCATCCGCGATCTGTTCCCATTGTTCAGGACTGGGATCCACTCCGGAAGGATTATGACAACAGGCGTGCAGGCAAATCACATCGCCTGCCGGAATTTGAGCGATACTATCGAGCATTCCCTGAAAATCCAGAGCCAGCCCGGTTGAATCCAGATAAGTGTAAGACTCGACAGCCAGGCCTGCACTAGCGAACACTCCGTTATGATTGGCCCAGGTTGGATTACTCAACCAGATTCGTGACGCTCCGACTTTATGCCGAAGAAAGTCACCGGCCACTCGCAATGCTCCGGTTCCTCCGGGCGTCTGCAACGTCACCGCTCGTGATTCTTCGACGGAGCCATTGAACAGGATTTTACGGACTAAAGGGCCGTATTCAGGCAGACCATCGATTCCCAGATAGGATTTGCTGTTCTCTTGTTCCAACAACAACTGCTCCGCTTTTTTCACACAATCCAGCACAGGCGTGTTCCCGGTCTCGTTTTTATAGACTCCGACTCCAAGATTAATCTTGTTGGGGTTTGAATCGTTACGAAAAGCTACGTTGAGACCAAGAATTGCATCTGGCGGAGCCATCTCTAATGAACCGAACATCGGCTAAATCCTATAAAAAAGTGATCAAACAAAGTGAGTTAAACAGGAGCTATCCTCGCATGGCATCAACCTGTTAGGTTGTGGTATGCTTTGCTCCGGTTAGAAGGTCAATTTTAACATCAAATACGCCCGTCGACAGGGTGACCGAATTGGCCTAACAGAATTTAAAGGCCCGATATCAATCATGACCGATTGCTCGTTTTGTTTGCCTCAAAAAATCAATGACGGTCCACTGCTGACAAGCTATTCGTTGCCCAGACTGAAAGAACAGATTCAGTATGAATGCCCGGTGCTACCGATTGTGTCACTTGGTACACCTGCTGACCTCATTGCTGACATGGGTCCATTGGTCTTACCGCCACTCTACTACGAAGCAATGACTCCGGAACTGAAGTCGAATTTGCTTCAGCGGATAAGGCATTGCTTCCCTTACTACTGGGAAAGCGGGCAGCGTCAGGTTCTGGAAACAGACTTGCTTGTTGTGGAAATGCCTCGATTTGACTGGCCTGCTCCAGCCACAGGCAAGGTGGTTTGTTTTTCCGTTGATACCGCAGTCGAAGAACATGGCCCTCATTTGCCTTTGGCAACCGATACCATTCAAAGCTACGCCGTACTCGATCAGTTGAAACGTCGATTCCCCGAAATCATGATCGCTCCTCCGGTCGAATACGGTCATCTCACCTGGGGATTGCCGTTCGGATTGAGTATCGACATCACTCCCGGACTGCTCGTTCAGTACGTGGCCGGTTATACCGATGCCATTATGAAATGGCTTCAACCCGAAGGTATCTATGTCGTCGATGTTCATGGATCGATTGTGCATCGCGAGGCGATTCAGGAGGGCCTCCGTATTAGTGCCTGTGACAATTACCGATTCCGCTGGTTACATGAACCACTCATCCAATTCGCCGGAGAACGTGGGGATCAGCATGCCGGTGGCGTGGAAACGGCTTTGGTCGAACTCATCTCGCCGGATCTGGTAGACCGCAATTTGTTTCCAGATCAAATGAAACAGATCAAGGCCGGGCAAATGAATATGGATGAAGCTATCGAACTCTCCAGCGACCTGCCGGCCTTTGTAAGCCGCGTTGAACAAAGCTTCAACGACAGAATTCCACTCAATGGGATCGTCGGAGATATCGAAAATTACGAATATCTTGATGCTCAGGAAATGATGCAACGGATGTGGAATGTTGCCTCGGAAGATCTGCGCGAATTGATCGAGCCATCGTCCTGATACAAGTTATCATGAGCCAGTTGATTGCATTGTGGCTATTGCCGGCCGAGTGACTTAGATTAGTAATTAGACATTTACTTATCTTCAATCTTGAGCCCCTTATGTCCTCATACAGAATCTTCGCCGCCACTGTATTTACTCTGCTGAACTCCATCACACTCGCTCAGGAGGATGATTCCAAAGAGATCATCGCCCGTTACACGGATGCCGCGCAACAGACCGGAGATGCCGCTCGCGGGAAGCTGGTTTTTGAATCAGAAAAAGCGAATTGCAAAAAATGCCATAACATTGGCTCCAATCAATTCAAAGCGGGACCCGACCTGATCGTTATCGGTGATAAATTCGAACGTGATCAGATTATCGAATCGGTTCTGAAGCCCAGTGCGCGTATCCATCCTGATCATGCAAGCCATGCGGTCACAACGGTCGATGGAAAAGTCATAACCGGAGTGCTGACCAGCCAGTCGAAAGAAGCCCTGCAGATGATTAATGCCAAAGGCGAGACCGTCTCCATTGCATCTGATGACATCGACGAACAAACACGAATCAACACGTCGTTGATGCCTGCCGATCTTCACAAAGTGATTGACGAGCATCAGTTTAGAGATTTGGTCGAGTACCTGACAACTTTGAAACAAAAAGAGGGGGCTGCTTATCCCGGCATGCCCAGCGAGTTTAAGTCGATCACCAAACCTGTTCGTCTGGATGCCATCCATGACGATGAGCTCCGTTTCGATCATCCCGTCTGTATGATCGCCAAACCCGGAGCGAAGAATACTTATATGATTGTCGAGCAGAAGACTCGTCATATTTATCAACTCACCAAAACGTCACAGGGTGACAAAAAAGAACTCTGGGCAGATTTAAGTCACGAAGCCATCACCGGAACCTATGAAGGACTCCTGTGTCTGGCATTCCATCCGGACTTTTTGAAAAATCGTAAATACTATTTGAACTACCACGTACGGGAAAACGATATCTTTTCACCGGTGATTGTCGAACGCACGGCTGTCGCTGATTTAAGTAAAGATGCTGGTGGCGCCTCCAGACGGTTATTGAAGATCGCGCAGCCCACCGTTTTACACTGGGGAGGGATGCTGGCCTTTGGACCGGATGGCTATCTGTATATTGGCGCCGGTGACGGAGGTCCGCAGGAAGACCCACTTGGCAACGGGCAAAACCTGAGCCTGCCACTGGGCAAGATTCTGCGAATTGATGTCGACCAACGTAGCGGTGATCTGCCGTATGCCATTCCACAGGACAATCCATTCAAAGATTCCGGTCAGGGAATCCTGCCTGAAATCTGGGCATACGGATTTCGCATGCCTTGGCGTTTTAGCTGGGATTCCAGGACAAAGGAAATGTATGTTGGGGATATCGGGCAGAATTTATACGAAGAGATAAACATGCCTCGTCTTGGCGAGAATCACGGCTGGAATGTATACGAAGCTTTCACTCCATTTTCCAAACAATACCGCCGCGAGGGTGAGACGTTCACTCCTCCGGTCATTTCATACCGACGTAAGCATGGCGTTTCGATTACGGGCGGATATGTCTACCGAGGGGCTCGTAGTCCGTCATTTGTTGGCAAGTATATCTTTGCCGACTTTGAAAAGAAGACAATCTGGGCCATGACTCAGAAGAATCGTCAGTTAGTGGATGTCCGCATCATCGGCAAAGTGCCCGAAAAGCCATGTTCGTTCGGAGTGGACCATGACGGTGAGCTGTTTGTTGTCGGCTACCAGGGGACTATTTACCGGCTGGTGCTGGACGAAAGTGTCTACGAGTAGTATTCGGGCTTAGCTTGTGGTTGGGCACGCCCTGCTCTATGAGGAATCAGACATCTGGGGTTTTGTTACGCTGCCAGGTGTTGTTTTACTTCTTCACCCAATAGAGCATTTTTTTGCGGTTCCCGTTATCAAGGATCTGCGTTTTATCTCTTTTACTCCAGGCGGTATTATCAAAGACACAGTCGCTTTTATTAATGGTTTTCTTACCATGAAGAAACTGTAATTCTTTCTTTAACAATCCTGTTGATTCATCCGTAGCATTTTTTGATTTTAAGATGGCCACGATTTCTTCTGTTGTAAAATCGATGGTTTGCTTATTGCCAACTTTAACAACACGCGTAATTCTAAAATTAATCCCGAATGCTTTTTTCACAATTTTACGAATTCGTGACTTAACATCTTTGCTGAAATCGTTATCTAGATCTTTGATTTGATCAGCACAATCTTCCAGTTGTTTTAGAGAATTAATAATGGTATCCCGGCTTTCGAGCATTTTAATTCGGGCGACTTCCGCTTCGGCCTGTTTTGCCAGGTTAGCTGCCTTTTCGAGTTCTAATGCAGCACGTTGTGCTTTCTTTTGAGCCTGATCGAGTGTGATTTTTTTACTTGCCATCTCATTTCACATTATAAAAATGATCGGAATAATTCTAATATCAAATTGTGCTTATGGTTTTATTATCATCTATATCTCGTATGCCTAATAGACTTGCAATACATAATACATAAATAAAACATTCAAAACGAAAAAACGATCTTCCTCTAAAAAAGGAAGATCGTTTTTGAAAGTACCAGAGGTGGGAATCGAACCCACACGCCCGTGAAGGCACGGGATTTTGAATCCCGCGC
>DEAW01000031.1 GCA_002348315.1 Planctomycetaceae bacterium UBA2972 | reverse complement strand
TCGGTTTCTGCTCAGAATTTGGAATCAGAGTTGTTGGATAGTTCTGTAGAGCAGTTAGTGCAGCAGTCCCGGGACTTAGGTGATGCCAAGCGTGGAGCGGTCACTTTTTTTCAAGTCTATCTATCCTGTTCTAAGTGTCACAGCGTTGGTGAGAAAGCGAATCCGCTGGGGCCGGATCTCACGAAACTGGGGAACGAAGCGACCGATCAGTATTTGATTGAATCGATTCTGACACCATCCAGGATAGTGAAGAAGGGGTTTGAGTCAGTAACGGTCGTGACGGATGACGGCAAGCAGTTTGCCGGGTTGATTAAGGCTCGCAATGATTCCCAGTTGATCCTCAATGATGTGAGTCGTCCGGGTGTGGAATTGAAATTTGCGGTCAAAGATGTTGATGAGGTGATTGCATCGAAAACATCGATTATGCCCAAAGGGCAGGTGAATCAGTTAACCGGGAAGCAGCAGTTTTTTGATTTGATTAAGTACCTGATGGAGATACGTGATGGTGGTAAAACCCGAGCCGAGCAACTCCAGCCTCCGCCTTCGTTGTACGCCGCCCGTCCGTTACCAGAATATGAAAAGAAGTTGGATCACCGCGGCTTGCTGGCAGATTTGAATCAGGAAAGCTTTCAACGGGGCGAGGCGATTTATAACCGTTTGTGTATCAATTGCCATGGAACGCATGACCGTCCGGGGTCACTGCCGACGTCCCGGAAATTTGCTGTGGAAGTGATGAAGAATGGTGCTGATCCCTTTGCGATGTATCAAACATTGACGCGTGGATTCGGTTTGATGGTGCCTCAAGCCTGGATGGTGCCTCAGCAAAAATATGATGTGATTCACTACATCCGTGAAGCGTACTTTAAACGGGATAATCCGTCACAGTATTTCGCCGTGACAGAAAGTTATCTGGCCGGATTGCCTGCAGGTGATACCAAAGGTCCGGAACCATCGAATATCGTACCGTGGGAGCAAAATGATTATGGGCATCAGTTAATTGCTACGTATGAAGTTGGCGACAATGCGAAGAATTTTGCTTACAAAGGGATTGCTCAACGATTGGATCAGGGACAGGGAGGAATCTCTAAAGGTAATGGTTGGATGATCTTCGACCATGACACGATGCGGATTGCAGCCGGCTGGCAAGGGAGTGGGTTTATCGACTGGAATGGTATTAATTTTAACGGACGCCACAATATACACCCGCGGATCGTTGGCGATTTACATTTCCAGAATCATACGGGGCCGGGCTGGGCGAATCCCGCAGATGGTTCCTGGGATGATCCGCGTCTTGTGGGACGCGACGATCGGATTTATGGGCCGTTACCGCGAGCATGGGCTAAGTATAAAGGACTCTATCACCATGGAAATCAGACAATCGTCTCGTACGAAATCGGTCAGGCTGAGATTCTGGAAACAGCGGCCTGGGAAGAGACAGCTCATGGCCCGGTGTTTAAACGAATTATCCAAATGGGGAAACGTGATCAGGAATATACGCTTCAGGTAGCACAGCACCCGGATCTAAATTCACAGCTGCAGTTATTGCAACGGGAAGTTGATGGTCGCAGTGTTGCCGGGATGGGATCATTTCAGGAGATTGAAGCCGATGTACCAGCGCAAGGATTGTCGTTTAATGGCGCGACCTATTTGCAGATTCCGATCGGAAATCGGCTCGATATGTGCTCTAAAGACTTCACCATTACCGCCAGGATTAAGACCAGGTCGGATGGAGCGATCTTTACTAAGACGCATAATAATGCCAATTGGGTAGATGGCGGGAAGTCCCTTTTTATTCGTGGAGGCCGTCTTGCCTATGACATCGGATGGGTTGGTGCCGTAGCTGGCAAAACTGTCATTGCCGATGGCAAACTGCATGATGTTGCGATAACATTCCACGCCGAAACAGGAAAGCTTACGCTGTATGTTGACGGCCAGGTTGATGCTGAAAAGGTTATGCGGGCGAAACGTGTTGAGAACGAACATGTGCTTAAAATTGGTTACTGCTCTGAGAATTTCCCCACCAACAAGAGTCACTTCCAGGGGCAGATTGATAGCGTCCGAGTATATCAACAGGAACTGAAACCGAGTCAGTTGGGTACGGCCAAAGAGAAATTATTGGATTTGGTCATCGCCGATGGCGTGCCGAAAGTTACTTCCACCGACGAATTAAAGGTGGAGATCGTGGCAGGGACTCCTGTGACCACTGGGAGTGATGCTCCTTTAATTGCCGGTGTGGAATCTGAAGTTAACGGTTGGGAATGGAGTCGAGGTGATGATGGTCAGCTACGACTCAAAGTGCCGGTCGGAGCACCAACTCAGTTTATTGTGTGGGTTCGACGAGTAGACGATCAGCAGGTTGCTGGTGAAATGTCCCAATTTATTCCATTGCCACACAGTGAGCTTAAAGAGTTAACCGTTGGCGGTCCCACTCGCTTTCCCGACAAGTTAACGACACAGTTGCAGCGTGGGGAGGAAGACGGAGCGTTTCAAGTGGATGTGTTGACGCATCCGATACAAAATCCCTGGTTTGCCCAGATTCGTATGACCGGGCTGGATTTCTACCCGGACGGTGACAATCTGGTTGTGAGCTGTTGGGATGGAGATGTCTGGAAAGTTTCAGGCGTCCTGCGTGAAGACGGGAAACTGACGTGGCACAGGATCGCTAGTGGATTGTTTCAGCCGTTGGGCATAAAAATCGTGGATGATTTGATTTATGTGGGGTGCCGAGACCAGATTTGTATTTTGCATGACCTGAATGGTGATGGTGAAACAGATTATTACGAGTCCTTTAATAGTGATCATCAAGTGACGGATCACTTCCATGAATTTGCCATGGGCTTACAGGTTGATGACGACAAGAATTTTTACTATGCCAAATCCGCTCGACACGCACTACCAGCGCTCGTTCCACATCATGGGACTTTATTGCGAGTGAGTGCGGATGGACAAACGACTGACATTCTGGCGAAAGGATTTCGCGCTGCTAATGGAGTTTGTCTGAACGAAGATGGGTCCTTTATCGTGACCGATCAGGAAGGGCACTGGAATCCCAAGAACCGTATTAACTGGGTTCGCGAAGGAGGGTTTTACGGGAATATGATGGGATATCATGATGTGACCGACGAATCGGATGAAGCCATGCAACAGCCGCTGGTTTGGATCACCAATGCTTTTGATCGGTCGCCCTCCGAGCTGCTCTGGGTCGATTCGGAAAAGTGGGGTCCCCTTAATGGTCGTCTGCTTAATCTGTCCTATGGCTATGGAAAAGTTTATGTCGTACCCCATGAAGAAGTGAAGGGCCAAATGCAGGGAGGCATGATTCAGTTTCCGATTGCTCAATTTCCAACCGGAGTGATGCGAGGCCGTTTCCACCAACAGGACGGACAATTATATGCTTGCGGTATGTTCGCCTGGGCTGGTAATCAAACTCAGCCGGGAGGAATGTATCGACTTCGGTACACCGGTCAGCCTGTTCATTTACCGGTCGAGTTGAAGGCTAGTAAGCATGGTGTGGAATTAACGTTTACAGATCCGGTAGATGCGGAATCCGCGATCGCTTTGGCTAATTACAAAGTCAAAACCTGGACGCTCAAACGCACTCGTAACTATGGTTCAAAACACTACGACGAAAAGGCAAGTACTGTCACCTCGATCAAAGTCTCAGAGGATGGTAGAAAGGTGTTTATTACGATTCCGGATTTGAAGCCGACCTGGTGTATGGAAATCAAATACAGTCTGAAAGGGGCCAATGGCCGTTCTTTTGAAGGCACGATCCATAACACTATTCATAACTTGAATTAGCAATTAAGCGGACGTTTAGTCATGAAGATAGTTTTTCCCCGGTGTTTTCAGGCACTGCTGATACTGCTCGCTCTGATTTCAATTTCTTCCGGGCAGGATACTCAGCTGCGTCAGGACTACAGCGCTGAAGATATTAATGCCGACCTGGATCGTATGCAGGAGATTCTGGAGACAATGCACCCGGGGCTCTACCTGTACATTACTCCGGAAGAACTAAAGCAGGAATTTGCAGAAGCCCGGCTTGCAACGGGAGAAACGAAGTCGATGCGGCAGGCATTTTTGTCGCTGGCGGCCATCGTCGATAAAGTTCGCTGTGGGCATACTTATGCGTCCGTGCCGAACTCTGCTCAGGAGGAACTCACCAGAGATGCCGTCTTTTTCCCGCTCCCTCTCAAGTTTCTCGCCGGCCAGGCCTTTGTGAATCATAAAAATGCTGAATTGCCCTGTGGTGCAGAAGTCCTGTCGATAAACGGTTTGGCGATGCCTAAGCTGATTCCGCAATTGATGCCCTTTGTAACAGGTGATGGATATGTCGAGACCTATCGCTATGAGTTGTTGAGTGACTTGTTCGGTATGTCGTTGGCGGTCGCATTTCCGCAAAGAGGTCAGTTTGATGTGGAATATAGAAAGGCCAATGGCGAAGTTGCCATGAAGACGGTACAGGCTATCGATAGTTTCAAATTGCAATTGCGAATGAAGAGTGTTGCCTATGGAAAGCCTCCACGGCTTCCTTATCGGATCGATCGTGTGTCGAAGGAAACTTTCCTGATTGCCATCGATACGTTTGACAACGACTATGGAGCCCCGCCGTTCCGGATGTACCGACAGTTTATTCAACGAGCGTTCAAAATGCTGGGGAAAACTCCGGAGGTGAAAAACCTCATTCTGGATCTGCGGCTTAATGAAGGTGGCTATACACGTAACGAAATGATGTTGTACTCGTTTCTCAGTGAACGTCCGTTTAGAGAGATGCATCACGGAGGGGCGACTCAGAACAGTATCGCCTTTAAGGAAAATCTAAGTCGGCTGTATCAATCCCGCGGAATGATTCGCGGTTACGAACGACGGTTGAGTCGTGAACTGGAACCTGTGGGTGAGGGAGCAGGGTTTGAGCTTTCAGAGGATTGGAATCCCAGAGTTTTTCCAGATGAAGATCGGTTTGAAGGAAATATCTATGTCCTCACCAGTGGCAGGACACATTCCGCTGCTTCGGCCATTTGCAGTCGTCTACAAGCGACTCAAAGTGCTGTGTTTATTGGAGAGGAAACAGGAGGTGTCAATGGCGTGTTCACTGCCGGTACGACCCTTGTGTACGCCCTGCCGAATACTGGAATCGAGTTGGCAGTACCCATCCTTAAGTACAGTAATCTGGAGAAATTACCTGCCGAAAGCGGGCGAGGCATTAAACCGGACCACACGGTTACCATCAGACCGGTGGATATTCAGTCGGGCGAAGATCGCGTACTAAAGTTTGCAATCGAGCTGGTACGTCGCCATAGCCGGGAAGACTAGTCGGCCAAAATCAGAGAAGTCTTAAGTGGTAACACCGTTGAAATAAAAAACCGGGAAACCACAGCGACTGCAGTTTCCCGGCTTGGATGAGGCTGGTAACTCAACGTCAAAGATTATAGCTCTTTAATCTTGATGTTCTTCCAGGATACTTCAAATGGTCCTGTGCCTTTCTTGATCCCATGAACCTGAAGGCCAATAAAGCCTTTGGAATGAGTTTTGTAGATCTCTTCATCCACAAGCGTTTCAATTTTGACCCCGTTAATCCAGGTTTCAATTTTGGGTCCCTGAGCAACGACACGGAATTTGTTCCAGGCACCGTCTTTGAAATGTTTGTGAGGGATAAGCCGGTCTGCTGTGGTTAACCAACCACGGCCAGTCGCCTCGCCATAGACATAACCAGCCTCTGCACCTTTAGCTCCACTGGCTTCAATTTCAACCTGTGGACCGTTGACGCGGCCGAATTTGACATCGCTGTTTTCCGGGACTGGCTTCGTTTGACTGCGGATTTGAACACCGCTGTTGAGCTGGTTGGATACTTTGACTTCAAATTCCAATTCAAAATCTCCGTACAGTTTCTTCGTGCAGAGGAAGCTATTTGGACTGCCTTCGTTCGTTTTGCCGGTAATGGCGTCGCCTTCAATACGGTAGGTGGCTGTTCCGTTTTTTTGAATCCAACCGTTGAGGTTTTTACCGTTAAACAGATCGACCCATTCGCCGGCTGTTGCTGAAGCGGAAAGGGCGACCGCAATAAACATGCTTAATGCAATTCGTTTCATGAAATATGTCCTTTGTAAATATTTTTGAGCAATGAGGGAAGTGACGTGAAGTCACCTAGGTGATTATACAGCAATTGAATCCTTCTTTAGAACAAGGCAAAGAGATTGAATTCTGATTCTGTTTCTACCGTGTTCAGCTGGTTTAGCAGCCGATACTAATCCTATGGATTGTTATGATTACCCTCAGTATTGGGATCTGGCGTTTCGGGATTCCACTCGGGAAGAGGCTGATTTTGTGGATGCCGTATCCCGACGTTGGCTGAAGTCTAAAGCTGTGCGGATTTATGAACCCGGGTGCGGTGGCGGCCGGCTTGTAGTGGAGCTTTCTCGTCGGGGATATCAGGTAACAGGAGTGGATCTTAGCGAATCCGCGATTCGTTACCTGCGTCGTCGTCTCAGACGCAATGCACTTGGAGCCACTATTCACGTTGCTGACATGATTGATTACCAGTGTCGCCCTAAAGTTGATATTGCGATCAATACGGTGAATACCTTTAGGCATCTGTTGTCGGAAAGAGATGCAGTGGATCACCTCGAAAGCGTTGCAGCCAGCTTAAAGAAAGGAGGCTTTTACATTCTTGGGTTTCATCTGTTGCCTCCGGACGCTGCTTTAGAGGACCGTGAAGTGTGGACTGCCAGGCATGGTCGGATTGCTGTGCATATGACTCTGGATGCTTTTGGTGCCAATCGACGCACGAGACTCGAGACTTTGCGGTTTCGCATGCAGGTGCTTGGAGGCAAGGAGACGAAGGAGTTTTCCACCGACTACCAGATGAGGATCTATCAGGCTTCCCAGGTGCGATCGTTGTTAGCTAAGGTGCCAGACTTCGAATTGGTCGAAGTGTACGACTTTTATTACGACATGGATGAGCCACAAGCATTAGACAATCGATTAGGTGATGCAGTCTTCCTGTTACGACGCGTCTGATTGTGACGCACGTGTTGCCTGTGGTGTCGTGGAGTACAGCTATTGCCACATCGTCCAGATCGTTCCGTCGCCGACATCATAGACTTTTAGTTTCTCAAGCGAGCCATTCCGTGTGTTGATCCGATAAGTGACCATCGTACCACTACGCTGTCCGGCAGCTACCAGGAATGAGCCTGTCGCGTCAACCGAGATGCTTCGTGGAAACCACTCGGTGGGATACGTACCGATACGTTTAAGTTTTCCTCGTTTATCAATGGAAAAAGCAGCGATGGAGTCCAGGTGCTGTTCGCGTTGTTCAGTATCGCGATTGGATACGTACGCAAATTTCCCATTAGGAGTAATCTTGATGTCTGCAGCTGCGCTACCGCCCTGATAGCCATCTGGTAATGAAGACAGCGTTTGTACACGAGTCAGCATCCCTGTTTTGGTATCAAGTTGATAGCCACTAATGCCACCTCCTCGTTCGTTAGACGTGTAGGCCATGTCTAAACCAGGATGAAAAGCAATGTGACGCGGCTGGTGATATTGGTGGTTTTCGTCCGGCCCCATTACCCAGGGTTCAGCTAGCGGAGTCAGTTTCCCGGAGGGAATATCCAGTTTGTATTGATACACTTTGTTCGGTGAAGTGTGAGGGACGTAGACGAATTTTCCAGTGCGGTCGAGTTCGATGCAGTGAGCGGTTTTTTCGGTGTCGTGATGGTCAAGGTTTTCTGAAGTGACCAGTTTGTCTTTGATCCGATAGACATTCACCTCACCAGTTGAATAATGTGCAGTCAATGCCAGACTACCGGTCGGGTCCACCTGAAGATAGGGGGCGCGGACTTCAATTTTGGCGTAGCTGATCAGTTCCAGGCGGCCACGGTCGCGAATCCTGAGGCTTGCAATGGCGTTGGTGGTTTCACCTTTATCGTCACGTCCGGACATTGCTGCATAGAGATATTCTCCGCAGGGGGAAAAGCACATCGGTCCGGGAGAAATCGGAAGTGTCGTTGAACTAACTTCCGTAAGTTCGCCGGTCTTTTCGTTTAACTCAAAGGAGACGACCGTTTTGTCGGTCATCGATGCTAGATACATTATTTGAGATGCATCTGCTGAAACGGTCAAAAGGCTAAGTAGTAGGGTGATGCTGAAAAGCTTCATGGCTTATTTCTCTATTTGAAGGTTGTCGAACAGGCGGTCATCAAGCGTATATGATTTTAGCTCCAGCGAGCCGCCATTTATATGCACCATGACATAGTGGTGACCACGACGTACATTGTTTTGGAAGAAGGGACGCGTTGGGCCCGGAGTTTCCAGTCCTCCGCCTCCGCCGCCGGTGATCATGTAGAACGGAGCGTTGGATTCGACCGCTTTGCCCTTACGGATTCTCCATGTGCGTTCATAGGAATGAATGTGGCCGTTCCAGACGATGTCCACGCCATGTTCTTCATAAAGCGGAACTAATGCCCGGGCTCGCAAGTCCCCCTGCGTTCCCTTGTTGGTCTTCCATAGATTTCCATAATCGTTTTCGTCAGACGAGTAGGGAGGGTGATGATGGCAGACGAATTTCCACCGGGTAGTCGACTTCTTTAGCTCTTGCTCGAGCCATTGGTATTGTGTGCTTTCCGGATCGACTTTCTGATTTGTGTCGATCATGAAGAACTGGCAATTTCCGTAGCGAAAGGTGTAGTAATATTCCGGTTGTGGCAAGGAAACGTAATTGTAGTAGTGGTTCGCATTTTGTTCGTGATTACCAAGTACGGGATAGAACGGGACATGGTTGATTAAAGGCCGCATTCCCGGGAAGAAATGCTCTAGCCAGTGATTATGGTCACTGCCTGTGGAAACCAGATCGCCTGAATGAAGTACAAAACTTGGTCGTTGACCCCATGCTAGTTCGGCGATTTGTTTCGAAACCGTAGGATTGCCCTGAGTGTCACTGATCACGGCGAAGGCATAGGGAGTCTCTTGATCGACGGCCGTACGAAATGCTGCCGCTTCACTTTCGTAACTCTTTCCCCCGGGGGTTACCGATTCGACTCGATAGAAATATTGTGTGTTTGGTTTAAGATCCTTGAGCGTAACTTCGTGAATCCGACTGGGATTAAGCTCCACTGAAGATGTGCAGGCATCTGTTTCTCCATAGTGGACCACGCTGGTTGCCGTTGCACTGGTATGCCACATTACGGTCATGGATGTTTGTGTGGCAAATTGGAGGTAAGGGGCGACCAGCAATTCGAATATCGGTTCCTGGGGATTGGCTTGCTCGGTTGTCAGCATTCGATGGTGTGCAAATTCCTGAGCCACCCATTCAGCTTTGGCAGCATTGGCGTAGACCTTGATCTCACGAATTCTGCCATGGTGAGGGTAAAACTCGTTGGAGTCGTGATAAGCACCAAGGCTATAGATGGCTGAGGCTGGGTAAAGAATGTCACCATGCTGTTCTTCACTACTAAGCTCTTTTACGCCGTTGACGTACAATTCAGTCGTCTTGCCGTCGAAAACGGCGACGACGTGGTAAAGCTTTCCGACTTCATATTCTGTCTTGGACTTAAAGTAAGTCATGACGCCGTCACCGTCGTCAGTGCCGGTGGTTGCCAACGCAAAATAGAAAGACGTCTGATCGTAACCAAGCACCCAGCCCTTTTCATCGTTTCCGTTGTCCTGGATATATCCAAGGATACCGCCCCAGCTTTGAGGAGTGTCCACGCTGAACCAGGCTGAGACTGTGATTTCACGCTTTGGTAAAAAATCTGCAGCAGCCTTTGCATCGGCAGCTAAAACGCACTGAGCATTACGTCCTTCGAACACAAGGGAATCACCTCCGGAGTCAGCGACGAAACGAGGAGGGTGTTTTACTGTACCGTTAGGCCCTAGTCGTGAATTCAATACATTGCCTTCAACATGCTTGGATTGCAGATACCAATGTGAAAGCGGGTCCGGGCCTTCGTGTGATCTGGCGGTGAGCGTCAGTGAGGCTGTGAGGACAATGGAATACAGAAACAGTTTAGACATGGGCTGTGTTCATTCAGGAACAATAGAAAGGACAGGAAAAAGAGATCAGACCGTATTATCATGCACGATTCCCCATGAATTGCAACTCAATCAATCGGTGAATCCGTTGGCCTAAGATTCCTCATGCGAGATTTAAAAATACTACAATGGAGTTTTGAAATACTTCAAAGTGTCAATTTTTATCTACCAAGGGAGTTGAGTTATGATCAACCGCCGTCGGTTTTTACATGCCGGAGCCGCAGTGGCTCCGACGTTCCTGTTGGGGGCCTCCCCTAGTCTAGCTCAACGCACGCGAAAGCCGTTACGAATGGCGATTGTCACTACGACCTGGTGGTATGGGTCGCATGCCTGGCATATGGCAACTCGATTTCTGGTGGGATATCCGGTTAATGGCAAGTGGCATCACCCAAATATCGAAGTGGTTTCAGCCTACGTCGATCAGATCAAGGACAACGATCTTAGTCAGAGACGTGCAAAGGAACATGGCTTTACGATTTATCCCACCATTGCCGAAGCTCTGAGAAATGGAACCGACAAACTCGATGTTGATTGTGTGTTGCTGATTGGAGAACACGGCGATTACGAGAAAAATGAAATTGGGCAGAAGCTGTATCCGCGGTACCGATTATTCAATGGTATCACTGAAGTCTTTAAAGCGGATGGAAAGTCAGTTCCCGTGTTTAATGACAAACACCTTAGTTGGAATTATGAATGGGCGAAGGACATGGTCGCTCAGAGTAAGGAACTCAAATTCCCATTTTTGGCCGGTAGTTCGTTGCCGGTGACCTGGAGAATGCCATCGGTCGAACTCCCTTATGGTGCCGAAATCGAAGAGGCAATGGTCGTAGCTTATGGCCCCAAGGATATCTATGACTTTCATGCCCTGGAAACCCTGCAGTGCATGATGGAGCGACGCAAAGGTGGAGAAACCGGAGTGAAAAGTATTCACGCTTTGGAAGGGGAAGCCGTATGGAAACACCTCGCTGCAAAGAAAGCATCTCCGGAATTATTTGAGGCGTGTCTGGCTCGCAGTCAGACACTAAAACAAACGGATGACTATAGCCATCGTTATCCCTCGGTAGCCCTGATGAAGGAACTGGTTGAGAATCCGATCTGTTATCAACTCGAATATAACGATGGTACGCGTGCCAATATGTTGCTCATGAATGGGTTGGTGACAGACTTTAATTTTGCAGCCAGACTCAAAGGGCATAAAGAGCCCTTGTCGACGTGCTTTTATTTACCACCGAATCCCAATGTGGTCTACTCGGCAGCCTTAATGAATAACGCTGAAAAAATGTTCATGACAGGCAAAGCACCCTATCCCATCGAACGAACATTGCTTACTTCCGGAATGGTGCAGACCGCTCTGCAATCCCTTCACCTGGGACAACGTAAACTGGAAACTCCGTACTTGGATGTGGAGTATCAGGTCGGTCGTGCCAGTACGTTCTATCGTCAATAGGTAATTGTGGTGAATCAATCCCGGCACAATAATAAGCGTCAGCTATTGACCACTTTTTTAAGAGGACACACCGTGACTTTGCGAGTTGTATTTGTATTGATGACTTTGATGGGCTTGGTTCAGACCGCCATTGCCTCTGAGCAACCCAATATTGTTTGGCTGCTTTCGGAAGATAACTCCGTCCATTATCTCCAACACTACGGAAGCCCTAACGGCCCGACCCCGGTTATCGCCGAGTTAGCTAGCGAAGGTATCACCTACAATCACGCATTTTCCAATAGCCCGGTTTGCTCGGTGGCCAGAACGACATTGATGACTGGAGTTTTAGGCCCCCGTGCAGGTTTTCATTACCATCGCAAAATGGTTCCGGCGAACCTGCCTGATGGAGTCGAGATGGTTCCGAGCTACCTGCGTGCTGCCGGCTATTATTGCTCGAATCGGCAAAAACAGGATTACAACGTAGTTACCGACAAAGTTTGGGATGAATCGTCGCGTTCTGCATCCTGGCGTAAACGTCCGGACAAATCTCAACCCTTCTTCCACATGCAAAGCTTTGGTGCCTCGCATGAGAGCTCTTTGCATTTTAAGTGGGGACAAATAAATCGTGAGGCGTTGAAAACGTCTGAGGCGAGTGTCGAGTTGGCGTCCTACTTTCCGGACACACCGTTGTTCAGATACACCCAGGCCTATTACCACGACCGAATGACGCTGATCGATAGCCAAATAGGAGCAGTCATCGAACAACTCAAAGAGGACGGCGTCTTCGAGAATACGATCATCTTCTACTTTGGTGACCATGGTGGCGTTTTACCTCGTAGTAAGGGCTACACCTATGAAGGTGGCTTGCACGTTCCTTTGGTGGTGCGATTTCCAGAAAAGTACAAGCAGTTTTTTCCGGGTGATCAAAACTCAAGAGAAGACGGTTTCGTCTCCTTTATCGATTTCAGTCCCACTGTGCTCAAATTGGCAGGCTTGAAGGTACCGGATTCGATGGATGGAGAGCCGTTTGCCGGCAAGGGGGTTTCCAGCCGATCCGTTTCTCAACGTAATGAAGCCTTTGGGTATGCAGATCGGTTTGATGAGCGTTACGAGTTCGTTCGTAGTCTGCGTATTGGGAAATACAAATACATACGTGCCTACGAGCATTTTTACCCGGACGCAATGCAAAACAACTATCGTTATCGGATGCTGGCCTTTACGCAGTGGCGAGACTTATACCATCAGGGAAAATTGAATGATCCTCAGTCGCAATTCTTCAAACCCAAGCCCGTGGAACTGTTGTTCGACGTCGAATCCGACCCGCATGAAGTAGTCAATCTGGCAGCGGATCCCAAAATGAGATCTGTGTTGTTGGAGTTGCGGAGTCGCCTGCGGGAGAAGATGAAGACGATCCATGATCTCAGCCTGTTTCCGGAAAACCAGATGATTGATTTGGCCCTGGATAATGGGATTGCATTTGGGCGGAAGCGAAGCGGCGAAATTGAAGATTTGTTGGACGTAGTGGATATTGCATTACTGCCCTGGCAGGAAGCCGGCACGAAATTGGCCAACGCTCTGGAGTCTAATAATCCGCGAGTTCGCTATTGGGCAGTGACAGCTTGTGCCGCATTTGGTGATCAGGTCAATCCACTCATTCCCCGTTTGCAAAAACTACTAACCGATCAGGATCCACAGGTCTGTATTCGGTCTGCTGAAGTCCTGGGGATGCTGCACAAGGCCGATCCACAAGAGCCACTTTACCGGGTTCTGGCAACGTCGGACTCTAATGCAGTCGCGGCGGCTGCCATGAATGCCATCGTATTTCTGAGAGATCACCACGAATACCAGTTTAAGATTGATGCTTCGATGATCAAAGCATCGGATGAACCACTGGTACAACGACGGTTAGAGTATCTAAATCCCAAAAAATAAAATCCCTGGAGTAATGAAAATGATACGTCTTCTACTATGCCTGTTCGCTTTCCTGATGGTGGACTCCGTTCAGGCGCAAGTTCCGGAAATGGCACAGAAAGAATTTGAGAAAATGGTTAGGGAATTGTCCAATTGGGGGCGGTGGGGAAAAGAGGATCAATTTGGAGCACTCAATCTCATTACTCCTGAAAAACGACTGGAAGCTGCCAGATTGGTGAAGACTGGTTTGTCTGTGTCGCTTGCTCATCCGGCTGCCACTAAGATTACTGCCGATAACCCCAGCCCTTATTTTCATACCATGCTGCGACATGGGGGGACCGAGGGGATGTGGGCTGTGGATGAATTGCGAGTATCGTATCACGGCTTTGCACATACGCACATGGATTCACTCTGCCACCTGTTCTACAAGGGACGAATGTATAACGGTTTCTCTCGGAGTGAAGTTAAAGAGTCAGGAGCTCAGAAACTTAGCATCGATAATGTAAAGCAGGGGATCTTCACACGAGGAGTTTTGATAGATATTCCAGCTTTGAGAGGTGTGGATTATTTGGAGCCGGGGGCAGCAATTATGCCGGAAGAACTGGTTGCCTGGGAAAATCGTTCCGGGACGAAAGTTCGCCCCGGTGACGTTGTGTTTATCTATACCGGTCGCTGGGCCGCTCGTGATGCAAAAGGCCCTTGGAGTGTTGATAAATCCGGAGCGGCAGGTTTACATGCCTCGTGTGCCCGATGGATCAAAGAACGCGACATTGCGATGCTCGGTAGCGACGCTGGCAGCGATGTCGCTCCGTCCCGTGTGGAGGGTATTACTCACCCAATTCATATCCTTTGCCTGCATGCGATGGGAATTCACATATTCGATTGCTGTGATCTGGAAGAATTACATCGGACCACTCAGAAGTTGAAACGTTGGGAATTCCTGATTCAGGCTGCTCCGATTCCTGTCAAAGGCGGAACAGGCTCGCCACTCAATCCAATTGCTACCTTTTAATGCCATACGGGCATGTTAATAACGCACCTCAACATTATTCTGGACGTCATATTATGAAGCCTTCATTTCTGGCAATGCTATTGGTTTTCTGTACAACCACCACGCTTCAAGCGGAGCGACCCAATGTGATTGTCATCATGACAGACGATCAGGGCATTGGTGACTTTGGTTTTGCGGGTAATGCATTGGCCGAAACTCCGAATCTTGATGCGCTCTATGCAGGTGGCGTTCATTTAGAGCAGTTTTACGTTAGTCCTGTTTGCTCGCCGACGCGTGCCTGCCTTATGACCGGGCGGTATAACTACCGTACCCGGTGCATCGACACGTATTTGGGACGCAGTATGATGGACCCGACTGAAATCACTATGGCTGAGGTGCTCGGTGGTGCCGGTTACCGTACGGGGATTTTTGGTAAGTGGCATTTAGGGGATAACTACCCGCTGCGAGCGATCGATCAGGGATTCGATGAAGCACTGATTCACAAAGGGGGCGGTTTGGCGCAGCCTTCGGAGCCTCGCGAAAATGGGCGTAAATACACCGATGCAATTCTTTTTCATAACGGCAAGCAAGTCCAAACGAAAGGCTATTGTACGGATGTCTATTTTGATGCTGCGATAGAGTTTGTAACCGAGGCGAGCAAAAGCAGAGATAATTTCTTTGCATACATCCCAACCAACGCGCCGCACGGACCGTTTCACGATGTGCCTCAGGAGTTATACGAGGCCTACAAGCAAAAGGATTTTTCACCGATCCTGATGCGAAAACTAAAAGAGGGCCAGCTCAAGTCGGAAAACGATAAACTCGCCCGAATCTTTGCGATGATCACCAATGTTGATCAGAATATCGGTCGGCTGGTGGATTCATTGGAGAAATTAGATCAGCTGGACAATACCATCATCGTGTACCTCAATGACAATGGGCCCAACAGTGCCCGATATGTTAATGCTCATCGAGGAAATAAATCCATGGTGCTCGAGGGTGGTGTGCGATCGCCGCTGATCGTACATTGGCCGGATGGAATTGAAGCGGGGACAGTAAGCGATCAGGTCGGAGCACATATTGATTTGCTGCCAACTCTGGCTGAAGCGTGCGGTGTCAAGTTGGCGAAGAAGCATCACGTCGATGGCCTCAGTCTGTTGTCGGCCCTACAGGGTGATCAGAAAAAGACAAAAGAGCGGACATTGGTAATTCAATCGCATCGAGGAAATCATCCCACGCTTTTTCATAATTTTCTGATTAGAAAAGGTGACTACAAGCTGGTGCATCCCTCGGGCTTCGGGAAAGAGAGTTTTGCCGGGGAGCCTCGATTTGAGTTGTACAATGTAAATTCTGATCCGGGAGAAACAAAGAATCTGGTCAATGAGAAACCGGAGTTAGTGAAAGAACTCGCTGACTTGTATCAGGACTGGTTCAAGGATGTGTCGTCAACGCGTAAAGACAATTACGCACCGCCCCGAATTGTCGTTGGGTCACCTCACGATCCGGTGGGAGTGTTAACTCGTCAGGATTGGCGGGATGGAACGTGGGCCGCGGGAGCTAATGGACACTGGTTGGTGAACGTGGATTCGACGGGAATCTATGACATTAAAATAGTGTATGACAGCGCGCAAGTAGCAGAGTCCGTCCAGCTTGAATTTGGTAAAGCGGTGATCCAGGGAGAATCGCCTGCCGGAGCTGATGAAGTTGTCCTTCGTGGCGTTCAGTTGGTGGTAGGGCCTCAGCGAGTCAAAGCCACGCTGAGTGTTGGTGATAAAAGTCGCGGGCCGTATCAGGTTATTGTGACGAAAGTAAAGTAGATGGCGTATATACGGCAAATCGCCGAAGAAAACGCCACGGGCGTACTGTCTCAGGTGTACGATGCTGCCCGGGGTCGCGCTGATCGCGTAGCGAACATCATCCGTCTCATGAGTCTTGATGCCGAGTCGTTAGAAGGCTCGATCCAATTTTACGTCAAGCTGATGAAAAAGCCGAATGCCCTGTCCTCGGCCCGTAAGGAATTGCTCGCTACGGTCGTTAGCTGTGCGAATGATTGTTACTACTGAACGCTTTCTCATGCGAAGGACTTCAGTTTGGAGTCCGGCAATGAACAAGGTGCCGAACAGATCATCGACGACTATCGGCAAGCGAGTTTGTCAGACGAAGACCGGGCACTCTGCGACTACGCCATCAAATTGACAGTTTGTCCTCAGGAGATGGTCGCAGAGGATGTTCAGGTGCTGCGTGACGTTGGTTTTACTGACGAGCAGATCACTATCGCTGCCCAGGTGATTGGATACTTCAACTATATCAATCGGATTGCTGATGGCCTGGGAGTTGATTTGGAAGAACGTATGACGACGCCGATCGAAGAATGGTTAGAACGCAAAGCGAACTTTCGTTAAGTGTTAGCAGTTCGGTGAATTGTTTTTTACAATGGTAGCATGAATCACTGTTTTGGAATGAAAGCTGAAAACGATGACCCCTAATAAAAACGACTCGACTCGACGTGCGTTTCTTACTAAACAGGCGCCGTTAGCAACTGCTGCCGCCGTGTCAATGACAGCTGTGCATTCGCAGGCTGAGGATACTCCGGCAAAGCTTGTTTTTGGGATTGTGGGCTGTGGCGGAATCATGAGCTTGCATGTGCAGGGTTTGGTGAACCGCCATGACAATGTTGAAATTGCCTGGTTGTGCGATGTGGACGATGCTCAGACCGAACGTATGAGCCGGTTTGTTCGGGAGGAATTCCAACGGCAGGCGCCGAAACGGACTCGAAAATTTGAAGATGTAATCGAAGATAAAAACGTCGATGCGATCGTCATTGCCACGCCGCATCACTGGCATGCTCCGATTGCCATTGCGGCCATGCGTGCCGGCAAGCACGTCTACATCGAAAAACCAATTTCACATGTCTATAACGAAGGCCATGCGATTATTGAAGCGTCTAAGAAGTATGGCTGCGTTGTGCAGCAGGGCAGTCAGATGCGTAATAGCCCTGTCACGGATAAAGCCGCCAAGCTCCTGGAAGAAGGAATTATTGGGGAGGTGAAAGTCGCCCGCGCCTGGACCGCGGAAACTCGGACAGTTGCCAAGCCATTGCCGAACTCAGCCATCCCACCCGGCGTTGATTACGATCGTTGGCTTGGCCCGGCTCCCAGGCACGAGTTCAACCGCCATCGTTTTCACAGTACCTGGCGGATGTTTCAGGATTATGGGAATGGAGAAATTGGTGATGATGGTATTCATGACTTGGATATGGCAGCCTGGGGATTGGGAGTGGATCGGCTACCCAGCCAAATCACTGCACGGGGCAGCCGTATGATGTTGCATGGGCATGCCAGTGATTATCCCGATAATATGAACGTCGCTTACGAATATGATGACGGCCGGCTGTTGATTTATGAAAACTATCCTTTTACTGCTTATGGAATCCATGGGTTTGATAATGGAAATGTATTCTATGGAACCGAAGGGTATATGATTTTCTCGCGGCGAGGAGCGTTTAGTGTGTTCCTGGGACCCAAGAATAAACCGGGCCCCACCGAAGGACAGGCGATTCGTGGTTCACGAGGGTATGCAGAACACATGCATGAGTTTCAAACAGCAATACGTACGGGTTCAGCGACTAAGGCGAATGCTCAAACGGCTCATTACAGTTGTGCCTTAGTTCATCTGGGAGAAATCGCTTACCGGACCGATGGCCGACTCGACTTCGACCCTCAAAAAGAACAGTTTATCAATAACGATAAGGCGAATGCGTTGCTCACGAAGGAGTACCGTGCACCTTACGTATTGGGGTAATGTCGGATTTTATGAAACGATCCGGTCTGGACGGTCAGCAACAGTGGGGGGACTCGGTGTTTCCGGCTGTCTTTGAATTCTCTAACGATGGTTCCTTTACAGAACATCAGAGTGAGATTGCCGTTGCGGCTGGAAAGTTAATTCAGTTGAGCCATCAGCATGGTGCCGTATTACTGCGAAATACAAGAGCGGTTTCTGCTGAGGATTTCGATAGCCTCGTGTGTCAGTTTCAACTACCCAATTTTCCCTACGAGCAATCCTTATCGAACGCTGTTCGAGTGAATAAAACAGAACGCGTGTTTACTGCCAACGAAGCCCCTTCGGATGCCAGGATATTCCTGCATCATGAAATGGCTCAAACTCCCATCTATCCCCGCAAACTCTTTTTCTTTTGTGAACAGCCGGCTGTAAGCGGAGGAGCCACACCACTTTGTCGATCCGACGTGTTGGTCGAGAAACTTAATTCGGAGGTGCCTCAGTTTGTCCGGGATTGTCAGCAAAAGGGACTTCGCTACTCACACATGATGCCGGACGATGACAATCCACAATCGGGGATGGGCAGAAGTTGGCGGAGTACTTTTCGGGCGACATCCAAAGATGAGTGTGAACGAAATATGTCTGAGTTGGGTTATATCGGTGTTTGGCAAAGCGACGGTTCGTTAAAGGTGCAGACGCCGGTATTACCTGCTGTGATGGAATTGTCTGATGGACGTCGAGTGTTTTTCAATCAGTTGATTGCCGCTTATTCAGGATTTGCCAGTCGCGGGCAGTCTGCGGATGATGCCATCACCTTTGGCGACGGTTCGCTGTTACCTGAACAGGAAGTCCAGCAGGCGATTGCTCTGGCCGAGGAGCTGACATTCGAGTTGTGTTGGGAATTAGGAGATGTGGTGTTGGTCGATAATCTGGTCTCCATGCACGGAAGACGTCCGTTTGACGGACCACGGAAAATATTGGCATCACTGGTTGCGTAAGAAAATCAGGCGAATGCGAGGGTAAGCATAAGATGGATGACTTGACGAAAGACGACTCGGACTTGAAATGGTATCAGGGGATCACTCGATACCAATGGGTGGTCCTCGTGATTGCTTCGCTGGGTTGGGTCTTTGATGTCTTCGAAGGTCAAATTTTTGTTGCCAGCATGAATGAAGCCATGCCGTCGCTGGTGTCAGCGGATCAAGCTAAGAATATTCCAATCTATAACAACATCGCACTGGGCGCGTTCCTGTTAGGTGGAGCGGTTGGTGGAATTTTCTTCGGCATGCTCAGTGATCGAATCGGTCGTACAAAAACAATGTCGATTACGATTCTCTTCTATTCACTATTTACCTGCATATCCGCCTTTTCTCAGCAATGGTGGCACATGGCGGGATTCAGGTTTCTGGTTGCCATGGGAGTAGGAGGTGAGTGGGCCATCGCCAGTGCCATGGTGAACGAAGTATTTCCTCGGCGAGCACGAGCACATGTGGGCGGTTTGTTCCACGCCTCAAGTGTCTTCGGTACGTACTTGGCTGTACTCGCAGGGTTATTCCTGATCGGCAATGAGTCCATTCAGCAGTGGTCCGAAAGTTTAGATGTTGAATTTGTGGATAAGTCGACGATTCCCTGGAGATTAGGGTTCATTCTAGGTGTCGTTCCTGCCGTGTTGATTATTTGGATACGGTTGAGTCTCAAAGAACCAGAGCAATGGCAGCAGGCCAAAGAACAAGCGGATGCAACTCCGAATCAAAAGATGGGGAATCTTGGTGAGTTGTTTAGTCGACGATATATTCGTCGGACGTTCGTCGGAGTGACGCTCGCCGCAATTGGGCTGGCAACTTTTTGGGGAGTGCATATTTATGGAAAAAACGTCATGAAGGAAGCTGCCCGAGTCGAGTTGGCAACTGGGGCGGGGAACCAGCAGAGCGATGATCATGGCGGCATGGAAGCCGCGGATGTAGTTGATAAAAACGAACTGAAGTTTTACGAGATGATCGGCATGCTGTGTGGGACAACGGGAGCTGGACTCGGTTTGCTGTCGTTTGGTCCGCTCTGCCAGCGTGTTGGACGGCGTCGGGCATTTGCTGTATATCATGTGCTGGCGATGGCCGTTTCCTTTGTGGTGTTTTTAGGATCCTTTTCCACTCAGGCGTTATACCCACTATTAGTAATCTTTGGATTCTTTACGGTGGGCATGCATGCCGGCTATGCGATCTATTTTCCTGAGTTGTTTCCAACTCGAATTCGCGGGACAGGAACGGGATTCTGTTTTAATGCCGGCAGAATCCTGGCAGCCCCGATGCTTATTTTGACGGGATGGTTACAGCGAGAATGGGAATTAACAGAAATTGAAATTGGAACCGTACTCTCGGGCTTGTTTTTGCTGGCTTTAGTACCATTGTCGTTTGCACCCGAAACGAAAGATGCAACTCTGGAGGAAGATTTATGAGAAGCAGGTTGATTTGTAATAGCTGGTTGGTCTGTTTCGTTGCCGGGGGGTTAATGACTGAGTTTGTGCGTGCAGCTGAGCCTGTGTCGCAATCCGTTGTGGGAGTGTCGGCTGAACTGTATCAGGCAGGACCGGATGGCGTTACGCCTGATCTGGAGAAGATTGATAGTCGCCTACAGTACATCTATCGCGTCAGTGAAGAGAACTACAAGTTTTCTCATCACCCCTGTTTAATTGCTTTTCGCGATACGTTGTTTTGCATTTGGTCCAATGGCAAGATTGGTGAAGACGAACCAGGCCAACGACTTGCAATTTCATCCAGTTCCGATGCAAAGCATTGGTCAGCTGCAGGCCCGTTATTATCCAAAGAGCAGTTACAACAGTATCAGCAGCATGTTTTTGTCGCGACAGGATTGATAGTGCGAGAGGAGAAATTGGTTGCTTTTTATACCATCACGCCCGGCAAGAACTTTCATCAGGAAACAGCACTTTACTTTAGTGAATCGACTGACGGCAAGCGTTGGTCGGACCCCTATAAGATTACCGATGGCTTCTTTATCAATCCGCCCGTTGTCGTCAAAGGTGGGCGGCTTTTGATGGGTGGCGAATATGTTTCCGAAACGGATCGAGAAACGAAACGTAGCAAACTGATCTATCATGATGGACAATCACTGCGAAGTGGCTGGACTGTCGCCAGTATTGAAGAAGGCGATCTGAAGCGTATAGGCTACGCCGAGCCAAATTTTATCGATCGGCAGGACGACGTCATTGGACTGTTTAGGAATTACACTGGTCGTTTACTCGTTTCTCGTAGTGTTGATCGAGGTCAATCATGGGAGCCGTTGTCGAGTTCGCAAATTCCCGATAGTACTGCGCGTTTTGCAACGGGTAATTTGCCGTCCGGCGTGAGATACCTTGTCGGCAATACATTACTTAAGAAATTTGACCGCCGGGCTCTTCTGATCTCGTTGAGCGATGATCAGGGGGAAACATTTTCACGCGCTTTTGTGATACGCGATGAAGAGACGGAAATAAGTTTTGCAGGACAACATAAAATGGATGGTTGGCAATACCCTCACGGATATGTGTGGAAAGATCAGCTATTGATAGTTCATAGTGTCAACAAAGAAGATGTTGCGATCTCTTCGATCAAATTACAATCACTCGAAAACTAACTAGTGAAGCAGAATACGAGATGAGTAACGACCCTGTTAGGTTTGGATTAGTAGGATACGGAGCCTGGGGGCATTGTCATGCAGATGCTATTACGGCGACCAAGGGAGCCGTTGTGCAGGCAGTTGCTGCTAAATCACAAGCCTCGTGTGATGCAGCCAAAAGCGATTTTCCGATGGCATTTGTAACGGATGACTATCTCGAAATGTTGTCTCGTGATGACATTGATGTCGTCGACATCGTGGTTCCCAGCTTCCTTCATAGGGAAGTGGCTGTGGCGGCTCTGGAAGCCGGTAAGCATGTATTGCTGGAAAAACCCATGGCCATCACGCTCGAAGATTGTCATGCGATTCTTAGTGCAGCTCGAGCCAATGATTGCCTGCTTGCCGTTGGGCATGAATTGCGTCTGTCTTCAATGTGGAGAAAAGTCAGAGAGTTGATTGATGAGGGGTTTATCGGCACGCCACAATATTGTCTGGTTGAGTTGTCTCGGAAGCCGTATCGGCAGGGAGCTGAAGGTTGGCGTTTTGATATCGACCGTGTTGGCAATTGGATATTGGAAGAACCGATCCACTTCTTTGATTTGGCACGCTGGTATCTGGAGCAGGCTGGAAACCCGACTTCTGTTTTCGCTCGGGCAAACTCGCGCCAGCAAGGGCATCCGGAATTACAGGATAATTTTAGTGCTCTGATGAACTTCGAAAGTGGTGCCTACGCAGTAGTGACTCAGACACTTAGCGCCTTTGAACATCATCAAATGGCAAAGGTATCCGGTACCCAAGGTGCCATTTGGGCCAGATGGAGTGGCGCGCAGGATCGAACGTTGCACCCGGAATTCTCATTGAAAGCTTACAATGCGACGGCAGATGAAGTTGTTGATCTGACGCCGGATAAAATCACAGGAGAAGTGTTTGAATTGCAGGACCAGATGGCGGTAATGGTGGAAGCGGTGCGTGGCAACGGGTCACTGCATGCCACCGGTGAAGACGGGGGCTGGTCAGTGGCGATGTGTATTGCCGCTCAGCAATCAGTTGATACCGGTGTACCAGTGTCCATTCCGGAGATAAGTCAGTGAAGATTGTAATGTTGAAATTAATGGCGCTTTTACTGGTGGTAGTTTCGGTGGGAGTCGTGGAAGCGAAGGAAAACGAGTTCTCGCTGCGCATCACGACGCTCAATATGTATCATGGCGGAGTGCGTCTTGGACAGCCGTTGTCTCAATCAGTTAAAGCTATTCAGGCAGCGAAGGCTGACATTGTTGGTGTGCAGGAAACGCATGCCGGAAATACGGATAACGCCGAAGCGATGGCGAAAATTTTGGGGTGGCATCATTTCGCTCAGGGAGCAAGAACCTCCGTCATTTCTAAATTTCCGATCGTTGGACATACGCCGCGAAAGTGGGGAGTGCATATCAAGTTGCCCGATGCGACGATCGTCCATTTTTATAATGCCCATCTAAACCACATTCCCTACCAGCCTTATCAGCTGGCCAGGATTCCGTATGGCGATTATCCGTTTATCAAGACCGAAAAAGAGGCAATCAACTGGGCGAAGCAGGCCAGAGGTGGGCAAACAGAACGATTAATTGGCGAGATATCAGCCAGTCTAAAAGCAGACACAGTCTGTTTTCTAACTGGAGACTTTAATGAGCCTTCCCATCAGGATTGGACAGAGAAAGTGGCGGCGACAGGCCGAATACCAATCAAGGTGGATTACCCTGTTACTAAAACAGTGACTGAAGCCGGGTTGCATGATGGATTTCGAAGCTTTTATTCAGATCCAATTAAATACCCCGGCTGGACCTGGACGCCAACAACGAAACCGACAGATCCCAAAGATAGACATGATCGTATCGATTTTGTGTTTAGTAGTTTACCGGTGAAGGCGATTCGCTTCGCGGCGGTTGTCGGTGAAGCTAAGGAGAATGCTGGTATTGTGGTATCCCCCTGGCCCACGGATCACCGTTCGGTCGTAGTAGAATACAGTCTTGAAACACCCCCTTAATTAGAGAGTCTAAAATGCAAACCACTCCGGTCACTCATGAAGATCTAGCAGGCAGCGTCGTATCTGTACCTCCATTGGCAAGGAATGCGGATCTTTCGCTGAATGCAGATGAAAACCAAAAGATTATTCGACATCTGGAAGCAGGCGGTATTTCAACGCTGCTGTATGGCGGGAACGCATTGTTGTATCATGTTGCTCCCAGTCAATACGGCGAACTGCTTGCGATGCTGGAGTCATTGGCAGCCGAAGATTCGTTGGTGATTCCATCCGTAGGATCGTCATATGGGATGATGTTGGATCAGGCTCGTCAGCTTAATAAAACTAGTTACCCGACAGCAATGGTTCTACCGCAGCCGAATGTCGTGACGTACGAGGGAGTGGAACGAGCTATCGGTGATTTTGTACAGGCAGCTGGCAAGCCGGCCGTCGTGTATATCAAGCAGTTGGGGTATATCGAAGTCGAACACGTGAAACGGTTAGTCGACAGCGGAGCTGTTTCCTGGATCAAGTACGCGATCGTGCTTGATGATCCTGAGAATGACGAATACTTGACTCGCCTTAAAGATGCAGTTGGTACGGATGCAATTGTTAGTGGCATTGGTGAACAACCAGCATTACCCCATATGCGCAAATTCGATGTGACAGCCTTCACCTCCGGTTGCGTTTGCGTTGCTCCAGCCCTCTCGATGCAAATGCTCAAGCTGATCCAGGCCGAGCAATATGAAGCAGCTGATGAAATTCGTCAGGTGTTCAAGCCACTCGAGGATCTACGGAACGGGATTAATCCGGTCCGCGTTCTACATTCCGCGGTTGCCGGTGCCGGCATTGCTGAAACTGGACCTCTATTGCCAATGATGTCACCGGTAAGTGATTCTCAGGCCACGGAAATTGCAAGTGTCGCGCAGGAGTTGCTTGCCGCAGAGAACGAATTTCGCAGCAGTCGTAGCTAGAGGAGCATTCATGGATTGCCGCGTTGATCAGTACATTGCGAATTCCAGGGAATTTGCCAGACCCATTCTGGAGAAAGTACGCAAGGCAGCTTTGAAGTCCTCTTCCAAGATTGAAGAGACCATTAACTGGAATTTACTTTGTTGGGAACAAAACGGTCTGGTGGCTGGTGTCGGAGCATTTAAAGCTCACGTTTGTTTGCCCTTCTTCAAAGGAGATATTATGAACGACTCTGACAATCTCTTTGATAAATCAGGCGGCTGTGCGATAGGAAGTATAAAGTCGTCGAACGTCAAGGAAATGCCGACTCAGGCAGTGTTGGTTAAGTACATCAAGCAGGAAATTCAACTTAACGAGTCAGGCGTCAAAGCTGGCAAGTCGACCGGTGGAAGACGAGATAAAAAGGACTTGAAGATACCTTTCTATTTTCTCAAGGCTGTTAAAAAGAACAAAAAGGCATTTAAGACCTTTGATGAGTTTTCCTATACGCATCAAAGTGAATATGTCGAGTGGGTTACCGAGGCCAAGCGAGAGGAAACTCGGGAGAAGCGGCTGGCGACCACCGTTGAGTGGCTATCCCGGAGTAAATCAAAGAATTGGAAATATCGATGATGTGGAAGTGGTTAGGTTTTGTTTTGCTTGTGTGTGGAAATGTTTTGCCACTCACAGCGGACGAGGTCACGATCGTTGTCAATGAAACAGCAGGATTGCATCGAGGTAATTTTCCTGCCGGAATCGAATTCAATTGGTTCGAACCGGTAAAGGCAGAGACTCAATTCGTCCTCAAGCACAAAGGCTCAGTTGTACCCGCTCAATTTTTAGCGGCCGAGACTGGCAACACTATCCGTCGTTTTAGCGTCGACTTTCGCGTAACACTGGCTCCGCATGCATCTGCTGAATATACCGTGCAGCTGGCAGATGGCGATTCCAATCCGGTTTTACTGAAAGGGTTTGATGTAAGTCAGTCGGCGTCAGGAATTCGACTCACCAATGCCCCCCATTTATTTTGGGAGCTGGACCCTCACTTGGATGGTATTCTCAAGCGATTTGAATTTGGCGAATTTAAATTCTGGGATGCATCTCAAAGCGAGTTGGTTTTAAAGCTTTCCAATGGCAAAGAAGTACCTGTAACCGGGAACCCTAAAGGAGATTTGAAAGTACTGAAGCAGGGCCCTTGGACAACAAAACTTAACTACTCACTCAATGCGGTCGACCTTGGATTGTCCAATGTCCATAACAACGTCACGTTGTCGTTCAATGTCTCGCGTAGTTGGGTGCAGGTTGATTGGCAGATTTATGACCCGGCGCGTGAAGTGAAATCGCTGGCTGTGCCGATGAAGCTCAAATTGACACAGCCAACACGTGAAGCACCGACGCTGATAGATTTTGGGACCACCACACAGGTATATTCCCGATTAAGCGAAGGGCAATTTGCGGAATTACGAGGCAATTGGTTTCAAGTTGTTAAAGAGGATCAGTACATTTGGGAGTTATTTCAGGGGAAAGGAAATAGCGTCCGGCGGCTGGCAGTTGGGCCACAGCAACCAGGTAGTCGGTTCATGGCGGAGGGGTGGGCGCATATTATGGACTCCCAAAAGTGCCTTGCGTTGGCCGTTGACAAGTTTGGTGATTCTTCCAATGACCTGATCCGACTTCAATCAGATGGCGCCGTAACGCTTGAACGAACCTATCCTCAACGCAAACTGCTGGGTTCCAGTAAAACGATGCATTTGCGATTCTGGTTGCATTTTGTGTTCAATCCGCCACATATAAGTGCCGCAACAAGTCCACAATCTATGAAGACGCCGTTATCGGTTCATTTGAAATAGTATTTGTCGAAGAGACCTTGTGGTTAAGATGAAAAAGATGAATCCGAAATTTGGTTTAATCCTGGCCATGCTTCTGACAGGTGAAGCTTTCTCTGCAGAGCCTGACCTGAAGTTCTATCAGAATCAGGTTGAGCCTCTGTTAAAGCAGTATTGCTACGACTGCCATGGCCCGGAGGGGGAAGCGAGTCCGAGGTTGAATTTGCTCGACCCGGATCTATTCAATGGCGTTGATGGTGAAACATGGCACGATGCGCTGAATCGGATAAACGAAGGGAAGATGCCTCCCAAAGATGCGGAAGCACTGCCGGAAAATAAACGAAAGCTGGTGGTAGACTGGCTAACCAAAGAGATTTCCCGCGCGACGGAAGCAAAACGTAGCACGGGTGGGAAAGTCGTGTTTCGGCGGCTTACCAACTACGAATACAACAATACGTTGCGGGACCTGTTGGGAATCGAGTTTGACTATGCAGAAAACCTGCCGCCGGAATCCAAGTCAGTCGACGGGTTTCTTAACAATGGACAGGTGCTGGGGATTTCTCCGCTGCAGTTGGAATATTATCTGGCGGCGGCTCGGAATGCCATGGCTAAGGCGATTGTCACTGGTGAGCAACCTGAAGTTCACAGTCAGATCGTCGAGGAGAGTATACGTGGAGCTCGGGATAACAATGTGAACGGAGCACGTTTGGATGGCCGGCAAAAATTCATTGCCGGGATTACCAGGTTTCCTCGTACCGGGAAAGTCCGCGTGACAATTCAGACATATGCGCAGGTTCCGGAAGGTAAATCAACTCCGGAACTGGAAGTCAGTATCGGAATTCGTAGCGATACCATTTCGCCCAATGGTCAGTTGGGCGTGCGTGAAATTATCGGAACGGAACAGGAGCCGCAAACGATTGTCATGGAGGGACGCATTGAATCGTTCCCGTTGCCCGGTAAGAATCCGAAATTTCCCGGAATTCAAATATTACTAAAGAACCTCACCGCCGTGCCCGCGCCTGTACCCAAGAAGGGCGAGCCAGTGCCGCCATCGACCGAACCGTTGATTTTTATAAAGAGCGTTCAGTTTGAAGGGCCCTTACATGATAGCTGGCCGCCGAAACACCATACGGATATCCTGCCTTTTGACGGACCGTTGGAACCAAAGCAAGTTGCAGAATCGATCGAAGCCTTTATGCGTCGAGCGTTTCGTAGGCCTGTTACAAAATCGGAAGTAGCCAGAGTTGTTGGATTTTATAATTCCATAGAAGCGTCAAGTGATTCGTTCGAAGAAGCGATGAGAGAAACACTGTCACTGGTGCTTATATCGCCTGAATTTCTTTACCTTGCTGAACCCGTGGAGCAACCGGCGACGTTAGCCAAATTGACCGAGCATGAATTGGCAGTCCGATTATCCTATTTTCTCTGGAGTTCCATGCCGGACGCCGAGTTGTTTAAGTTGGCCGAACAACGCCAGCTTTTCCGGAAAGGAGTGCTGGAGCAACAAGTGGCGCGGATGTTAGACGATGAACGAAGCTGGCAGTTTGTGAGGCACTTCACCTCGCAATGGCTGGATTTGTCGGGGCTTAACCGAATTGCAATCAACCCACAATACTACAAGGATTTTAATGAACGCCTGAAATCACAGATGGCAGAGGAGACGATTCGATTTGTAGGAGAAGTGCTGTATCACGATTTGAGCGCACTCAATTTTCTGAAAAGTGATTTCGTGGTGGTAAATCGGTCACTGGCTCAGCACTACAATCTGCCAGAGCCGGAATTAAACCAATTCGCTCGGATTGCATTAACAGGTGACGAGAATCGAGGAGGATTGATAACGCAGGGTAGCTTTCTGCTGATCAACTCCAATGGTGAAGATTCACACCCGATTAAGAGAGCCGTCTGGATTCTGGATAGGTTGCTGGACGACCCGCCTGCACCGCCGCCGCCAGATGTGCCGGAATTGGAATCAGAAAAGATAGATTTTGCTGCCTTGTCGATCAAACGACAGTTAGAACTACATCGGGAGAAATCGAGTTGTAACAGTTGTCATAAGAATATAGACGGCTGGGGAATACCGATGGAGCATTTTGATGCAATTGGCCAGTGGCGTGACATCGGCGTGCGGATTGTGAAAGGTAAATCGGTTGAGTCGAGTTTAGATGCTGTCGCAACGCTTCCTTCGGGCGCGACCGTACAGGGCGTTCAGGAGTTTCAACAGTATTTGATTGATCAGGAATCAGAGCGATTTGCGCGGGCGTTGGTTAAAAAAGTGACCACCTATGCACTTGGAAGAACATTAGAGTTTACTGACGAAGAAGCGATTTCCGGACTGACAGAGCAGTTTATCGCCGATGATTACAATATGAAAAAATTGTTGGTTACAATTGTGCAGTCAGAGATGTTTCAGTCAAAATAAGTCTGATGGATTACTGGATAAGAATTAGAGAATCTCAATGACAATGAAATCCTGGCATTTAGATCGACGTACCTTTCTTCGTGGTTCCGGCGTGGCATTGGCCTTGCCGTGGATGCAAAGCATGGGCGTGGCTGCTCCAGTTGAGCAGGCTCCCAGGCGTTTGGCTTCGGTCTACTTTCCCTTTGGAGTCAGCCTGCCGAATGAAAAATCAGAGTATGCGGAGTGGAATTGGTTCCCCGCTGAAACAGACGGCTCCTTTCGTTTTCGCTCGTCGCTGGAATCTCTCGAACCGTTACGTGAAAACGTGACCGTGTTGGGCAGTTTGTCTCATGCATCCGGTCGAAAGATGGGAGGGCATGATACCGGTGATATCTTCCTGACCGGCGCGAGTTTCCGAGGTACCGATTACCGTAATGGGATTTCGTTAGATCAGTACATTGCCTCACACGTGGGTGAAAAAACTCGTTTTGGTTCGTTGGTGATGTCCAGCGATGGCGGCGTCGGTGAACCGACTCGAGCGACGACTTTGTCCTTCACCACGCAGGGGCGTCCGATACCGGCGTTGTCGAGTCCTCGGCAGATCTTCGATCGTTTGTTTGGGGTAGGGGATGCGTCAACAAAATACGAGCGACGGAGGCTAGAGAATACCAGTTCGATGCTGGATTTAGTCCTGGAGAATAGTCGGTCAATGAAGAATCGGCTTGGCAACCAGGATCAACGTAAACTGGACGATTATTTAGCCAGTGTGCGTGATATTGAACAGCGTGTTAATCGCTCGACAGCCTGGTTGGATATTCCTAAGCCAGATGTCACAGAGGATGCTGTTGATTTGGCGGTTGATCAAAGCCTGCCGGTTGAATATATGGAAGCGATGTACGATCTGATCTTTTTCGCCTTCCAAACAGATTCCACGCGAGTTGCCACATATATGTTAGGGCAGGTGGCCGGAGCGACAACGATTGCGAATGCTTTTCCCGCCTGTTTGGGGCTTCAGGGGAATTGGCACGGTCTGGCACATGGTGCGGGCAAAGGTGATGGAGCGTTGAAACTGGGGCGTTTTGATCAATTGCTTGCTCAACAGCTCAGTCGATTCATCCGACGTCTGAATGAAACTCAGGAATACGACGGTACGCTGCTCGACAACACCTTAGTGTTTTATGGAAGTAGTAACAGCAAGACGCACAATAATACGAACTATCCGCTTATCCTGGCCGGCGGTAAGTCCATGGGCTTTAAGCACAACCAATTTCTCAAACCCGGAGGGAATGTTCCGCTTGCGAATGTGTTTGTAACTATGCTCGATGCGATGGGCGTCCCGCATGACGGGTTTGCCGATAGCACCGGTGAACTTTCTGACTTGCGGCAGACCTGATTCGTCCGTTTAAGCAAATGCTTTTCTCAGTAGATTGAGGCTTTTGGGAATCGCGGTTTCGTGCGATTCCTGTCCTTCAAACTCCAGTGAGATATATCCCTGGTAACCAACATTCTTTAGTATTTTGGCCACGCGATTGTAATCGATCTCCAACGTATACCAGGTGCCGCCACCAAAATAAGTCTTTGCCTGAACGTAAATGGTTTTGGGTGCCATTAATTCAAACTGCTCATATTGGCGTTCGAAGAAATTCCCAGTGTCCGCAGTGACCTGCAACCAGGGAGAGTCGATCGCATCGACGATTTTTAAGACGCCTTCGGCTGTCCGCCCCAATCCCCAATGGTTTTCCAGCCCCAGAGTTACACCGCATTCTTCTGCTTTCGGTAAACATTGTTCCAGACTGTCGATGACCCACTTGAATCCTTCTTCGTCGGTATAACCCTCCAGTCGGGGTTCGATGCCTTTGGCTGCCATCAAATCATCAAAGCTTTTGATGGTACCCCAGCGGCCTGTGTTGACACGGATGGTGGGGATGCCAAGCTTGTAGGCGAGTTCGATGCATTTGAGAGTGTGAGCGATGTTTCGTTTTCGATATGCAGGGTCAGGAGAAACAAATCCCTGATGAGTCGAAAAGCCGCAGAGGTCGAGTCCGTTTACGAATGCCCGTTGCTTGAGCATCTGTAAATATGAATTGTCTTCTCGCGTCATCTGGACATGTAGGATTTCGACAGCATCAAACCCAGCCTCAGCTGCTAAGTCAATGCAGTCTTCGATGGGTAGCTTCGTATCTTTTCGATACCGCCAATATGAATAAGTGCTTACCGCGATTGGGTTCGGTTGCGTCTTTGGTTTCTTTTTGGCCGCCTGCACTGTATCGGGTAAAGCCGAAAGACTGGTGGCTGCGGATGCGGCCAGAGAAGTTTTCATAAATGAGCGGCGGTCAAGATTCACGACGAATTCCTTTGAAAAGTGATAGCACTGGACGAGACGTGTTTGAGCTGTATTCTAACCGGTTGCCGAGTACGATGGAATTAGGTCAGATGGTATACAGAGTGTGCGTTGCATTGGTCGTGTGAACACGGTAGAAAGAGCATTCGCAATGGAAAATCTAGCCACAGGAGTGAACACCGTGCCAGCCAAAAATGTACTTGGGACAGACCTTCAAACTTGTTCAACAAACCCACTGACCGGGTTTTATCGAGATGGTTGTTGCAATACCGGTGCGGATGATTTGGGCCTGCACCTGGTTTGTATCGAAGCCACGGAAGAATTTCTAACGTTTTCTAAAGCAGTTGGAAACGACCTTTCCACTCCAATACCTGAATGGGGCTTTCCAGGAGTTCGGCCCGGAGACCGTTGGTGCCTCTGTGTGGAACGCTGGAAAGAAGCACTCTATCACGATGCGGCACCCAGAGTGAATTTGGAAGCGACGCATATTTCCACCTTGGAATTCGTGGACCTCGAAGACTTACAGCAGTACTCGGTTTAAGGACTACGGAGCGCTTTTGAATTTAGGAGGTTCGAAGGGGAATGACTCGGGTAAAACCTGAATTTCGCTTGCGATGTTGTAACTGAAAATGCCAATGCCAGGGAACTCTACATCGACGTAATAGGCGGCATATCCCTTGTCCGGAGTAGCTAAAAAGAGCTTGGTGTCAGACTCGATTCCCTTTAGTGGCACACTGGTCCATTTGGATTCCCGGAAATCCCTTGTGCTACTGGTCGCCTTCCAGAGGTGGACCGACTTGGGGGAGCCCGTCCATTTGACGTGGAAATAATTATCTTTATCGAGCTCCCATTTCATCTTTTCAAGTGTTTGGTTTTGTAATGTCTTTTTGAAAAAGGTCGCCATGGTCGGCAGCACCTGGGGGCCTAACCCGTGACCGGCATTGGGCAAGTAATAGAGATTCTTGGGGCCCACGAGTTCCGGGAAATACAAGCTGCTGGCATCGACCGTCCAATAGGGATCGTTGGTTCCCAAAACCATTAACTTGGGGATTGTGATTTTTTGGCGATAGGAATAGGGATCGACAAGGGCCGTTAGTTTCTTGCCTTCACCTTGTAGCATACGTTCGGGAAAGTTGTATTTGAGGTAGGGCGTGATCATATGGCTGTATTTACCATAGGACCTAAACTGCTGGTTCATCTGGCGAGGCATGTCCAAAACGTCGATCACCATCGGTGCGATTGACACAACCCGTTTGTCGACCGCACTGGTGAGCCAGGTGGTCCAGCCTCGCTTGGAGGCTCCGGCAACCGAGAAACGATTGATCCTGGTATCGGAGCCAGCCGAGAGGGTTTCTGAGGTTGCATCCATCGCTCGCACTGCGCTTTCAACCATTGGTAACAAAAGCGGCCAATCATGTCCCTTACCATTCATATACTGATCGAAGGTGTAGGCAATCAGGTCATCTTCATACTTGTCTCCCTGCAGTGGTTGGTTGGGGACCTGATTTAAAATGGCCACAGGCACCTCACATGCAGCGGCGATTACGGAAAACTGTTGTACCTCATCACGTGTGGCATCCGGCTGCCTGCTATTGGATGATCCTCCCGAAATAAACAGTATGGCTGCATCGTCCAGGGACGTGTTGTCCGGACGCAGGATTGTAAGCCAGTGTTTCCAGGCCTTTCCTCGCCACGTTTGCGAAGTAAGGCGGATAACCTGAACATCACAAATCCCGAGTCGAAATTCGTTTTTTTTCTCATAGCTGTAGGCATCATCAACTTCCAGAACATCGGTTAGTTGTTGTGCCTGAGCATGATACTTGTCGCTGAGAAAGAGAGCGACCAGTAAAATGGCGAATCGTTGCGGTTTTAAAAAGGGCATGGGCAAGATGAGCGTAGTAGGACAGGAAGTTAGAGCATCAACTAGTATAGCGTGAAGAGAATAGGCCAAGCCTTGTTTGCGAAACCTATTTCTCAGACAGTTTCTTAATATGCTTTAATACCCGGTCGTGAATCAGGTGAATACTTGTGTCACTCCATAATGTCCAGTAACCCTGAGGATACATCTTGAATTCGTACCAGGTGCTTCCCTCCAGGAGCGTTCGGTTGTCAGGTAATCGTTTGAGACGGAATTCGCCTTTCTTGCAATTCAGGTAACCGTCCAGGTGAGGCGGATGAACATGGCGATAGGGGCTGAGTTCATGCATGGGCGGAGGTTGTTTCGTTACATCAAAGGTCAGACGATTTGGCTTGTCCCAGATCGTGATCGGCTCGACAAAAGCGCCGGTCGAGAATTCACAATGTCGTATTGCGCCGACACCCTCGCCGTCAATCGTTGCTCGTAAGGGGTAAGCGATGCCAAGTTCAAAGTACCAGGCCGGCGGAGAATCCAATTCAGAAAAACCGATGACGTTGGGCCAGACGTCTTCAGGAGGTGCATCAATGGTGACACTGGAGACAACTTCATAGAGAGGGGTTTCATGCGTGGCCAGGTCAGCTCCGGCAAGCATGGGAAGTAACAGCAGGAGCGAAGTGGTAACACCTCTGCCGGTCGCTTGATTTGTTGCCATGCTGCGTCCCACCAGAGCGCCGATGATGGTGATAACAGCAGCCAGTGGGTAAAGCATCACAATACAGATGATACCTTCAATGGCGAAGACTAAAATGGCCCCCGAGCATAACAGGATTCCGAGTTCCGCAACCAGGATGGATTGTCCCGTCGATTGAATTTCTCCGCGATTGAACATGTAGCTCGTCACGACACCGACCAGCACGGGCATGCCAAAGAATAATAAGATGCCGTACCGTTCGAAGACGGTAACTGAAAGTGCGTAGAGGACGAGCGATCCGGCGATACTGATGAACATGCCGCTGACTGCACTACGAACGCGATTTGTCGGAATGGGAGTAGCGACTGGAACTTCGGATTGGTTGGAACGAGGTTTGCGATTAGGGAGAATGCATAGTAAAAACATCGTCGCAAAATTTACGACAGGGACGAGGATTAACAGGCCCAAAAAGGAAGAGCCCGTAGAGGCGACGCTACGGCGGACACTCATGGTCACGCTGATCCATAGAAACGGAATCGTCCATGCAAAAAGTCCCCAGGATAATAACTGAGCCATGTTGCTCATGACTTCAGAGCGATGTTTCAGAATAGGGCTGAGAAACATCTCGATCCGGTAGATTTCGCCTGTCGTTAGGTAAATGATGGCTGCTTCCACGGCGTATTTGAGCAGCATCAATGAGAATCCGGCGACAATATATTGCTTCCGCGTCACCGGAATGGATAGCGAAAACCACAGTCTGAGAAGATGTTGGATTGGGCCGAGTGTCTGAGGTTTGTCAGGTTGCATTAAGAGTTATCATCCTCAGTGGCCTGCATATCCTCGCCATAGAACGGCTCATAGGGTTCTGGTGTGAAATGGTTTAATTCCAAACTGTATTGCCCAGTGAAATCTTTGTCCTCACCGTAACCGCCATCGACGGCAACAAAATACGTTTCGCCCGTTTCGACATGGTACATGCCACCGGGCCATCCCCAGCAAACAACGAATTCCGCTTCTTCATGGTAGGGATAGATGTTGTCGACAAAATCGCCGTCGGCAAACTCGTCATCCAGATCTTCGATGTCTAAAGCAAATATATCCTGGTCACGAACGTAGAGTTCATCTTCCGGACTGAAGAATTCGTTATAGTCGGAAAACAGAACAGGATAGATCTCGTTGCCCTGGCCGTCGAAGACTGCAAGGCCGGGGAAGGTGTGGCTTTCCCAGTCGGTGGCATAGACGCTTAATGAGGCAAAAGATTCAGTCGCTTCAAACTGAAAGACATCGATATCGCCATCAAAATCGATATGGCTTACACGCTGAACGTAAAGGCTGTCGTTGTGATCGAGAACCGTTGCTTCTGGGCCGATTTCTTCAGTGTGAATATCGTCGCCCATTTTGCTGTCCGCTTCGAATTTCCACGGTTCGTCACTCCAGTACGAAACGTCGAGTGTATAGTCCGTGGTTGCAGAGTCCAGAGAATCTATAGCGACATAGTAGGTTCCTGCCTCGACGCTTAGTTCAAGCCAGGCACCATCGCCATTGCCCTGTGTTAAGCCGATGAGATTGCCTGTGGTGTCGGTAATGGACAAGCGTAACAGGTTGTCAGTCGTGTTTGGGTAGACGGAAACCGAAAGCTGGCCATTGTCAATTTCGACAGCGAATTGATCGACGTCCTCGGCGATGTCGATGTGGCTGTTGATGGTGTCAAAGCCATATTCCAGTGGGAGCTGAGTGGCTTGTTCAGGTGTATCACCGTGAATGTCGTCTCCGAGTTCTGAATCGGTGGCTGGTTCCCACCAATCGTCCTCGTATTGGAAGACGTCCAGTATGTAATGACCGGTGTCTTCTGTGTTTAAGGCGGAGACCATCACGTAGTAGGTTGAATCGATATCGACGGGGACGTCAATGTTCGCGCCGCACCACTGGTAATCCTCTCCGGTTTCAGCTCGAGCTAATAATTCCATTTCAGCATTGAGCAGTTCGACCACCACGCCCTCGTCCAAACCTTCATTGAACAGGTCAATTGCAACTCGATCCTCTTCCGCAACGAACTGAAAGGCATCTACGTCGTAGGCATTGTTAATTTCGGACTCGATAAATGCGTAGCCCCAATCCAAATCAAGTTGGGCTGCGTTATCGGGTGAATCAGGAAAAGCATCATGGGATTCACGATAAAGCTCTTCGGCTGACGCATCGCCATATTCGCCTTCGGCGAGTAAGTTGATGACTCCGAGTGCATCGGCAGGTGACAGGTATCCATCTCCGTTGGCATCCATGTAAAAGCTTTCGACGTCCGCCATCATATCCGCCAGAATCGGTGGTGCACCGATCAGTAACATTTCACTCGATCCGTCCGTGTTCATAGCATTGATTGGCAGTAATGCGTCAATCGGGCTGATGTGATTGTCACGGTTGATATCCATCGCATCGACTGGATTTTGCCAGGGACTGGCACTCAATACTATCCGTTGTTCCAGTTGATCAACAGCTAATCTGCGGCGTTTTTTCATCGTGGACTATTCCGAAGAAAGGATGAGACGATATCTAAGAATTTTACGGGCTAAAGAGAAGTTATGGCAAGAGTTATTCTATTGCTGTGGAATGATCGCAGGTTTTGTAAACTTAAGATGTCAGTGCTTTTAGGTGTTTAGGAGAAAGTATGCAGGAATTAATAAACGTTTTCATGCTGTTTGCGGAGGAAGACGGCGAAGAGGCCATGCGAATTATCGCTGGTGTGCTTCCACCGATTGTTGGCTTGATTTGTGTATTTGTTTTTGCGCGAGGCACCAAACGAAAGCGTCTCATCGAGGATACACCTACGTCCGTGGTGAAAGGGATTTTTGTTGGTCTGAATGAAGTTAAGGGAAACGCTGACCTGATTGCCAATCTCAGAGGGTACCTATCCGAACAGAATTGCTGTTGGTATTCCTACACGATTGAGGAACATTACACTCGGACAACTACCTATACCGACAGTGAAGGGCGTACCAAGACACGTACCGAATCTGGTTGGGAAACCGTAGCATCCGGGAGCAATCGAGTCCCCTTCGATTTGGTCGATGAAACGGGGGCCGTCCGTGTGATACCTACAGATGCTGAAATGGAAGGCAATATCGTATTTGAGTCGCGTAGTACGCCAGGCGACGGTCTCTATTACGAAAAGGGCCCCGCTTATGCTGTGAGAGGTTCCAATTATCGCCGACGATTCAAAGAACGGGCAATCGTTCAGGACGATTTGTTGTATATGTTAGGTTCGGCACGGATTGCCGAAGATGCGGCTAAAGTGGAGATTGCCAAAGAAGACGACATCTTTATGATCACCGTCAAGTCCGAAGAGCAGCTCGTGAGTCGCTATGGCTGGATGGTGCGTGGAGGTTGGTTAGGAGTGGTTGTTGGAGCGGCGCTCACGCCAGTATCGATCGGATGCCTGATTGGTGATCGTCGGTACGACGATATTTGGTATTGGATGATCCCGGCCGGGGTGGGTGGCCTTGTGCTGACGACACTGATTTATGTGATTTATGTTTTTAACGGACTCGTTTCCACCAAAGTACGTCTCGCGCGTGCCTGGAGCCTGATCGATATCCAATTAAAGCGACGGTATGATTTGATTGGGAATCTGGTGGGGATCTGTAAGTCTTATCTAAAGCATGAAAAGGAAACGCATCAGTTAGTCATAGCGGCTCGCAGCGGAAAATACACTCAGGGAGAAGCTCCCACTGATCAGCAGGTGTCTTCAACCGATCAGGTGACAACCGCCCAAAATCAAGTTATCAACCAGATGTTTGCTTTGAGGGAAGCCTATCCTAAACTCAAGGCGGATACGCAGCTAATTGAATTGCATAAACATCTCACCGAATGTGAAGAGCGGCTTGCGATTGCCAGAACTTTTTATAACGAAGGGGCAGGGAACTATAACGAGCGGATCCGGCGAGTGCCGGAAGTACTGTTCGCTCGCATGATGGGGTATATTGTTGCCAAATATTATGAAGTATCCGCTGAACATACTCAGCCGGTTGACGTGGGGAGTCTGCTGGAGAAAGAAAAAGCTGCTGCCGGTGAGCCTGTCATTAAAGCGCCGGAATTGATCGGTGAAGACGAACAGCTCGTGATTCTTGCTCTGGTTTGTCTGATGTCTGCTGACGGGAATATTGATGCGGATGAATATGCGGCTTTTGAGAAATTTGTTGCTGATGCCACTGGTAGTTCCGATATCGGAGTTGCAAGAACGAAAGCACAACAGGCATTGGATCAGGTTAAGTCCGGCGGGCTGGAAGCTGCTGAAAAATCATGCCTTGATCGCTTACCGTCTCTGGTAGGGAAAGATATTGTTCGTAGCTTTTTACAGGCCTTGGACGACATCGCCGAGGCCACTGCAGATGGCTCCTGGGATGAAGCATCCATGTTGGAACGCTTTAGAAAGGCTGTGAGCGATGCCGGTAAGGAGTAGATGTCTTGGGATCCTGGCGGTAGTCAGCTGTTTGCTTGTCTCTGCGAAGTGTGGCGTAGCAGCGAATCAACCGCTCAACGTGATGTCATTTAATATTCGCTTTGACAATCCAGCCGATGGTTTTGATAACTGGAAGTTCCGAGCACGACACGTTGCTGCCATGTTCAAAGAACATCAGGTCGACGCTGGTGGGTTGCAGGAAGTAAAGCATCATCAATTGGTATGGTTGCAACAGGCCTTACCGGAATATCAGTTTGTTGGCGTTGGTCGGGATGATGGAAAGGAAAAGGGAGAATATGCACCGGTCTTTTTTCGCAAGTCGGAATTTGATCTGCTAAAGACACAAACGATTTGGCTCAGTGAGATGCCCGAGGTAGTGGGAAGTAAAGGGTGGGATGCCGCGTTGCCCCGAATTGCCACGTTGTCTGTGCTAAGACACAAAAAGTCGGATACCAAAGTGCTGTTGGGAAATACTCACTATGACCATCGTGGCGTGGAAGCTCGCAAGAAAAGTGCTGCGGTTATACACGAATATTTAGCTAAATTGCGAAAAGAGTTCGGGACACCCGTGGTTTTGTTGACAGGTGACTTTAACTGCCTACCCGGTTCCGCTCCCTTTAAGGCGGTGGAAGTTGCGAATGATCTCGTGGATGCATATAAGCTGGCAGATCAGCGAGTCGGACCGGATTCAACCTGGAGTGGATTTCGGGCTGTGGAGCCGGGACGTAGGATTGATTATGTGTTCACCCGGAAAGGCACGAGCGTACGAAAGCACGTTATCGACGACAAACAGGTCAATGGCAGGTTTCCATCAGACCACTTGCCAGTGATTGTACAGATTCAATGGGAAGGTAAAAACTGATGCGGATTGTTAGTGGGGGATTGCAACACGAAACCAACACCTTTTCGGTTTCACCAACGCAGTTGGAGGATTTCGTGCGTGATAGCCATTTTGGCGAAGGGTTGGGGGATTCAGGATCGATTCGAGAGCGATTCCATGAGACCAATACCGTTCATGGTGGCTACCTGAAAGGTGCTGATGAATTAGGGATCGAGTTAGTGCCTGTGTTGAATCTGCGGGCTTATCCATCTGGTATCGTTACACGTGAAACGTATGAAACGCTTGTTTCTGAATTGGTAGCACGCGTGCAGGCTGCTTTGCCGGCAGATGGCATCCTACTGGATCTTCACGGTGCCATGGTGACAGAAGATTATGAAGATGCAGAAGCCGAAATCGTCCGTCGTGTACGGGAATCGGTTGGTGCTGATCTGCCGATTGTCGTCACTCTCGATCTGCATGCGAATATTTCGCCTCAGCTTCCCGGGTATGCGGATGTTATTATCGGTTACGATACCTATCCGCACGTTGATATGGGAGATAGAGGGTACGAAGCGATTGTCCTGATGTCGCGTATCGTTCAGGGAGATGTGAAACCTGCGATGGCATACAGACAACTGCCTCTGCTAACCATGCCCCCTATGCAGTGTACATTGCGCGAGCCGATGGTGGATCTGATCGCAGCGTTGCACCAATTGGAGTCCCGGGAAGGGATGTTGACGGCGACCGTGGCGATGGGATTTCCCTTTGCAGATATTGAATGCATGGGAGTTACCGTGTTGGCTGTGGCCGATGGAGATCAGCAGTTAGCGGAAGCAGCGGTCGACGAGTTTTCTCGATTGTTGTGGGGGCAAAAAGAAGAATTGCAGCCCAGACTGGTCACGATTGAATCGGCGATCGAACAAAGTAAAGAGGCCGGGGGCTTGGTAATCTTCGCAGATGGATCAGATAACCCGGGTGGTGGAGCGCCCTGTGACGGCACGGTTGCATTGCAGGCTTTGATTAAAGAAGGGCTGGAGGGAGCCGTGGTTGCTACGCTCTGTGATCCCGAAGCGGTGGATGCTGCCTGGGATGCAGGGGAAGGGGGTCAGGTGCAGTTGTCGTTAGGCGGAAAAGTAGATGAGTTGCATGGAGAGACGCTGGAAGTGGATGCATTCGTTGAGAGGCTGAGTGACGGCGAGTTTGTCTTTGGAGGTCCGATGGCGCAGGGGCTGAAGGATTCGCTGGGGAAGACAGCACTGCTGGTCATCAATGGTGTCCGGGTTGTAGTCACGTCGTTGAGGCGGCAATGCATTGATCGTAATATGCTCAGGACGGTGGGGGTCGAGTTGGACAGTATTTCGTTGTTAGTTCTTAAAAGTGCTGTGCATTTCCGAGCGGATTTTGGTTCGCATGCAGCACGTATTCTGGATGCTGACACGCCCGGCGTGCATCGCCCGGATTTCTCCTGTTTTGAATACAATAATTCCAGAGCTGATCGTTGTTATCCATTGAAGTTAGATGCCCGGCTGTAAACGTTGATGGGCTATTAGTTAGTAAGGTGTTTTAAGATGCGAATGTTGAAGTTGGCGGTGTTGGTTTCCATGCTAAACCTGGGGGTGGTTTGTTGGGGGCAGAATGAGCAAAGTGCTGAATTAAAACAGGCTTTGGTCGAGACTTTAATGCCGATCGCTGAAGTGGACGCTCAATTCATTGATTTTGTAAGGCCCCGGATCAGGAAACTGGAGTTGCCTGACTCAGCAGAACAATGGTCGCAGGAAGCTGCTGCGATTAGAAAACAAGTGCTGGATGAAGTGGTGTATAAAGGGACTCCGCGTCAGTGGCGCAAGATGAGTACCAACGTGCGGCGGCTTGGTTCGATCGAAACGGAATTTGGATATCGTATTGAACGTATGCTGATCGAAGCCGTTCCCGGGATGTGGATCCCCGCTCTCGTGTATGTCCCCGATGGGCTGGATGGTACAAGAGTGCCGGCAGTACTCAACGTCAATGGACACTCGCCCGATGGGAAAGCTTATAAGGATAAACAGTTTCGCTGCATCCAACAGGCAAAATTCGGTATGGTCGCTATGAATATTGAATGGCTCGGGATGGGCCAACTGCGAAGCGGCGGTTATCACCATAATCATCTCGCCAAACTGGATATTCAGGGGGTCGCCGGTTTATCCGTGTTTTATCGTGCCATGCAGTGTGGCTTAGATGCGCTTTCGGAGCACCCGAATGTAGACAAAGATTCGCTGGCAGTGACGGGTTTGTCCGGGGGCGGATGGCAGACGATATTGCTTAGCTCGTTGGATACGCGAGTGAAGCTGTGCGTGCCGGTTGCTGGTCATAGTGCATTGGGGCAGCGACTGGATCATCCGGGCAGTATAGGTGATCTTGAACAAGTGCCTACGGATTTGGTGACCGTTGGAGACTATACGCACTTAAACGCATTGATGGTCCCTCGGCCGATGCTCATGATCTACAACCAAAAAGATAATTGCTGTTTTGTGGCTAGCACGGTCAAAGGGAATACCTTTGACCCGATTGTGCCGTTTTATGACCTGGCTGGTGTGAAGGACAAACTGGCATATTATGAAAACTCGGATCCGGGAGACCATAATTACGGAGCTGATAATCGCTTGCAGCTATATCGTTTTTTGAATAAGCACTTCTTCCCGTTTGGCGATCGAGAGATTGTAGAGACCGTTGCCGACCAAGAGATACTCACCGCCGAGCAATTGGCGATTGCCTTGCCGGATGGGAATGAGGACTTTGATACTTTGGCTCAGCAGTTTGCCGAAGGACTGCCGCTTGTAACGAACAAGACTTTGGATCAGCTTCGCGGTCAACTTCATCAGACTCTTCGGTATCCGGGTTGGAGTGCGTCGGCAGATAGATTTACCGGTCCTAATGCGGTTGGTGACTATACGGTGCGTTACTTAAAGATCAGTACAGGCGATGAGTTGGCGATCGGGGCGACCATTGTGCAGCGTGATAACGCCACCAGGACGGCTGTGTTGTTGGCTGATAACGGAGCGGTACAGAGAACGGCTGAGATATGTAAGTTAGCCGACGATGGGTATCGTGTTTTGGCAATCGACCCGATCATGATAGGTCAGAATAAGCCGACAGGGCGATTGTATCAGTACAATCTGTTTCTGCATTGCGTGGGGGAACGGACTTTGGGATTGCAGGCTGCTCAGATTAATAGTGTCGTGAAGATGGTTAAGCGAGTTCTGGATTGGGATGCAGCCAGTGTGTTTACCTACGGGCCCAGAATGAGTTTGGCAGCGCGTTGTGCCGTAGTACTTGCTGATAAAGGGCAGTATGCAGAGGTGGTGACTGAGGGTGAATTAGGGTCGTTTGACGAACTGATCGCACCTGCGGCCTCGTATGACCAGTTTCCGGAGGCTTATTGCTTTGGATTGATGCGTCACTTTGATTTAAAGACGCTAAAGTTATTGAGTAAGTTTAATTAACTCGAGGGCATATCTCTCTGTGACTGTTTAGATTACTTCAAATCCCTGGCGTTGTTCGCGGCTCATCAGTGCCGTTGCCTCTTCGTCATTGGGGAAGGACTCTGTATCGGGATCCCATTGAACGGGACGTCCTAATCTCTGTGCGATATTGCCGAGATGACAGGTTGTTACGCTGCGATGCTGGCTTTCAACATCAGAGATTGGGGATTTGCGTTCCTGAATACAGTCAAAGAAGTTCCCCATGTGGTTAATGATGGCATCGAGTTTCCCGGCACGTAACGGTCTGTCGTGATTGTCAAAATCATAGTCCGTCCATTGATCACGTTCGAGTGGTTTTTGAGCGAGTTCTTCAACGGGCGTTCCGCTGATGGTTCCGCGGTTTACAAATATCCGGCCCTCGGTTCCAGTGAACATGATTCCGTTTCGACCTGTGTCGGAAACCGTCATGGTGACTCCATTGGCGTATTTGTATTCCGCAGAATAGTCAGTGGAGACATTGTATGAATCGGAACCAACGTCTGGATAGGTGGCTGTGCCCTTGATCTCAATGGGTAACGAGTTGATGCCCCATTGGGCGATGTCGAGATGATGAGCCCCCCAGTCGGTCATCTGCCCGCCCGAGTACTCGTACCACCAGCGGAAATAGTAATGAGCACGTTCCGGGATGTAGGCAGTGTCCGGAGTTTGCCCCTGCCATAGATGCCAGTTAAACGTCTTGGGGACTTTATATTGTTCGAAGGGGCCCCCGATAACGTTTTTGCCCAGTACGACGTCGACCTGGGTGAGTTTGCCAAGACGACCGGCACGGATCATCTCGATTGCGAGACGAAAGCGCGAGTCGCTGCGTTGCCATGAACCAACCTGAAGGACCTGACCTGTCTCCTGAACGACTTGCCGGAGGAACTTTCCTTCGTTGATTGTTAGCGAGAGAGGTTTTTCGACATAGACATCTTTGCCGGCTCTGCACGCATCAGCAGCCATTTTCACGTGCCAGTGGTCTGGAGCTCCGATTAAGACGACGTCGAGATTAGCTTTCTCCAGCATATCTTCATAATTTTCGTAGATGCGTGGAGTGCTTCCGAAACTGCTACGAGCTTGTTCTCGGACGTTTCTGTCGACATCGGCAAAGGCCACAATGTCACCGTAATGACGAGCCTTTTCAGTGATGACCGTGCCCTGGTATCGGACGCCAATCGATCCGACTCGCAGTCGTTCGTTTGGGCTTTTGGGTTTGGCGGGCTGCTGGGCCGAAGCGTTACAGTGGAATGCCGTGCCGGAGGTAGCTGCTAGCAATATAGCCGTATTTGATTGTAGGAAGTTTCGGCGTGTTGAACGGGTTGATGTTTTCGGAGTTTTGTCGGTATTGAGGGAGTTCATGTCGATGTCTGGTTTGGTTAGTAGGGCTGTTTTACTTTCTAAGTATCTATATTACGCATCTATATTATTACGCGTCTATATATAGTACCGAGTTTTCTAACCCGGAGGTGTGTTAACTGCCTGCCTAACTGCCTAGCGAGTTGGCGGTCAAAAAAAACCACTAGATGGTTAAAAAATGCCTGCCTCCCTTTGTTTTGCGCGGGTATTATAAAACACCTAGTCTCCCCAAATACCCCAAATGGTGGTGTTGGACTGAAATATTGGATAGAGCAGCATGTTTGATTTCATCTCGAATCGATTTCGTAAAAGCAAAAAAAAGACAGCCATTTCTAGTCTGGAAATGATCAAGAGTCGTAAGCGGACGATGTTTCTAGAGTCTCTGGAGGATCGTCGATTATTAGCTACGGATATTACACTTACAGACTTGGATTTCATTCCTGACGGTACGGGGACGCCCGTTGCAATCGGCGATGGTTCTGCTGTGAACATTGACGAAGGTGACGTGCTGCGTTTTACAGGCACGACGGTAGATGATAGCAGTGGCGGTGTGAAT
>DEAW01000067.1:3075-23184 GCA_002348315.1 Planctomycetaceae bacterium UBA2972 | reverse complement strand
ACGTCAAGGCAAAAGCCATCATTACCGACATGGATCAACCACTGGGCACGGCCATTGGCAATACCGCCGAAGTACGCGAGGCACTGCTCACCTTTCACGGTTCAGGCCCACCCGATCTTATCCATTTGGTGACCACCTTCACTTACGAGCTTTTACAACTCGCCGGCCGTTCAGTTTCCTTTAACGATGTCACTGACAACCTAACCAACGGACACGCTCAGAATCATTTCGAAGCAATGGTTGAAAAACAAGGAGGTCAATTATGCCAACTTCCAGGTCTGCACTGGACACCGCTTATTGCCACCGAGGAAGGATTCATAAAATCAATCAATACCGGAGCATTGGGAGCATTACTCGTACGCATGGGCGGTGGCAGGCAGCTCCCGGATGACACCATTGACTCCAACGTCGCTATCGCCGTCGCTAAAAAGGTGGGGGACCAGATAGCCAAAGGCGATGTCCTTGGCGCCATTTCTCATCCATCTCCCAAATCCTATTTAACTCAATTACAGAATGCGATCCACCTTTCCAATCACCCGGTCGAACCACGTCCATTGATCATGGGCACCATCAGCCAGACCCCCACATAGGCTTCCTCATGTCCCTCGAAGATCTCATCCAGCTTGCCCTCGATGCCCGCCGCCAGGCTTACTGCCCCTATTCAAACTTCCAGGTTGGTGTCGCCCTGCAAAACCAATTGGGCCAAACAGCGATGGGATGCAATGTTGAAAACGCTGCTTACGGCAGTACCATTTGTGCGGAGGCCAATGCATTAGGGACGGCCGTTGCACAGGGACTCTCAGACATCACTGATCTGGTGATCGCAACTTCATCAGGTGCCGCCCCTTGTGGAAACTGCCGGCAACTCATTGCCGAGCTTGCCCCCAACAGCACCATCCATTTAGTGAATCTGGAAGGTACGCCCCTAAGCTCGCACTCTATTAGAGAACTATTACCGTGGGCTTTTACTTCTCTCGACTAATCTCTTAATCGGCTGACAGGACATTCGGTAACTGTGAGGCTACATTAGTCCGAACCTCGAATGCTTTAGCAATCTCCAGGACACTCCGATCTTTACGAAAGCCCCCCACGATTTGAATCCCCACGGGCAGGCCTTCACTAGTGAACCCCGCCGGCATCGAAATTGCTGGCATTCCCGTTGCGGTAATGAAATAACAACTCTTCATCCAGTCAATGTACGTTTCCATCTCGACACCGTCGATTTCAGACACAAATGGTTTCTCCACGCTGAAAGGAGGCACCTGACTAACGGGGGCGATAAGAAAGTCATACTTCTCAAAGAACTGGATCGTCTTTCGAAACAATGTCGTTCGCTTCTGTTGCGCCCTACCAACTTCCGGCCCCGTCAACGATTGACCCTGTTCGATATTCCAAAGGACTGTGTCCTTCATCTGATGAGCATGTTCACTTGTCAGGGGGCCAAATTTCATCTCAAACCGAAATGCTCTCAATACTTTGAACACTTCGTCTGCTTCTCTGAAATCCAGGCATGCATCCTCAACAATGCATCCCATCTCTTCAAAGACTGCTCGTTGACCTTCCAACACTCGTAATACTTCTGGATCCACTGGCAAGCCACCCAACGTCGAAGCCCACGCTATTCGCTGTGGACTGTTTGCTAGGGCTAACTCACCGGCAAACAATTCTGGTGACTCATTAATACACAAAGGAACTCTTGGATCCGGCCCCGCAATGGCCTGTAACATTAAGGCAATGTCATCCACCGTACGTGCCATAGGGCCCTGTACTCCGAAGGAAAACCAAGCATTATCCGTTGGCCAACTCGGAACTCTACCTGTCGATGGTCGAAACCCAACGACATTACAAAAATTTGCCGGATTACGCAGACTTCCTCCCATATCACTACCGTCCGCGATGGGGACCATCCGCGTTGCAAGTGCGACTGCCGCGCCACCGCTGCTACCGCCACAGGTCCTGCTTAAATCGTAGGGGTTGCGCGTCGGCCCAAATACTTGATTAAACGTCTGTGAACCGGCACCAAATTCGGGTGTATTTGTTTTTCCCAGGGTCACGACACCCGCTTGCTTCAGACGTTGGATCAATAACTCATCACTGCCAGGTACATTGTCTGCGTAAATCGGGCTTCCAAAGGTTGTGCGAATCCCTTTGGTCATCGTGAGGTCTTTATGAGCAATCGGCAAACCGTGTAATACGCCAAGTGGTTCACCTTTAGCTTGCAACTCATCCAATGCCAACGCGCGTTCACGAGCCTGTTGCTCAACGAGGGTAACAATCGCGTTCACGTCAGGATTAACATGTTGAATCTGCTGCAGATGGACTTCAAGAAGTTCACGTGCCGAAATCGCTCGCTGCTGAACTAATGCCGCCTGCTCAGTTGCTGACAAATAGATTGGATCATGCGTCATCATTCTTTATCTTTTACCCTACATCCCAAATAAACTGATCGGATCACCATACAAGAGTCCTGCAAAACAGGCCGTCATAAATGCCGCCAGTGTACCTCCGATCATCGCGCGAACACTTAGTTTTGCCAGGTCCCCTCGTCGCTCTGGCGCCAGGCCTCCGATTCCGGCAATCTGGATGCCTATCGAACCAAAGTTGGCAAAGCCGCATAACGCGTACGTTAGGATCATGGTCGTTCTATCACTTAACGCCGTAGCAGGATCCGATTGCACATCGGCCAATAGATCATAGGCAATGAATTCATTAGCGATGACTTTATAACTAAGCAATTCACCAGCTTTTATACACTCGGACCATTCGATTCCCATCACCCAGGCCAGCGGTGCAAAACAGTATCCCATGGCCGATTCCAAACTCCATTGAAAATCAACCGCACCTTCACCCGCTACCAGATTAATACTCCACTCTAAAGCCTCACCGGTACTACTAAAAATCCATTTTGCCAATGCCAACAATGCCAGAAAGGCGATCAACATAGCGCCCACATTGAGTGCCAGTTTGAGACCGACGCTAGCCCCCTGAGTTGCAGCGTCGACCACATTTACCGGGCCGTCTGCTTCTACATCAATTGCCACACCAGATCCGAGTGTGTCAGGCTCATCAACTTCCGGCTGCATTAATTTCGCGATGACTAAGGCAGCTGGTGCTGAAATTACAGATGCGCTAACGAGATGCGTGGCATCGATCCCCATACCGATATAGGCTGCCAATATTCCTCCTGAGATCGTCGCAAATCCTCCTACCATCAAAGACATCAGCTCTGATTTCGTCATTCTAGAAATATAGGGTTTCACCACGAGTGGGGCTTCAGTCTGACCCACGAAAACATTTGCTGCGGCGGCAAGAGTTTCCGCGCCGGAGGTCTTAAACGTAATCCTCATAAGCCATGCCATGGCCTGAACAATAGGTTGCATGACTCGCAAATAATACAGGATGGCCATTAACGACGAAAAGAAAATGATCGTCGGCAGTACCTTGAACGCAAAAAAGAATTCACCGTAGTTAGCGCCAAACACGCCTTCGGAGCCTTCATCCACAAAATCAAGCATGCCGGAAAACATGCTACCAATGACGGTAAAAACGGCATTCCCTTCGGTCGTTCGCATGACAAGAACGGCCAGAATCAACTGCAGCCCCAAACCACCGATCAAGACTCGGTTGTTGCGAATATTGCGGTTGGTCCCCAATGCCCATGCCAACAATAACATGACAATAATTCCAAAACCGCTGATCAAACGAAGCATGTTATCTGATCCTTCCATATTTCCACCTGGCGTCCTTTTCAATCCCGCTGTTGTTGCTGAACACAAATACCATCACGCCCTAGACTGTTCCGAAATACCGATCGCCGGCATCGCCCAACCCTGGCACGATATAGTTGATATCATTCAACCCCTCATCAATACTACAGGCGACGATCTTTACCTCTGGGAATTTTTGCCGGACAACCGCAATTCCTTCCGGTGCGGCAATCACACATCCAAAGACTATCTGCTCAACCCCCGCACGTCGCAGCTCGTTGATCGCCGCCACCGCTGATCCGCCGGTTGCGAGCATTGGGTCCACCAGAAAGGCCGTCTCCACCTCGGGCGATTCCGCTAATTTGTTGTAATACGCGACAGGCTGCGCAGTTTCCTCGTTACGATACATGCCCAAATGTAAGACACACGCATTCGGTATTAGTTCACGAAATGGGCGAACGAGGGCCAATCCTGCTCGTAGGATTGGTACGATCCCCACCTTTTCACTAATTTGAAACCCCATCGCTGACGTGATCGGCGTCTCAACCGGCGATTCCCTTAACGCTAATTCGCACGTCATTTCCTTAGCCAGAAAGCTTCCAAGCGTCTCCAATGCATGCCGAAACTCCGGAGTGGAAGTCTCCTTGCTTCGCAAAACTGTCACATAATGCTTAACAATTACGTGGTTTAATTCAACTACGCCACCCAAAGCTACCTACTTTCGCTAAATTCAATTTTCCTAATTATTCGCCTGCACCGTACAAACAGTCGTCAGGCTTAATATTAATCGAATCGGGATTGGTTTTCACTTGTCCATTCTGCTGGGAAAGCTAACATCACACTATACAACCAAGGCACGCCCCGTGGGGCAGTGAGGAATCGTTTCATTAACCAACCTCTTTTTTCACTTTCCATCATGAGAACATTAATAATCGTCGCGATGGTCAGCATGACTGTTTTTCTACAGACAGCCCATGCCGCTAATCCTTCCATCATCCAGAATTACACCACCAATCTTCGCCATGAGCAGCATGAGATTTGGTATGTCACTACTCGACATCTCCCCCAATACAAGGGACTACAGGATTCAGTCGGAGACATTGGCTATTACAAAATGGAAGGGAAATCCTGGAACAAGAAACAATCTTCAGAATTTCATGCTGCCGAAAACATGGATACGATGATCGTGGTTCACGGCAGCCCAGCCACCGTCTCTCTGGTTTCCGAAGTCTGTCTCGATGTCTACCAGCACATCCAGGTCATTATTCCGGACAACAAAAAACGTATGCGTTTTGTTATTTGGTCCTGGCCGGCGGATCGACAAGTCACCGGTCTGGTCAAAGAATTTCGCGATCAGGCCCGGCGTTCCCAACCACAAGGGTATTATCTCGGACGATTTATAGATCAATGTCGTATTAAAAACGACACCGTCGTTGTCGGATACAGTATGGGAGCGCGAGTGGCTAGTTGCGCCTTGCACTTGCTAGCCGGCGGCACTTCCGAATTTACGCCGGCCATTACTGCCCAAAGTGAAAACAAAGTCACCTACCTGATAATCGCAGGCGCAATCAATCGTGACTGGCTGGAACCCGGACAGCATTTTGGTAAGGCACTGAATGTTGTCGATCGATTCCTCAACGTCTACAACAGCACAGACCCTCTATTAAAGCGTTACCCCAAGCTCTATCCAAAATCTCAATCCCGCCCTGATGCGGCCGGGTTCTTAGGACTACATAGCCATGCCAATCTCGAAACGTTTGGCATACCGATCGAAGAAATAAATGTCTCGGCGGCGGCAGGTAAGTCGCATGACATCCGCTACATTACCCGCGACACCGAGACACTCAAGAAAATCTGGACTCGTAGCCTACAGTCAGCATTTGGAGACAACTAGCTACTACTTCTGCGAAGCGTCAAAGACTCGTTTAGCTAGTGCTTCCTGAGCTTCTGACAAGTCCGGATTCGGTTCTGAGTTGCCTTTTTCCTTTCCAACAATCCAACGGATTCCACCCAGGATCGATTTTTGGTAAGTCTCATTGGTCCAGATGTCCTCACGATGTCCAAGACTCATATGAAACACTTTTCCCTGTCCGTAGCTTTTACACCAACAGATGGGGATGTGGTAAGGCTTCTTCAACGAAGTCTTTTCCATATTTAGGCTCATCAAAACCCGGACCTTTTCCGGCTGCCAGTTTTTGAATTGGTAGATTTCGTCTTTAAGTGTAATCTCTTCGCCCCAGGCTTTTACAATCGGATGATTCGGCTCGTGATTGGTAATAGTCACCGTAGAATTACTACCCCATGGATGACCATTAAAACTGCCGCCGATCATGTCCCAGTAGGGTTCATAATCCTTAAAGGTATCCGCCGCGGAGTGTGTTCCAATAAAGCCGTGCCCTTTCTTTTTCAACCAATCGTTGAAGAAATAATCGAGATCTTTTTCGGCAATTGGAAGCTTTCCGGTGGTGTAAAACATCACAATGTCATAATGCTCAAGTTTCTCTTTGGTGAAGTCCTTGGTTACGTCCTGAGTACAATCCACTCGAAACTCATTGGTGGAAATCGCCAATTCCGTCATCACACGCTCTGAAACACTAAGATTGCCTTCTTTACGTGTCACGCTGCCATGACGAAAACCGGCGCTTTGAGTAACAAACAGGATTCTTACCGGGCCATCTTTGGCATGCACTTGCTGTTCTAAGCAGAAAGTACTAAGCATGGAAGCCAGCACCAACATTAAGCAACTTCGTCGTGTAATCGACATTCTTTTATTTCCTTCAATTAGTAGATTATTTGTTTAGTTTTACCTGAGGGCGGACAACGTTCAAACGCATAGGCAAAGTACACTGATTGCCTTCAACGTTGGCCTGAGCATAAAACAGTCGACTCTGTTCTGGAATCCAGTCTTCTGCGGCCAAAAATATTGATCGCTCGTTTTGTCCTTCCACAATCAAGACGCCATTGAGTCCAATATCATTTACAATCACTCCGTGTGGCAGATTGAAGACTTCAAAGGCGATTCTCCCGGTAAAGCCACGGCGCTGAACACTCAATCGCACCTGCGTCTCCTGTCCCGGCACAATATCAATTTCGGCAACGACCGGCGTTTCGACCGCAGGGCGTTTCAGTTCCGTATTACTCACAGAAATCTTAAAACGCCCCACGTTGTGCTGTTTCAGATTTTGCGATTGCTTCAATACAACCATCAGGAGACTCGGCTGCTTCACTTCTAAGGGGGCAGCCAACTCGAACTCCGCATAGTGCGAAGCATCTTCTCCGTTGCGAGGTACCGTATATACGTCACCCTCGCCCTTTTGTGATATCGCCCAGGCAGTTTCCACTTTCCCATCCAGCATTGCCTCCGCGCTGAATCCGTCTTGTGAGAAATCTGCAAACGCCGCTTTGAATTCGAGTTTCTGTTTTTCTTTTGGGTTAGCGGCATTTACTAAATAGAATTCCGCTTCATTAATAACGAAGTTTCCGTTATCCGGATTTCTGCCGGGAGCGCCGGTTGGCAGCGATGCATCACCAAGGACGTCCAGGCGAAGGGCCTGCAGTACGCCGGCCGGTAAATCATACTTAACACGATAGACGTCATTGTCAGGATTCACTCCTTTAGCCAGCAAGGACTGATCTTCAAGCTTTTCGAGGGTGGCTTTACTGTCAGTCAGCCAACCAACAGGAGTCGCCTCGGTAAACGATCTATCATTACGTGACCAAAACGTTGTCGTTGGTAGGTTTTGCTGAGTCACCGGCGTCATATGGGCGATTACTTTGGCCGGCTCGGCAATCTTCAACTCACCAAGCATGCCTCCCGACTTGACAACGCCCTTGCCTCCAATCACTGCGTGCCCCTCCGCAACGCCCCACTGGTTACCAGTCGGTACCTCGGCATCAGCATGGACATGGATCACACCTCGAGCCTGCGAATGGCCGGCTTGAATCACAATCGGACTCGTGACCGAAATACCGTCAGGAATGTTGGAAAACTGTACAGTGATGGGACCGTTAAATCCATCAATGCGATTGGCTGTAACGGTAAACGCCTTCCCCCCCCCTCGGTTGACCGTGGGGTTATTTCCCCCCAATGAGATCCCGAACGACTGCTGTGGCCGTCGGGCAATGACTTCATAATCAAAAGCTTCTCCGTGATGATCACGCACGTCACTCAAACGCAGGTAATAAACTCCGTTAGCCGGTACTTCAAAGTACAGCTTCGAGTCATTTCCATGTTTACGATCTGAAGAATCGTCATTTTCGTAATTCACCGTAAACACCGGCAGGCCATTATCCGGTAATGGCGTGCCGACAGGATATGGTTTCACGACATAAGCCACCTGCCCAAGTGGGTGCGAGCGAGGTGTCGTATCAAAGTAACCTTGCCTCGCTCCGTTTTCCGGATAAAACAAAGAATCGGAATCGGGCCCTCTGCGCTGGCGAAAATGCTTCAGCACCTCTCCGTTCACATAGAGATATTCATCGAGCCTTGTTTCGTCGTAATTCGCAAATCGAAATCCTTTTTGCTCTGAACTCACCGAGCGAAATTCTATTTCGCTATTTCTTACTGATCGCAATAACACTCTTGGAACCGGAGTACCTCTGGCATCGAGTATTTCAATTTTTGAATCAAGCATCGAATTCTTTTGTGCTGCCTTGACCTCAAAAACCCATTGCTCTCCCGCAATCGCCTCAAAACCAAACAGGTCGTCTTCGATAGCTACTGTTTGTTCCCGAAAAGCCTCCGCAAACACTTTGCCCTGAAAATTCACAGGCAATGCTATGATTTGCGCAGTCTGTACAGAATTATTAGGCTCGACTTCAGCCACCACAGGAATCTGTTCTATAGGAAGTGCATCTTCGTATAGAATTTCGGGAAGGTAATCAGTTAACGCAGTTGCTTCAAATACTTCACCCGTTTGACCCCTGGCTGTTTCATAGATATCTATCGTTCCGTCCAACCGTCCGGCGACAAACCCGCGGTTAACGATTGCAGCAACCGACGACACCCAATCGGATTCGGACGTGTATGCGGCTACATTTGCCATCAATCTGGTATCCCACAGCTTTACCAGGTTATCTTCACCCGCACTCAGAATCCGTTCTCCGTCATTCGAATAAGCAATATCAACAATGGCTAGCTCGTGTGCATAAACACTTGAAATCAAACCATTCGTACCTTCTTTGAAATCATCACTGAGGCTCCATGTGCGAATCCGGTTGTCGACTCCGGCAGCGGCTAGACGGTTGCCGTCGGGTGAGATGGCTACACAGTACAGTTCCTTCTGCGACTCTTTAAGTGTCTCCAGACGTTTCCCAGTCGCAATGTCCCACAGCTTGACTGTCCTGTCACCGCTCGCCGTCGCCACCATTGTTCCATTAGGATGAAACGCTAAATCATAGATGGCACCATTATGCCCCTCGATCGAATGCAACACAGTCCCGTCGGCAACCTTCCACAGGATAATGCGTTTGTCGTAGCCTACAGTAGCAAGCATTGAATTATCCGGCGAAACCTTGGCAGCATACACACTATCCCGGTGCCCTTGAACTTTATGAAGCAAGGACCAATCAGCGGTCTTATATAAGGCAATCTCTCCGAACAATCCGGTTTCACCGGCTCCCGCCACCAACAGGCTCCCATCCTGACTAAATGCTATTCCGTTAACAACACCTGTCAAACCGTCAAGCAGTGCTACGCGTTGACCATTGGCAACCCCTTTTACTTCAACTCGCCCGTATTGAGCAATCGCCAAAAGCTGACCATCCGGGCTGACTGCCACCGCATTAATGGGATCCCGAGCCTTACCCAGCAGTTCAATCCTGGGCGTAATCAACATCGGCTTAACCGACTGTCCATCGGGCCCCCGAGCGCCGGCATTCACCCAGGACTTCAATGCTGCGACCTCTTCAGCGTTCGGTGCTTCATTGCCTTCCGGAGGCATCTTGGGCTTGGCCTCTCCCTCAATAACACGAATCAACCGGCTGAGTTCTGCACGACCGGGCAGCAAGACCGCACCGCCCTTACCGCCCTTCATCATCCCCTGAAAGGTCTCTAGGTTGAGTCCTCCTTCAGCATCGTCGGCGTTATGACAGGCAACACAATACTTCGTCAACAAAGGTGCAATTTGCGAATTAAACTCCGGCCCTCGTTGATCGCCAGCATCCTGCGAGCATGCAGAACTCCCTGACGCAAAAAGGATCAGTGAGCCAACGACAGTTCTGATGAAAAGCTTCATGCGGCAAATTTCCACTTAGTGATTAAAGATAAATTCTTTCGACGTCAGTAAGGACCAGAACAGATCTTCCAACACAAGTCTTGTTTGTTTTTCGTCAGTCTCAGACTGAATGATTGCCCTTAAACGCTCTAGTTCCAAGGTCGTGGGCTCACGCGACAAGGCTTCAATATAGGCCGCACGCACTGCTGTGCCAGCGTCAGTATTTGCTTTGAACAACTCTTCGATCCGGCCTTCAGCGGACTGTAGTTTATGGTTGAGCGTATCTCCGTTGTATAAGTGCAAGACCTGCGTCACGCTGGGTTCGTCCGTTCGTTCGCATTCACAGGTAATAATTCTTTCTGGGCGACCAAAGGTAGACAGAAAGTAGCTATCCACACTACTGTCAGGCAACTGAAGTGCGCGAGTTCCTTTTGCCTTATCTTTAAATTCCGTCGGCACACCTGTGACCTGTGACACCGCATCCAGTAGCACTTCGGCCTTAAGGCGCCTCGGGTAGTAACGCGAATAAAATCGCTTGTCTGCTACATTCCCCTCAACAGCAATACTTGATCGCTGATACGTAGCCGAGCTCAGAATCGTACGCATTAGCTGTTTCAGATCAAACCCCTGCTCCACCAGATAACCGGCCGCCTGATCCAACATCTCCGGATTGCTCGCCGGATTTGTCACACGCATATCATCCACCGGTTCCACTAAGCCGACTCCAAAGTAATTGGCCCACACTCGGTTAGTAATCGATTTCGCAAAGTAGGTATTCTCTGATGAAGTGAGCCACTGAGCCAAAGCAATTCGGCGATCGGCTGTATCGGCGAAAGCTATCGGATCAGCATCTAGTGGCCTTGGAGGCTGTGGTCGCCCCGTACTAGGCTGAATCAATTCGCCCTGAGTGTCCGAGAATACAATTCTATTACCATCACCACTGCGAAAATCACCGCCCCATCCCTTCGCTCGCACTCGAGAAAACATATTCGCCATACCGTAATACTGGTCGTTAGTCCATTTTTCCAACGGATGGTTATGACATTTTGCACAGTTGATACTCAGTCCCATAAACGCTTGCGAGACGGTTTCAGCCATTTCTTCGGGCGATTGATGCAATGCATAGAAATTCGCAGCCCCATTTTCCAACGAGCTTCCACTGGCAGTCACTACTTCCCTTACCAGAACATTCCAAGGCATGTTTGCAGCCACTCTTTCACGTATCCAGTCGTAATACGCATTGACGGCAGAGGGACGCAGTCGCGACCCGCTGACAAGCAACAAATCAGACCATTTGTAGGCCCAATAATCAACGAACTCCGGACGAACTAACACAGCATCGATTAATGCAGACCGCTTCTGATCCGACGGACGAGGATCCGAAAGAAAGGCTGCATACTCCTCTGCCGTTGGGAGAATCCCCATTGCGTCAACATACACCCGCCTAATGAATGTCGGATCATCGCAGGTTGGAGAAACCTGAACCTTAAGTTCCCGCAATTTACGATTCACGACTTCATCTATGAAGTTGTTTTCAACCAACTCCTGATCCTGAACCAGGTTGTCATTAAAAGGAACGGTATTGAAGCTAAGGGCGTTGAGATTCAAGTACCACACCTTAATGGCACCTTCTCCAGGACCAATGAATTCCACCTTGCCATGCTCGTTCACTGTGGCAACATTCAAATCAACGCTCGTGTATTTCGCCCATCGCGTTACATCTTCGACGTGCCCATCACTAAAATGTGCCATCACGACCAACTGCTGGCTCACGCCGACCTTCTGCATTGCCAGTGGCGGCAGGACTTCCAGACGTTCAATCACCGGGTCCGTTTCTGCGGGACCTGGCGCGCCAGCGGCTATCCATTCGGCCAACACTCGATATTCTTTTTCATTCACATCCAACCGCACACCACCCTTATGCGGCAAGGCACCGGTCGGCTTGGTTAGCAAGAGACTACGCCCGGGATCGCTGGGAACAATTCGGCGACCTCGTGCCTGCCGTGTCAGGTAGGAATAATCTGCTGCCAAATCAAAACCAAACAGCGTCAATCGAAATCCATTCTGTCCGGCGCGTGCACCGTGACAGGCTCCCCCGTTACAGCCTGCTTTCGACAAGACTGATTCGACATGATTGCGAAAACTCCAGCGAAACTCCTGCCCCTGCCCTTCCACAATCACAGGTATCCGTGAACTCTGGCCATCGTGTGAGACAATCAACGACGTCTGACCATTACCCACTGGCCTGACGACACCATCTTCGATCCGGGCAACTTCCGAATTTTCAACCTTAAAGCTTACCCCTGAGTTGATCTGTGTTCCGATGTTTCCATCTGATTGTCGCTGAACAATCACCGCCTGCGTCGCCTCACGGTCAGCCAACACGATCTGGGATGGATAGACTTCCAGACCAGCTGCCACCAAGGGACTAATTAACCCCAGACATAGAGCCAATGAAAACATTACGGACTTCATATCGCACCTTTACGAAGAAAGGATCTTCGCACTATTAATATGCTCATTCTTCGAAACATTAGAACAATTCGGTAATGGCTTCTTTGCCAAAGTCGACAAGCGGGAACGGTCGCCCGTTTGGTCCGGGCAAGGCTGTGTCGAGATCAAACCCAAGGCTATGGTAAATCGTCGCGACTACATTCGCTGGATCCACAGCTCGCTCTGCAGGAAATCCACCATTGGGATCGCTCGCACCAACAACCTGTCCTCCCTGCACTCCCCCACCGGCAAAATAGACGCTAAAGCACTGCGGCCAGTGATCTCGTCCGCCAGCTGGATTGACTCGAGGCGTTCTTCCAAATTCGGCCAGATTGCACACCAATGTATTTTCCAGAAGCCCGCGTTGTTCCAAATCCTCAATCAATGCTGAGTAAGCCTGATCATACATTGGTGCAACAATATCTTTCATGCCAGCAATTGACGTGAAGGGATTACTTCCGTGGATATCCCAGGTAATTTCATTGAAGACCGTCAGGAACGTATTAACGGTAACGAAGCGTACCCCTGCTTCAATTAGACGCCGAGATAAAAGGCAGCATTGGCCGAATCGATTCATACCATAACGTTGCCGAACCTTTTCAGGCTCTTTACTCAAATCAAAAGCGTTCCGAGCTTCCGGACTGGTCATTAAGCGGAAAGCCGCTTCGAAATTAGAACCAAGTAATTCCGCATTTTCGCTGTTCTCAAATCCACGCACCGTATCTTCCACCACGTCGCGTAGTTTCCGCCGTCGATTCAATCTGGCTTCTCCGATCTCAGCCGGAGGCAATAGATCCGGTACTTCAAAATCCTGCTTAGCCGGGTCGGCATTTAACACGAAGGGATCATATGCCTTTCCCAGAAAGCCTGCATCCTGCCCATGCGGAAGATTCCCTCCGGTCGATCCCATCGGTTCCGGCAAGATCGCGTGTGCGGGCAAATCGGTTTTACGACCACGCAGATACGACAAGGCACACCCTGCATGGGGCGTATTGATCCCTCCGGTAAACAGGCGCCCGGTCTGCATCATTTGGTGACCGGTATCATGGACCGCAGCACCGGTGTGATAAACGCTTCGCACCAAAGAAAACTTATCTGCTATCCTGGCATGTCGCGGAAGAATCTCGGTCAGCATCATTTCCGGAGATGCCGTTTGAATAGGACTAAACGGCCCTCGGATTTCCGCAGCGGCATCCGGTTTAGGATCAAACGTGTCGATTTGACTGGGCGCCCCAAGATTGAAAATCATGATGACGTTCTTTTCATCATGATCATCCTTGACCGCACCAGTCTGTTGAGCTTCTACCAGCTGAGGTAAGGAGAGACCGACCGCACCTAAGCTACCAACTTGAATAAAATCGCGCCGTGAGACACCATCACACGTATGGGCCTGTGCGTTACTCGTCAGATTTAACATGCATCTAGTCCGCTTTTTAATGGGATTCTGTCCTGTCCACCTTTTGCGGACAAAACTATCACTTGTAACAGTTTAAATTAACAGAATACGCTAGCTGGCTCAAACCTGCTTTCTCCTGCTGAAAACGTCCACCTCGCAACTCGGACTTGCCTTTTGAAGCATCTTTCGTACTATTGAATCAACATCGTTGCTTTCCCAAAGAAGTCATCATGAATTGCCGGAACACTTTAACCGCAACCATCCTTCTCTTACTCACACCGTCTCTGGGTCTTACCCAGGATGCACCACGTTCCTTTAAAGAGTATGACGACGTAATCTCACACTGGATGGTAAGTGAAGCAACGGCTGAATCCGCGGCGGATCATGAGTTAGCTGTCATTGAGCTGACCCGCCTCTACTCGGAATTGCTTAGCGATGCGCGTCTTCGTGTGAGCCCCACCCTAAATCAATACCGTGTCAAGATCCGAGCCAGATTAATGAAAATCTTACGCGAGTTGGAAATTCGCATTAATCGAAACCTGCCCTCCAAATACCATTCCAACTCCGACAAACTACAATCCGCACTTGAACGTCATCTCGCCGCTGGAACGCAACAACTCGGTGGCGCCCGTCAATTTATCGCACCACGCGCAGGGGCCAACTTGCCGGACTACGGCCCCCGGCTAGTGTCGTTAATCCAGCGTACGATTTCACCACAATTCTGGGAAGTCAACGGCGGACCGGGCGTCATCATCTACTACCCACCGCTACGCGTATTGGTTGTAAGAGCAACAAGCCAGGTACACGGGCAAATCCGTAACCTCAACAATAGGTTAAGATAGTGAAGACATTTAAATGGCTTCCCATCACAACTGGATTACACGCATATGAACCCAGCAGATTACTTTAGTCACGCACTCTCTTACCAGGAATTCCTCGACCAGCATGGAAATGACGGGGATCGCCGAAAATGGCAACAGGTGTTTGAACAAACCACGCTCAACCAAGAGCAGACGTCCTTGCTTAACGGTTTCACCCGGGAACTCAACGTCCTGGTATTCGCCGGAGCATGGTGTGGCGACTGCGTCGTACAGTGTCCAATCTTTCAACGATTCGCTGACACGACTTCGACTCTCAACATTCGGTTCATTGACCGGGACACCTTTCCCGAATTAAAGCAGGAACTAACCATTTGCGGAGGTGCTCGTGTCCCTCAGCTTCTATTCTTTAATGAAGATATGCAATATGTCGGCCATTACGGCGACAGGACCATCTCAAAATATCGAGCTATGGCCGAGACTATTACCGGTGCGGCCTGTAGTATTGGCATGGTGACGCCCGGCGATAGCGTCCATGAGCAGGTTATTCAGGATTGGCTCAACGAATTCGAACGCGTACAACTTATCTGTCGCACCTCGCCGCGACTACGCGAAAAACACAACGATTAGTTTGTGGTTGCAGGATCTATAATCTATGTGACAATAAAACACTGCGACTTGAATCTATCTTTCCAAATGGCAGGACAATACGACTGTGTCTAATCGCGTTGACTCAATAACTGTTGACGAGTTGATTGAGGAGTTTGAACTCTTTGATGACTGGGAAGAACGTTATCGATACATCATCGAAACCGGAAACACAATGCCTCCTCTGGAAGCGGAGTATCAGACCGAGGAAAACCGGGTGCAGGGGTGCCTCAGCAGCGTTTGGCTGATTATCCAGGCAACTGACGATGGTCGGTACTATTTCCGCGCAGATAGTGACTCCCAGTTGGTAAAGGGACTCGTATGTATTGTGATCATGTTGTTTAGCGACAAAACTGCCGATGAAATATTACAGCTCGACATCAATAGCGTTTTTGAATCCATTGAATTGCGACAACATATAAGTCGCTCAAGATCCAATGGGCTCAATTCAATGATCGGACGCATTAAGTCGCTCGCATTGGAAACCCTACATTCTCAATAGCAACCTGCGACCGTTCACGGTGAATACAACTTACCTTATCTACGCAATATTGACTTTTCTCAGCTCACTCGCTGGTGGAGTCATTGTATCCAAACTGAAATTTTCTCATACCGGCCTACAGTTGTTACTCAGCTTTGTAGGCGGCTTGATGCTTTCGGTCGCCATCCTACACCTACTACCCCATTCGGTACTCGAATTAAATGGGGATACGCATAGCGCTGCGCTGGCAGTCTTAGCGGGAATCCTCGTGACATTCCTCTTGCTTCGCACCTTCCATGTCCATAAGCACGTGACGCATGACGATGAACATGTCCACGATCACAGTTGTCAACAGCCGGAGCATACGCACACCACTGCCAGTGAGGACCCGGATCATTGTGAAGTCCACAGTAGTCGTTATAGCTGGATCGGATTGTTTGTTGGCCTGGGGATTGAAGCCATCATCGATGGCGTTGCCATTTCAGCAATCGTAGTCGATTCAGTTGCTCAGAACGCCGGATCGCCATTACTTCCAGGACTTGCCCTCGCTGCGGCAATTCTATTACATAAACCACTCGACGCCATGTCCGTGATCTCGGTAATGAAGAGTACCGGTTGGGATCAAAGGAATATCATGCTGGTCAACTTAGCTTACGCAGTAATCTCCCCGATCAGTATCTATACGGCCGCCTATGGTTTTGATATTTTGGCCGACCCGGTCAACACCACCTTGCTCGGTTGGATCTTTGGTATCTCCGCAGGGTGTTTCCTGACTATCGCGCTTTCTGATATTCTGCCTGAGCTAACGTTTCACAGCCACGACCGCCTTAAACTGACACTGGCCCTGATCCTTGGCATGCTGCTTGGATTGGGGCTTCAGGCTGTCGAGCCCGAACACAATCACGATGGGCACAATCACGCGATCAGTCAGCTTCAGCAAGTTTCGGGATCTGGTGCGCACTGCAAAGACTAGCCAGCCAGACAATACACCCCGCCAATGTGATGACCAGGCCTGCAGCAGGCAACTTGACTGCCGGCGCTACGTGCCCTAACGGTGTAATGGAACTGACAATCTGCCAAACGACACCACCACCAATCAAGCCCACTCCGCTAAGTTGCCCGATCGTCTGAGATACTGAATACCCTCGGCGGTAGATCGCCACAGCAGCGATTGCCTGCCAGAAACTAAGCGACATCAAAGCTGTAGGAAAGTAATAAACGCAGGCGTCCCAAAAGGGAGGTAAGACCGGAGCAAAACCGAGAAACCCTAATATTTCGTTCGAATAGAAATGAAATCCACAGAGCGATACGGCCAAAAGAAAATAACCTGATAACCAACTCATTGCAAACACAGCCTGAGCCAGTACTAACATACCCCGACCACGTGGGTTGATCTTACCCATGTCCATTTGATGTAACCGCCACCAGGTATGTGTGACGCCCAACGGTCCGGTCACGAGCCCTAGCGGCAGCACGAACGATAATGCAGCCAATCCAATCCACCGTTTCCCATGATGCTCTGGCAACTCATGCGGGTTTCTACGCCCTCTGGCAAGATGTCCGTGTTTTTTAACGGCAATGTCACTGCACCGTGAAAAGAGATAAAGCAAACCCAACGGAAATGCTTGATACAACGACATCGCCAGCCCATAAAAATAGACTCCTCCGGCTTGCCAGGTTGGAGACAACGGAATTTTGGTTTGTTGATAAATGATCCAATGGATAGAGTCCGAGAGGAGAAACAACAGAGCAGCGGCGACCAACAGGAACACGCCGATCCCGCGTCGACGGCGTAACGCAAAGGCGACTGCACCCAAACTCAGATAACAAACCGCTGACGCCCAAAATAGTTGTCCGTTTAGATGAAACCACATAATATAAGCGTAACCGCCGTTTTCCTGCTTCCGTTAATTCAAGGATGCCCGCACATAACGTTCAGCAAGAACCCGGGTAGGAAACACCTTTTTCTGAATTTGAACCTGGTCTTTTGAAAGTTCCAGTTGGTTCAGTGTACGTGCCAGCCATTGTTCGGCTATTTCATCATTGTGAAAGACATTTCCAAGCATTTGAACACCACGCGGAGCTCGGAAACGCAACAATACCGTGACGTGAGGCCATTCAATGAACGGGTCTTTATAGGGAAGCTTATTAATGTACGGCACCAACTGCTTCTCAAGAACTGCCGGCTCCACTTGAAAATGCTTAGCAAATAAGTCGATGTGCCGCTCAATCGTTCCCTCCGCAGAAACTCGATAAACACCTTCCAATGGTCCCAGCTTCTGCAATTCCTGAAGATAGCCCTTAAATTGGATTGGCCGCACCTTCGCGAGATAGTGCGTGAGCACCCAGGCAGAAGCATAGCCTCGAGAATCAAGCTGATAAGCAGTGAGCGTGTCCCGAGTCCATTTCCCTGGCATCCCAGCAAGCAAATCAGTCGTCTTCAAAAATTGCTCAAGCTCGAACATGCGAAAGTCATTGACTGTCCCGGCCCCCTTCCAACGCATGTATTGTCCGGCACTGGTAGGAGACAAATACTCGGCAATCCCCTCGGTAATCCACATCGGCCACTGGGACGTCCTGGTCTGAACACCGATATTGTGTAAAAGCTGGTGAACACCCTCGTGAGCAATGGTATTGATTTTCTGCTTAATCGCGAGCTCCGGTTTGATTTCGGTCAACCTCGACTCTTCATACATCACTACTCGATTAGTCAGTGTGTGATAATAAGCCACGATTCCGGCGGGCGTTTTACGATACCTCTGAAATTCAGCTTCTGTTCGAAACATGACTACCACTAAGGGGACTTCCGGTTCATGCACTTCCAAATCCAGATTTTTCATGAAGCCAAGAATCCCAGGTGCCATCTTCTCGAGGATCTGGCTCGTTGCCTGAGCAAAGCCTTCGCTAGTGTTGTAGATGTAGACATACCGCCCTGTTTTACGAACCTTGAACCCTCTGAACTGAGTCTCCAAAAGATTCTTTCCAAGTCGAAGTTTGTCCGCGGCAACAAAAGGCTCTTCGGATTTAAGGCATTCGCCTTTCGCTCGACCCACAAGCTGTCCATCGGGGAGCAGGACGACATGATAAGACCCGACGGTTACATGCACTTTCGCTATCACTGAATTACCGTATTCATCTACGGTTTTCACATTTTGACCGTCCGAGCGTATCATCTCTCCGGGGGGAATATTTAGTCCATAACTACGCAGATCTATGGATTGTCCTTCTGGCTGCGCATGGACTACACCCGCTACAAGCGTCAAAATAATCGGAATTTTATAGTACAGATTCATTACTCAGTACATTAAGGGACAAGGCCAATCAGCACAGCACTAAAACACCTGTTTTTGCAGGGTTTCCCCGAAATTTCTGCCTAGCGACCCGACTTCACTTTGTCCGAATTACCGCTAAAGTCGGCAAATACAGCCTGTGAACTCCCTAGCAAGCATATATTTCCTATTTTCACACCGAAACGTAAAGCGTAAAAACTGGTTAAATCATATTATTAAAATGTATACCGCTATAGGCAACTATTGCGCATAAACCCTACGACCATCCCCCTTCAAAGATTACTCAATTCACTACTGAAATAAGGTCGAGAAGGTGAAAGTGCTGTATTGATGACCACGGCACTATGGGTACCCCAAAAAGAGCCATCAAACCTAAATACCTCCGCAACGGACAACCATCCAATGATTATTCGCGATTCAGGTTTCAGCCTCAAGTCTCTCTTGTTCTTGCTAGCTATTAGCTTCACTGCACCAGCAGTTTCTGCTGATGATTTTACGCCGGACCTTGGTGTATTAGATATTCTGGCAGATCCAGCAAATCAGGACCAAACAGGTTTAACTACTGAAATGACTGGTAAGTTCCAGACATTAAAGCAACAGCGGTTGGATATCTTCAAATCGCTTTACGCAGAAAACACACGCGTTGAACAGGAAGTCCTGGCTCAGCAATTCCGTTCATCCTCTGAACAAATGGCTTTGAGCCTACTAACGATTAGCCAACGCAACAAAATCAATCGCATTCAATTCCGCAAAGACGGTTTGCAGTCTCTGCTTAAATCAGAAGTCCGAGTCGCGATCAACATCGATGATCGTCAAGCCGCTGCCATTCGTGTCCATGTAAAACACCGAACCGATCTAGCTAAAAATGCGACAGCAGAAGAAGCAAAGTCACTTCACCTGCTGACCGAACGCAAGATCTTTGCGCTGCTCAATGACAAACAGAAATCTGATTGGTTGAAGTTGACCGGATTAGACCAACAGCAGGTTGCTCTCTTACAGGACACACCTGCGGAAACTCCAACAGAAACCAAACCTGAAGAACTCGCAGAAGAAACGGCAGA
>DEAW01000067.1:0-2645 GCA_002348315.1 Planctomycetaceae bacterium UBA2972 | reverse complement strand
GACTCAGAAAAGCCCGAAGCCGATACTGATACCCCCGCCAGCGATGAGGCTCCCGCTGCTGACGACTCAGACAAACCAGCGGCAAATAACGCCCCTGCTACGGTAGACCCGAACACTCCTCCAGCTGCCGCCAATAACAGCGACTCTATGTTAAATGAGTTTGGCGAAATCGAAGTACGCTTTGCATTTAACTACACCCCGTGGGGAGATGTCATTGAGTGGTTTGCTGAATTAAACGAGCTATCCTTGCAAATGGATGCAACGCCCGACGGGACGTTTAACTATTCGGATCCACGCTATTATAGTCCAGCCAAGGCCATGGACTTGATGAATGGCGTACTTCTTACTCGCGGTTACACACTGGTGCGACGCAATCAAATGTTGATGGTCGTGAATCTCGAAGATGGCGTTCCGGACGTTTTGGTTGAATACGTACCACTCGAAGAACTCGACGACCGTGGCGAATACGAATTAGTTAAGACGCTCTTCCAGTTAGTCAAAATGACGCCGGAAGAAGCGACCGCTGATCTTCAGAAATTAATCGGTCCAACCGGACAACTCTACGTATTCCCGGCAGCCAAACAAGTCCTTGTCCAGGAGCAGGCGGGAAGACTAAGAACGATCCGTGATATCATCGAAGGTGTTGAAAAGCCCCGAGGTGCACTTGCCAGCAAGGTCGAAGAAATCGAACTTGAATTTGTCACTGCCGAAGACATCCTGGCGGTTGCCCGTACGATGTTAAACATGAGCCCTGATGATTTTGCCCGTGAGGGCCTGAGTTTCGCCGTAGACACTCTGGGTACGCGAATCTTTGCAACTGGTGAAGAAGAGAATATTGCCATTATTCGCGATCTTGCCGAACGGCTTGACAAAGACCCTTTGGATGGCATGGAAGAAACCGACGTTGAACAACCTCAACTACAGACACACGTTATCAATGTAGCGGACCCGCAAACCACCTTTGATGTCCTTCAGACGATGCTTGCCGGTTTACCTGATGTACGATTAGCATTGGACCCGGCAACAAATAAAGTCATCGCCCTCGCGCGGCCTGCTGAACAAGCCCAAATCATTGCGACGATCAAAGAACTCGAAGGGGACGTTCCGGTCTTTGAAGTGATCTCTCTTAAAACTCTTGATCCGGAAATGGCGCTCGCCATGATTGCCAACATGTTTGGAACAACGACGACTGAAGAAGGAGTCGAGGTTACTCAGGGCCCGAAGGTCACCGCGGATACCGTTTCCATGAAACTCTTTGTTCGAGCAACTGAATCGGAAGTACAATCAATCCGAACCATGATCGAACGCCTCGAAGCAGAAAACACCACCACTCAGGACGGAAACATCCGCATCCTGCCTTTTAGTGGTAAAAGCGCCGAGAATGCACTTCAGCGAGCCGAACGTTTCTGGACAGGTGAAAATAAGATTCGCCTAGTCACCCCTAGTGAACGCGGGGAATCCGGAATTCAAAAACGCACGACAGAACAGCCACAATCGGAGCAACCACAACCGAAGCAGCCCGCTCCGCCAACAACCGATGCCCCGCCGCTGAAACCGACGAAAGCCGATGTACTAGATAAATCCGCCGGACTACCTGGTGGCAAAATTCAATTTGTTAGCAATGCTGCTCAGGATGGTGAAACACTAACTTCGGGTATTGGTAACGACATTGTTGTGGAGTTAACCTCTGAGGGCATCATTATTGCCAGCGATGATACCGAGGCACTGGATCGTTTTGAAAGCCTGCTTCGCCAGTTGATACCTCCCGGAACTACACTGGCAGAACGCCAAATCACTGTCTTCTACCTGAAATACGTTAAGTCCGACGTAGCAAAATCCCTTATTCAGGAGATTATGAGCGGCGGAGCAGATTCCACCGATGGCCTTGGTTCACTCGTAAGTGATGCCACAAGCAGTCTCATGGGAGGCGGACTAATGGGAATGCTTCTTGGGGGCGGTGGAGATAGTGGTTCGGGTGATTCGTCCACATTTTCTGCGACTGGCACGGTTAGTATTGTTTCGGACCCAAGGCTCAATGCTTTGGTTGTGCAGGCTAATGATGAAGACCTGGCCATGGTCGATTCACTTCTTTCGGTGATTGACAAAGAGGGTTCCGAAACGCAAGTCGAAACGCAAGGTAAGCCCCGTCTCATTCCGGTAACTTATGTGAGTGCTGAAGATATCGCCAGTATCTTAAAAGAGGTTTATGCCGGACGTATTAACGGAGCTTCTAGCGGCCAGCAACAACAACGTCAACCCAGTCCGGAAGATCTAATTAAAGCAATCCGAGGTGCAGCCGGCGGTGGTGGTCGAGGTGGCCAACAGGAGGCTGCAAAAAGCGAACCCGCCAAACTGAGCATCGGCGTCGACACGACCAGTAATTCCATTATCATCTCTGCTCCCGAACCTTTGTTTAAGGAAGTTGAGGAACTCGTTTTAACTCTGGATCAGGCTGGCACGCAAACACAACAACAAATCGAAGTACGAACCCTCCATCTCGCTAACCCGGACGTCGTGAATACGGCCTTACAAGCAATTCTTGGCGATTCGGTCTCTACATCAAAGTCTAGCTCCGGTGGTGGCGGTTCGTCGGCTGGACAATCTGGAGGTAGTAACCCCGCGGCCAGTGCGGATGCAATTCGCCA
>DEAW01000103.1:44645-64114 GCA_002348315.1 Planctomycetaceae bacterium UBA2972 | reverse complement strand
GTTTCTCCGTTGGGGACAAAAAGCGTTTGATAACTTCCGTGTCGTGCCTCCCAATGTCGGTATTGTACATCAAGTGAATCTGGAGTTCCTCGCCGGTGGCGTGTTCAAACGCAACGATCAACAGGGACCGGTTGCGATTCCGGACACGCTCGTGGGAACCGATAGTCATACGACAATGATTAACGGTTTGGGAGTTGTTGGCTGGGGAGTTGGCGGAATCGAAGCGGAAGGCGTTATGCTGGGACAGCCGATTTATATGCTGATGCCGGAAGTTGTTGGATTTGAATTGACCGGTGAACTTCCTGCCGGTGCAACTGCCACGGACCTCGTCCTGATGGTGGTTGAAATTCTGCGACAGGAAGGCGTCGTGGGTAAGTTTGTAGAATTCTACGGAGCCGGGGTTGCCAAAATGTCACTGGCTGACCGGGCCACCATCGCGAATATGGCTCCGGAGTATGGTGCTACCATGGGATTTTTCCCAGTCGATGGGGAAACGCTTACCTATCTGAGAAAAACGGGACGTAGTGCAGAAGAAGTTGCTTTGGTGGAAAGCTATACCAAAGAGCAGGGATTGTTCCTCACACAAGAGGCACCGACGCCTACGTATTCCAGTTATGTGAGTCTGGATCTGTCGACAGTCGTCCCTTCACTGGCTGGTCCGAAACGTCCTCAGGACCGGATTTCGCTTGCGAATATGAAGCCGGAATTTGAAGAGACATTGCGCGGGCCCATGAACCAGCGTGGATTTGCTCTGGAAGGGGAAGCGTTGGATGCCACGGCCACGGCGCATCTTGATTCCGGTGACGTGGATATCACACATGGTTCGGTGGTGATTGCGGCCATTACATCCTGTACGAATACGAGTAACCCGTCGGTGATGTTGGCTGCAGGCCTGCTGGCCCAGAAGGCGGCAGCATTGGGGCTGAATGTGAAGCCTTATGTGAAAACAAGTTTGGCTCCGGGGTCACGCGTTGTTAGTGACTATCTCGATAAAGCTGGATTAACCGAATCACTGAAACAGCTCGGATTCCATGTGGTGGGCTATGGCTGTACGACTTGTATCGGCAACAGTGGACCTTTGCCACCGCCCGTATCCAGCGCTATCCACGAAGCAGATTTGGTAGCCTGTTCCGTGCTTTCAGGTAATCGAAACTTTGAAGGACGTGTTAGTCAGGACGTGAAAGCGAATTATCTGGCAAGTCCTCCTTTAGTGGTTGCTTATGCCTTAGCCGGGACTACGTTGATCGATTTCGAAACCGAACCGCTGGGACAGGATACTGAAGGTAATGATGTTTATCTCAGAGATGTCTGGCCTTCGAGAGATGAAGTCGCTGAAGTACTCGATATTGCGATCGACAGCGAGATGTTTGTCGAACGATACGGTAATGCCTTCGACTCAAACCAGAAATGGAATGAGATTGCGGTTGATTCAGGGGATATTTATTCCTGGAACGATGCCTCAACCTATATCCAGGAACCACCCTTTATGGTCGATCTGCCTGTCGAAGTGCCGCCAGTCCAACCACTCAGTGGAGCTCGGGCTCTGGCGATGCTAGGCGATAGTACGACGACGGACCATATTTCACCGGCCGGAGCAATTGCTAAGGATAGTCCGGCCGGGTTGTTCCTGCAGGGGCGAGGTGTTGAGCCGGTTGATTTTAATAGCTACGGGTCACGACGGGGTAATGACCGGGTTATGTTACGTGGTACCTTTGCCAATATTCGTATTCGCAATCAGCTTGCTCCGGGAACCGAGGGTGGCGTGACTCGCTATCTGCCCACTGGTGAAGTCATGCCGATCTACGACGCGGCGATGAAGTACAAAGAAGATGGGACGCCATTGGTGATCCTTGCCGGAGCAGAGTATGGTACCGGAAGTAGCCGGGACTGGGCCGCCAAAGGAACTCAGTTAATGGGAGTGCGCGCGGTAATCGCAGCGAGTTATGAGAGAATTCACCGAAGTAATCTTGTGATGATGGGCGTACTGCCGCTCGAGTTGGCAGATGGTCAGACCGTGCAAACGCTTGGCCTGACTGGTGAAGAGACCTTTGATGTATTGGGGCTGGACGATTCGCTACAACCTTTATCGATGCTCAAGGTTCGAGCAACCGCAGTTGACGGAACGGTTACCGAATTTGATACCAATGTCAGAATCGATACTCCGGTTGAAATGGACTACTATCGCAACGGTGGTATCTTGCAAACGGTTCTGCGTAAACTGTTGTAATCGCCAGCTGACTCGATCTAAAAACAAGAACTCTGCGACGCTTTGAATCGTCGCAGAGTTTTTTTGTCTTAGTATCCAGTGTCGATCCGGCATCCATGAGTTGAGGTATGTCAAAGGCATAAGCCGGCGAATGCGACGTGGATTATCCGACTGCCGGGATCACTTAAGCTGCAGCCAGAGCGAGTCCTGCTTCGACTCGAACTTCGTCGAGGAATTCCTCGATGATGCGAAAATCCATGGCCGTTGCGGAGGGAGCTTCCGGATGGAATTGAGTGCCCATGGCGACCCAGCCCTCTTCGGTGTATTCGATCGCTTCAATGACGCCATCGGGACAACGAGCAGTTACTGTAAACCCCGGAGCAATCTCGTCAATTGCCATATGGTGGTTGGAATTAACTCGGATTTCACCGTCACCATAGATCCTTTCCAGAATCGATCCGGGGGTGATGTCAAGTCCGTGACGATGATCAGGATCTTGTGGGTCCCGGTGAGGGACGGCATTGGGAAGAGCTTCCGGAATGTGTAAGTGCAGGTTTCCGCCGGCAGTGATATTCAGCAGTTGCATACCAACGCCAATCCCAAAGACGGGTAATTTACGTTTTACGACCAGACGAGCAAGTTGACGATCAAAGATCTCACGTCGTGAACTCATCAGGCGGCAGGAGGTGTGACGCATGAATCCGTCACGGTGAGGGTCCAGATCGAGTCCTCCCACGAGAATGAATCCGTCGAGCGTGTCCAGGACAGCCTCAATGTCATCCTCGTCATCCATGATGGGAACCAGAACCGGAATTCCGCCGGCTCGCAGTACACAGTCAGAATAACCAGCGGCCAGATAAAAGTAGGCGGCCGTGTCTTTCGTTTCGCTCTTGTAATCAATGTTGATACCAATCAGTGGTTTTTTATGCATCTGTAATCCCTTTCAGATACTTAGAACACGCTTTGAAAGGCATGTTCTAAAACTAAGATAAAAAACCAGAACGGTACCCGGGCTGACAGAAGGTCATGCAAGATTGAATGCGCAGAGCCAGTTGTGTGACTGCGAGTATTCAGAAACTGAATGAAAACCGAAAGTGAATGCTAACTTAATCAAATCCTTTTGAATGATTAGCAACGCTTTTCAGATATTGCTCAGAACCAAATCCACTGCTCTCATCCTGAGGTGAGTGAGATTTGATAGAACGATCCAGTTTCGCCCCCCCTTACATGTGGTCTTCGGTCAGACCCGGGAAGTGAAATCCATTTCGGATACCGTTCTGTGTTCTCCTAAAACAGGTGCAATATCTAAGTCAATCTTGTGGGAAGCAAGAAGTCAAGATTGTTACAGCTTCCACGTTTTTTTTCAAACGCCTGACGGGATTTTGTTTTTAAAAAACAAGTCACCACTATATGTAGTGCTAGCTGGTAGCAATTTACACAATATATCGAAAACTTTTTTTATGGTTTTACCGGATGGAACTCTCCAAAATAATAGGCAACCGTTGTTTTCATCCCAGGATGAGCAACAGGAAGCACTTATTAGTTTGTTCAATTCCGGTGATATTTCTATGGTTATCAGTGAATGAGTGATGGGCTAGAATCGGGAGATGCGTTACAAAAATGTTGTTATTGAGTCGCTTGGCTACACGCTGCCACCTGTTATTGTTTCCACGGATGCATTGGAACAAGAGCTACAACCTGCTTATCAGAGAATGCGACTGCCTGAAGGTCGCTTAGAGTTGATGACGGGGATTCGCGAGCGTCGATTTTGGGAGCCCGGGACATTACCGGGTGATAAGTCGATCGAATCGGGCCAGCAGGCGATCGCAGTCGCGGATATCGATCCTCAAAAAATCGGTATGTTGATTCATGGGTCAGTGTGTCGGGATCATCTTGAACCGGCAACAGCCTGTCGCGTCCATCATGCACTCGGACTCCGACGTGACTGTACGATTTATGATCTGTCCAATGCCTGCCTTGGACAGCTCAACGGAATCGCCATGGCTGCCAACGCAATTGAGTTGGGGCAAATCGAAGCTGCTTTAATCGTCGGTACTGAAGACAGTCGTCCTTTGGTGGAAAACACGGTTCGTTCCCTAAACCAGGATCATGTCTGGACTCGCAAAACGGTAAAGATGGCGGTGGCTTCGTTGACGATCGGTTCAGCCAGCTCAGCAATTCTGTTAACTAGTCGTGCCATTAGTCAAACCGACAACCTGTTGCACGCCGTGACAGCACAGGCAAATACAGAATTCCATGATCTTTGCCAAAGCGGTAAGGACGAAGCGGTCGGCGAAGAGATGCGACCATTAATGCATACGGATTCTGAACGGTTAATGGCCGAAGGAATTGCGATGGGAAAGATGACCTTTGAACAATTCCTGAAAGACACTCAGTGGCAACGAGGCGATTTGCACAGGTCATTTTGTCATCAGGTTGGTGCTGCCCACCGCAAGTTGATGTTGGAATCACTCCAGCTTCCCGAAGCCAACGACTTTACCACATTTCAGTGGCTGGGTAATACCGGTTCGGCAGCGCTGCCAGTCACGCTGGCTGTCGGTCTTGAGCAAGGTTTTGTCGAGCCGCAGGAAAACGTCGGGCTGTTGGGGATTGGATCAGGGATCAACTGCCTGATGGTAGGCGTCAGTTTTAACGAAGTGAGAGTCGGCACTCAAACTCCGGGATAACTCCTTGCAAAGCCGAACCGATTCTTTGCTATAATGCGGCTTTGCAGTGAATCTCAATCTCAGGAGTGTCTCATCGTGGAATTCTCTAATCCACTTAACCGACGTGAATTTGCTCAGGCATCAGCTTTTGCAGCCGTCGCGGCATCTAGTCTATCCGCATCCGAAAAAACGGGGTACATCGATGCCCATGTTCATGTTTGGACACCCGATACTGAGAGTTATCCTTTGCATTCCTCATTTAAAAAAGAGGATATGCAGCCCCCGAGTTTTACTCCGGAGCAGTTGTTTTCCAATTGCCATCCGGTTCAGGTTGATCGTATCGTCCTGATTCAAATGAGTTTCTATCGTTTCGATAACAGCTACATGCTGGACATGATGGAAAAACATCCGGGAGTCTTTAGTGGCGTGGCCGTCATTGACGAAGCCGATCGACCTGCTCGTGAAATGGTGAAACTGGCCAGGAAGGGCGTTCGAGGATTTCGAATCCGACCACAAAAACAGTCTCCGGATCAATGGTTGTCAGGGGACGGAATGCATGAGATGTGGAAAGCCGGAGCGAAACACGGACTCGCCATGTGCCACCTGATCGACGCAGATTATCTGCAGTCGGTCGATAAAATGTGTCAGCAATACCCCGACACTCCGGTCGTTATTGATCACTTCGCCAGAATCGGGGTGGATGGAAAAATTCGAGAAAAAGACGTGGCGGCACTCTGCAGTCTCGCCAAACACAAAAATGTGACCGTTAAAATTTCGGCCTATTATGCTCTGGGCAAAAAACAAGCTCCGTATACGGATCTGTTGCCAATGATTAAAGCCTGCATTGATGCCTACGGAGTGGAACGCCTCATGTGGGCAAGTGACGGCCCCTTTCAGGTTGTCAACGGTCACGAATATGCTCCTTCGTTCCAATTAATCAAGAACGCAGATTTTCTTTCAGACGGCGACAAAGACTGGCTTCTGCGGAGAACTGCTGAACGCGTATTTTACTCCTGATTCGTCGTTTTGAGCGTTCGCTGCGAACCGAGTCACTACTCCTGATACCCGTATCGATCCGGACTTTTATGCCTACCAGCCAGTTGATTCGTCTGATTGTTTGGATTGCAGTTTTGGGATCGCTGATCGGGTTTATGCTCGATGCCCGAAGCAATTCTACCAATTCCGACTATCCGAATCGTCCGATCACTCTAATCGTGCCTTTTGGGCCGGGGGGGGAGAGTGATACGTTTGCCCGGATGATCCAGCGTACGATTGCTGAGCATCAGTTCCTCGATCAGGAAGTCGTCGTCAAAAATGTAGGTGGAGCAGGGGCGACGATCGGTAGTGGGCAGGCCAGGAAAGCTGATCCCGACGGCTATACGATGATGCTTTTGCATGAAGCTTTGATCACAGCACAGGCCTCGGGAAAAGTATCCTATGGGCCGGAGTCGTTCGAGCCTATCGCAGCAAGTGGTAAAACCAATATGATTATTGCAGTTGCTGAAGACTCGCCCTATCAGTCCCTGCGCGAGTTAATGGAAGCGGCCAAAGAAACACCGAATGAACTCGTGTTTGCTGCCAACCTCGGAGCTCCGGTTCATTACGCAGGATTGATTCTCGAACAGGACCTCCCCGGAGCTCACTTTCGGTACACACAAAAAGGTGGCGGTGCTTCACGATTCGAAGCCGTTATTGGAGGTCATGCAGACGTTTCCGCATTTTCGTTAGGGGAATATATTTCATTTAAGGACGGAGGATTGCGAGCGGTTGCCATTAGTGCGGCTGAGAGGCATCCGCAGGCACCCGAGATTGCGACCGCTGTTGAACAGGGATTTAATTTTGTGCATGCCAACATGCATTTCTGGTGGTTTCCCAAAGGGACTGACGCCGACAAAGTGGATCTGATGGCCGAAGTGATACGTCAATGTATGGCGACAGATCAAGTTCAGGAGCAATTAGCATTGCGACTGTCTGAACCGTTTGTGGAGACAGGTGAAACGATGCACGATGTGTTGGAAATGCGCATCGGAAAGATCCAAAGCGTTGATGCAACCTCGCCGGACGTTTTGCCAAATATACCGCTGTGGGTTTCACTCGCCACAGCATTTAGCTTCCTCTATTGGCTGTTTCGTAAGCACCGTCAGAGTTCGCCCGTCCCGGAACATACCGAGCATGCCAAAAGCTATCTGCAAACGGCGCTGCTGTTCATCCTGATTACCGCTCTGTATCTACTAGCACTTGAGTACATCCCCGTAGACTTCCGCATTGTGACGGGGATTTACATGCTGGATGTTGCCGTACTCAGTTACGGACTTAGTCAGAAAAAATTTGTAGAGTTAATACGGTCGAGCTATGTCCCCGACCTGATTGTTCTTGTGCCTATCGTCGTCTTTTTTGTGTTTCAATCCTTTTTCAGTATTCAGCTGCCGTAGGAAGTGAGACGCTATGAATGACGTGATTTACAATCTGACATTTGGCGACCCGGTCAATCTCCTTTGGGTTGGTTTGGGGACGATGTTAGGAATTCTGGTCGGCGCCATCCCGGGGTTAACCGGAGCGATGTTGATTGCGTTGACCCTACCGCTTACCTATGCCATGCAGCCAACCGAAGCGATGGTGCTGCTGGTTTCAATGTATGTGGGATCCATCTCAGGCGGTCTGATCACCGCCACGCTCTTACGCATGCCGGGTACTCCCGCTTCGGTGATCACCACACTGGATGGATACCCAATGGCTCGAAACGGTAAGCCGGGACGAGCTTTAGGCTTAGGAATCATGGCATCCTTTGTGGGAGGTTTGATTTCCTGGGGATTTCTGATCTTACTTGCCAAACCGATTTCTCATGTTTCTACAGAATTGGGAGACTTTGATTATTTCGCCTTAGTACTGGTCGCTCTGGTATTAATTGCGTCGGTGTCGGGCAAGTCACTGGCAGCCGGAGTTTTTTCTGGTTTATTCGGCATTCTGGTAACGATTCCCGGAGAATCTCCCGCCACGGGGGCTTCCCGATGGACCTTCGGCCTGGAGCAACTCAACAGTGGTTTCGACCTGTTACCCGTCTTGATCGGGCTGTTTGCAGTCAGCCAGGTGATTCATGAAGTGGCTCATAGGAGCGAAGACGTTGAACAGGTCAGCGAAGTAAAACCGGAAGGGATTTTGTTGGGTGTTCAGGATTGGTGCAAGCACATGATGAATATGGTTCGCAGCAGTGTCATTGGCACGTGGGTCGGAATCCTGCCCGGAATTGGAGCTAATGTTGGCAGTGTCATGGCGTACTCAGCTGCCAAGTCCGTCAGCAAGGACGCCGCAGCATTTGGTACCGGCAGCGAAGAAGGAGTGGTGGCTAGCGAGTCAGCAAATAATGCAACAATCGGTGGCGCTTTAATTCCTTTGGTGGCCATGGGGATTCCTGGTAGTGTGATTGATGCTATTCTCCTTGGCGCTTTAGTTTTACATGGTCTGCAACCCGGGGTCCTGCTCTTTCAAAACAACCCTGATGTCGTCTACACGATCATCGTCACGATGCTTTTTGCCAACGTGGTGATGTTCGTAATGATGGTGATGAGTGCACGTTGGATCTCTAAACTCGCCACAATTCCAAGGCACTATCTGTTGCCGATAGTCATCGTGTTTTGTGTGGTAGGTTCGTACGCCCTCAATAATCGCATGTTTGATGTCTGGGTCATGCTTGGTTTTGGCATTGTTGGTTTTCTTATGGAACGCCAAAAGATTCCTCTCGCACCCTTTGTGATTGGATTTGTTTTGGCGCCCATTGCCGAGGAAAAGCTCGGCGCCGGCTTGCAGGCTACCGGCGGTAGTTACCTGCCTTTAGTCACTCGCCCTGTAGCATTAATCTTTGTTTTGATTTCCTTCGTATTAGTCGTCTGGCCTATCTTGAAGTCACTCAAAGCCAGTTCCATTCCCAGTGATACATCCAAAGGATCTTCCTAAGTGACAGAATATGCAACCAATTTGAACGAGATTCGAGACGCTCACCGCCGGATTGAGAATGTCGTGCACCGCACTCCGAATGAACAAAGTACACAACTTAGTGAACTTGCTTCGGCCAATGTCTGGTTTAAGTGTGAACACCTGCAAAAGGTCGGAGCTTTTAAGTTTCGTGGTGCAAGTAATGTCGTGCTCGGTTTAAGTGACGAGCAAGCTGCAGCTGGAGTTGTGACGCACAGCAGTGGCAATCATGCTCAGGCTTTGGCACTTGCGGCAAAGCAGCGAAAGATTCCGGCACATATTGTCATGCCCTCCAACGCTCCGCAGGTAAAACAAGACGCCGTCGCAGGATACGGAGCGGAGATTATTCTCTGTGAGCCTACATTGGAAGCCCGGGAGACGACGGCTGCTCAAGTGGTTGCCGATACCGGTGCTACGTTTATCCATCCTTATGACCACGCAGGAATTATCGCAGGTCAGGGGACAGTCGCTCTGGAAATGTTAGCAGACATTCCCGACCTGGATGTCATCATTGCGCCGGTTGGCGGCGGCGGCCTGCTCAGCGGAATCGCTATTGCGGCGAAAGCATTGAAACCTTCGATTCGCATTATCGGAGCAGAGCCGTCTGGAGCGGATGATGCGTATCAAAGTAAAGCGAAGGACGAATGGATTCCGCAGACCAGTCCCAAGACAATTGCCGATGGTCTTCTTACCAGCCTGGGGACCCTTACCTGGCCTGTAGTACGAGATCTCGTCGACGACATTGTTGTTGTTAATGATGCCCAGATTGCTTACGCGATGCGACTTATGATGGAACGAGGGAAGTTGCTGGTGGAACCCTCCGGTGCTGTCGCTTATGCAGCAGCGATCAAAACGCGTTTTGATTCGAACGACACTCGGGTCGGCTGCGTGATCTCTGGCGGGAATATTAATCTCAACAGGATTTCAGAATTGCTGGAAATGACTTAGTCTTCCGCCGACGGGCGGGCATTATCTGTTTTGGAGCAGTGCGATAATCGTGATGCCCATGCCTAGCATGGTAAACCACACCAACAGCGTCTTCCATGAAACATCCCGTTTGGGACCATAGACGGTAAAGGGGTCAGCATCGAAGGCGACCTTAAGTCGACTAAGTTCCTGCTGGTACCGTTGTTCGTCGTTTTCCCATTCCAGTTTGAGTTCCGACATGATGCCCTGAATAGCTCGGGCATTAAATGGACGGTCCTGCGGCGTTTTGGAAAGTTGTTGAAGGACCACCTCCTGAAGTAGTTTTGGCGTTTCAGGAGCATTCATATAGATGGGTGTTGGAGTTTCTTTAAGGTGCTGTTCGAAGATGACAGGGAAGGTACTGCCTTGAAAGGGTGGGTTGCCTGTAAGCATTTCGTAAAAAAGGCAGCCGAGCGAGTAGAGGTCTGCCTGGCCTGTAATAATATCGTCGCCTCGGATTTGTTCAGGCGACATGTAAAGCCATGAGCCGACAGTCATGCCACTTGCCGTAAGATCGGATTCGCCAGTGTCTAATGCGATGCCGAAGTCTCCCAGCTTTAATTGTCCTTCGTAGGTTAGGAATAGATTTGCGGGTTTAAGATCCCGGTGAATCACGCCGTGATTATGAGCATGCTGCAAGGCCGAACAGATTTGGATTCCGTAATTGATCGCTTCATGCCATGACAGTCGGTGATGAGTATGCAGTAGTTGTTTGAGTGTTCCACCTTCGATCAATTCCATGACGTAAAACAATCGCCCGTCTTCAGTCCGGCCACCACCGTAATAACTCACAATGTTGGGGTGATTTAACTTCGAGAGGATAAGCATCTCTCGTTCAAAACGGGACACAATATTCTTGTCCTGAGAGACACCATGCTGAAGTACTTTGACTGCACGGATTTCGTCCGTTAAGTTTTCTACGGCTCGATAAATGGTCCCGACAGTGCCGGTTCCAATGACGTCGCCAAGTTCGAATTCGTCAAAAGTACGCTTCACAGATATGACTTTTTTAAGGATTTTTCCAACGAATATGTATCTACACTTATATCTTACGTAATTTGCCTCAACGTAGAGGGCAATCTTTGGTATATAGTACGGGTATGTTCCGTAGAGATTCAAGCAAGAATCGTTCGGATTCCGTCTGTTGCGGTCCGGTCGATCGACGACAATGGCTGCAACTTGGTGCGCTGAGTATGGGCGCGTTATGCTCTGGATTGACTCCCAGTGATGCTGTGCTTGCCACGAACAAAAAGGCTGTCAGTGATGCTTATGGCGAGCCGCTTCCGGAACTGAATGATGACTTTTCAGTTATTCTGTTTTGGGCCAATGGAGGTCCCAGTCACCTTGACCTGTTTGACTTAAAGCCGGATGCTCCGAGAGAATACCGAGGCCCGTTTAGTCCTATTCAGACGAACGTCAACGGTATCGAAATATGTGAATTGATGCCACAGCTTTCGCGAATGGCAGATAAATTTACTCTGATCCGCAGTATGCATCATGAACGGGCAGAACATTCTGGTGGAACCAATCGGTTTCTTACCGGTTACCCATCCATCGCGGCTAATTTGCCACGTTCCGAATTTCCGGATATGGGATCCGTGCTGGCGAAACATGCCGAGTACGTACAGACGCCATTACCTTTCTTTGTCGCCAATACTCCTAGTTATGGCGCAGGGGCGGCTTACTTAGGACCGTCGTGTGAAGCCTTCATGCCGTCACCGAATCTAGAAACGGCAAGTGGTGCGAATCGATATGACCCGGTTGCGATCTATAAGTCAAGCGAGGATTCAGGGGACTTAAGCATTTCGCCTGGTGGTGTTGTTGATCTTAGCCGTCGGCGTGAAGTGTTAGGACAGTTGGATCGTTTGTCACGGGATATTGATAATACGCGGATGATGTCTGCCATGGATCTGTTTCAGCAGCGTGCCGCAGCGATGCTGGCTAGCACCAAGGCCAAGCAGGCATTCGACCTTTCGCTCGAGCGTCAGTCGACTCTGGAGCGATATGGGAATACACATTGGGGCAAGAGCCTGTTAACGTGTCGCAGATTAGTTGAATCCGGAGTCCGTTTTGTGCAGTGTCAGGCCACGTTCCGTTTACGTCCTGAAACTGGCCGGACGTCCACCTGGGACGACCACAGCGTAAACGCTCATATCTTCAAATCCTATGAAGAGAAAATCCCGGTTTTGGATCAGGCAGTTTCGGCACTTATCGAAGATCTCTATTCACGGGGATTGGACAAAAAGGTTTTGTTCATCTTTTGTGGCGAATTTGGACGTACTCCGCTCATTCGAAACCAGGATGCCAGCGGACGCCCGGGACGAGATCATTGGCCTCAGGCCATGAGTGTTTTCCTGTCTGGCGGTGGGATGCCAATGGGGCAGGTGATTGGAGCGACCAGTAAACGGGCTGAAGAGCCTGTGGAACGCATTATGAACAGTAATTGCCTGCTTGCTACGATTTACCGCAAATTTGGAGTGGATTCCAAACGCTCCTTCTTAAACAATGCCGGACGTCCAATTCCGATATTGACCGAAGGCGAGCCCATCCACGAATTGCTCTAAAACTCGTGGTTCGCCAATCAAGTATTACGTGGATTTAACGTCACAGGCTATAATAGTATTTTGGTGAAGTAGTTCTTTCTGCTGAAAGCCAGACTCTTCGTCGCTTCATCCTTCCAACGTATTTAAATAATCGGATGACAATGTCACGTTTAACTCTGTTTTTGACAGTTGCTTTGACGTTTGGTTTGACACCATTCGTTTCAGCAGACGAGAAGCCGCTCTCTAATGTTGAACTGAATAGGGTTCGTAAAATTCTATCTAACCGCTGTTTTACCTGCCATGGGCCGGACGAGGCTGAGCGTCAGGCTGATTTGCGGCTCGATACGTTTGACCAGGCAACTTTAGACCGGGATGGAAGCTTTGCGATAAAGCCCGGTGATATCGATGCCAGTGAAGTTGTAGCTCGGATTACGACGGATGACGAATTTCTGCGAATGCCTCCGGGAGAAAATGCAGTCGCGTTTACATCCGAAGAAGTCGCTCTGATTAAACGCTGGATTCAACAGGGGGCAGAGTATGGGGAGCACTGGGCTTATGTCGCGCCGGTCAAACCGAATTTGCCGGAAGTCAGGAACAAGCAATGGGGAAACAACGAAATCGATCGATTCGTGCTTGCTCAAATTGAAGCTCAGGGACTCAGTCCTAACGACGAAGCGACTCGCGAGGCATTGATCCGTCGTCTCTCTTTCGACCTGACGGGCTTACCACCGACACTCGAAGAAGTGAACGCGTTTGTTAGCAATCGAAATGACAATGCCTATGAAGTATTGGTCGACAGTCTGTTGCAAAAACCAACCTATGGCGAGCGTTGGGCTACGATGTGGCTCGATTTGGCTCGGTATGCTGATTCGGCAGGCTACGCCAACGATCCTAGTCGTACCATCTGGTTGTATCGTGACTGGGTGATCAATGCCTTCAATGACAATGTGCCCTTTGACCAGTTTACGATTGACCAGATTGCGGGAGATTTACTGGAGAACCCTACGCAACAACAGATGATTGCTACAGCCTTCCATCGCAATACGCTCACTCAAAGTGAAGGGGGAACCAATGACGAAGAATTTCGCAATGTGGCTGTTGTTGACCGGGTGAATACCACGATGCAGGTCTGGATGGGAACAACCATCCGCTGTGCTCAGTGTCATACACACAAATACGATCCGATTACACAGGAAGAGTACTTTAGGTTCTTTGCTTTCTTTAACAACACCGAGGATGCGGATCGTGCAGATGAACAACCGTTGTTGAGCGTCCTGACGCCGGAAAAAGAACAGCAGCGAAGCGATTTTGAATCACAGATCAAAGCACTGGAAGCACAGTTGGAACCAACTTCCGAAGCGATCACAAAGCAAATCGAAAATTGGAAGCAACATCTTGCTCGTCAGGTGAACTGGCAGGGCATTCAGGATTTCAAGGCAACGTCTACGAGCGGAGCTACCTTTGAGGTCGCTGAAGATGGAGTCGTGACCGTGACTGGTGAAACGGCGGAAACGGATGTGTATGAATTGACTTTTGCTACCGAGTTAAAAGATGTCAAAGCATTGCGATTGGAAGTTCTGGCCAACGAGGCATTGCCGGGCAAAGGGCCTGGTCGCGGAGGTAACGGCAACTTTGTGCTTTCAGAATTGTCGGGCAGCTTTGGCGGAACACGCAATGAAGCTCCTCAGGGACAGATTGTTCGTATTGACCTGCCTGGAGCAGGAAAAATGATTCATATCGCTGAACTGCAAGTGTTCAGTGGAGGGAAGAATATCGCTTTGGATGGGACGGCCAAACAGTCTTCCACGGATTTTGGCGGGGAAGTTGCCCGGGCGAATGACGGTAACACCGACGGTGTTTATACCAATAATTCCGTTACGCATACTGCCGTCGAAGATAATCCCTGGATCGAAATCGATTTGGGAAAAGTCGCTCCGATTGAGCTGATTAATATCTGGCCTCGTACGGATAATGACCTGTACGCCCGGATGAATGGATTCGTGCTTAGTGTGTTGGATGCAGAGCGAAATCTGGTCTGGAAGCAGGAAGTGAAAACCGCACCCAAAGGCGTTCATGAAGCAACATTGGATGGACTTCTCCCGATTCAGTTTGTCGATGCTTCAGCCTCCTTCGAACAGCGCGAGGGTGAAGTCGTGAATAACTTTGGAGTGAAGAAATCCATCGACGGTGACGCTAAGAGTGCTAACAGTGGTTGGGCCGTTGGAGGTGAACTTGGTCAGAATAACGTGGCTGTATTTAACATAGGTAATAGAGTGGGGACTGCAGAGCGGACTGAAATTAAGTTGGTGCTCACTCAGAACTATAAATCCCACCCGTTAGGGCGTTTTAGAATCTCGTTGACATCAGATGATGGCGATGTGTTCCTGCTCCCGAAGCAAGTGTCTGCTGTCGTGGAAGCCGGTTATGATGCCGCCAATGCAACGCACGTGAAGGCTATTCGGGATTACTATCTGCGGGTTGTTCCACCGCCGAAAGAATTAACAGACAAAATCGCTGCGGTTAAAAAACAAATGGATGGAATTAAACCGGTTACCGTTCCGATTATGCGTGAGCTGATGGGCGAACGCCGTCGTAAGACGCATATTCAGGTTCGAGGGAATTTCGAAGCCCTGGAAGGCGAGGTTGTCGAAGGAACACCTGCTGTACTGCATGGTTTTCCTGAAGGGGCTCCGGTTAATCGTCTGGGGTTAGCTCAGTGGCTTGTCAGTGCCGAGAATCCATTGACTGCACGTGTGATTGTCAATCGTTATTGGGAACAGTTGTTTGGGCAGGGGATTGTAAGGACGAGTGAAGAATTTGGCGCACAAGGAGACTTTCCGTCAGATCCTGAATTGCTTGACTATCTGGCTGTGACATTTCAACATGATCTTCAGTGGGATATGAAGCGATTCTTAAAGTTGATTGTGATGTCAGCAACCTACCGTCAAAGTTCGCACGTGACCGATCAACACAAGCAAATTGATCCATACAATTACTATTTGGCGCGAGGCCCCAGGTTTCGCCTGAATGCCGAAATGATTCGTGATCAGGCGTTAGCAGTGAGTGGTCTGCTCGATCAGAAAATGTTAGGCCCTTCAGTGAATCCTCCTCGTCCTAAACTCGGATTGAGCGCGGCATTTGGTAGTTCTACGGACTGGACGACATCATCAGGCGGAGATAAATGGCGCCGCGGGTTATACACTCAGTGGCGACGTAGTTTGCCTTATCCATCGATGGCGACCTTTGATGCTCCCAGTAGAAATGTATGTACGATTCGCCGAGTGAATACCAATACGCCGTTGCAGGCATTGGTGACGCTCAATGATCCGGTTTACATTGAAGCCGCACAGGCTTTTGGACGCCGGATGTTGAACGAGGGTGGTGAAAGTACAAGCGACAAAGTAACGTTCGGTTTCCGACTCGCTTTGTCCCGTTCGCCTTATGATGTGGAACGTGAAAGACTGATAAGACTATATGAAGTTGTGCTTGCCGATTATCAGGCAGACACGGAGAGTGCAAAACAGATTTCGACAATGCCGTTGGGGGAATTGCCCGAGGGAATGGATGTGGCTGAGGCCGCTGCCTGGACTGTTGTTGGAAACGTATTGCTGAATCTTGATGAAACTCTGGCAAAGAGATAAAACGATGAATCTATTTCTCGAAAATGCAACTAATAAAACACGCCGTCACTTTATGAAGGGATGTGGTGTTGGTCTGGGAGCCATGGCCATGGCCTCGCTGGACAGGAATAACTCGGCTTCGGCTGAAGTGATCAATCCACTGGCTCCTAAACAGCCTCATTTTCCGGGCAAGGCCAAGCGGGTTATCTATTTGCACATGGCTGGGTCGCCCCCGCACTTGGATCTGTTTGATTACAAGCCTGAGCTGGTTAAGCGAACAGACGAACCTTGCCCCGACGAATTTTATGAAGGAAAACGATTTGCCTTTACCAGTGGTAGACCGTTGTTACTGGGAACTCCTCAAGATTTTAAACAACATGGTGAGAGTGGGCATTGGTTATCGGCGGCGTTGCCGAAGCTCTCGGAAGTTGCCGATGATCTGACGATCATCAAATCGATCAACACGGAGCAGTTTAATCACGCACCAGCTCAGTTGCTTATCTATACGGGCTCACCTCGTCAGGGCCGTCCTTCCATGGGAGCCTGGGCGACCTATGGACTGGGGTCGGAGAATCAGGATTTACCGGGTTTTGTTGTGCTGATCTCTGGCGGTGTAGCGCCGAGTGGCGGGAAAGATAACTGGGGATCCGGATTTCTGCCATCGATTTATCAGGGTGTGCAGTGCCGAAGTAAGGGGGATCCAGTCCTTTATGTATCCAATCCGAAGGGAATGGATCGAGCCATGCGACGTAAAACACTGGATGCGTTAAACGATCTAAATCAATTGCAGGCTACTGAACTGGGAAGTCCTGAAACTCTGACGCGGATGGCTCAGTATGAACTTGCGTTCCGTATGCAAATGTCGGTTCCGGGTGTGATGGATATTTCCAAAGAAACTCAGGAAACACTGGATGCATATGGTGCTAAGCCGGGAGAGGCCAGTTTTGCTAATAATTGCTTACTGGCTCGTCGTTTGGCCGAAGATGGAGTCCGTTTTATTCAGTTGTTCGACTGGGGTTGGGATTTCCATGGCACCGGCGCGTCGACGGGCATTCGTGATGGCTTGACCAACCGATGTATGCCCATGGACCAGGCCGTCTCAGCCTTAATCAAGGACCTCAAAGCCAGAGGAATGTTTGAAGAAACGTTGATTGTCTGGGGAGGCGAATTTGGACGCACGCCCTTTAGAGAAGGACGTACTGCAAAGAGTAAAGTCCTCGGACGCGACCATTTTCCGGATGTGTACACGATGTTTATGGCCGGCGGTGGATTGAAACCTGGTGTCTCGTATGGCTCTAGTGACGAATTAGGGTTCACGGTGGCTGAGAATAAAGTTCATATTCATGATCTCCAGGCTACGATTCTCCACTGTATGGGAATGGACCATACCCGTCTGACCCACCGTTTTCAGGGCAGAGACTACCGCCTGACCGATGTCCACGGAGAAGTGGTTAAAGAGATTGTGAACGTCTAACTGTCTAATTGTCCACTCGTTCTTCCGTCGTTGCTCGCATATCCATTTCGAATTCGATATCGACGATAGGCGGACGAGTGTTATACCAGACGACTTCAGCTGGGCTGTCGGCAAGTTCCGGAGTGACAGCATGAGCGATAAGGGAAGCTGCGTCATGGGCGGTATAGATATCGATGGTGGTTAAGTCGGACGGCAGGCCTTTCAACCCCCGAAGTCGCTGCATCATTAACTGCATAACGACGCTTGCTTTTTCTTTTAAGGCGTCCGGGGATGTGTCTCCTGCGCGGACAATGTTTTCAACTGTTAACGGGCCCAATAGTTCTCCTCCACCGGCAACAACAAACGTCTTGTTGTTATGTTCGGCAGGACGTACATAGGAAAAGGCGTGAAGCATGGTTTCTGAAGGAGCGTTCTCTACCGGAGCGACATTCGTGCGTGCTATTGGGTTTAGGTCGCCGATGATCAGTTCCCATTGTTCAAGAACTTGTCGGTACTGCTGATTGAATCCTAGAAAACCACCCATCGAATGCGGCTGAGGGCATCTCAGCTCAAAAGCACACAGTTGGGTCACTGCCAGTCCCTGTTGTTCGACATAAGATCGCGCTCGCTGCATTCCTTCTTGCCAGGGTAGCCAGTTGGACAAAGCGACGTGCACGATTTCGAAGCCGGATTCTGCAACGACACCGGAGCTGTACGGATAGATTCCTTCCAGAAACGAATAACCTCGTCCTTCATTTTTAATCAATTCCATTGAGTGCTCATTCCATCTGTGATGGAGTTAAAAGTGATAAAGGATTAACACAACATGCCACTTGGTCTGTTAAATTAGGTTCAAATCCCAGAACGAACTTAACTACCTAACTGACCAACCGACTAACCGACTAACTGTTTATTTGAAGCACGTTTCCATGCGATCTTTCTTAGTACTCATCCTAGCATTTTTTATGACCGGGCCATTGCAAGCGTATCAACCAATCCGAATTATGTTAGGTAAGCCAGACGAGAACAATGAGCAGGCACATATCACGGTCCATATGCCAATTGAGCCGACGGGCAAGTCCATTATTATCTGTCCTGGGGGAGGGTATGGAGGAGTGGTCGCGGGCCCGGAGGGAAATGGTATCGCCGTTTGGTTGCGTGAACATGGAATTACAGGAGTCGTTCTGCAATATCGATTGCCACGAGGACGTCATGCCGTTCCGCTGAGTGATGCCCAGACGGCGTTGAAGTATATGCGCGAGCATGCGAACGAGTTTAAGTTGGATCCGAATGATATTGGTGTGATGGGTTTTTCAGCAGGAGGCCATCTCGCATCCACGTTAGCGACGCATGCTCCATCTGAGACGCTGCGACCGGACTTTGCCATTTTGATTTATCCGGTCATTACGATGGGCCAACATACGCATGGGGGGAGTAAAAGGAATTTGCTCGGCCCCGATCCCTCGGATGCATTGATTAAAAAGTACTCTAATGAATTGCGAGTGGATAAGAATACGCCTCCAACCTTCCTGGCACATGCTATTGATGACGAGCCTGTGCCACCGATTAATAGCCGGTTGTACCACGAGGCATGTAAGCAGCATGCAGTTCGATCGATCTACCTGGAATTACCCGATGGAGGTCATGGGCTTAATGGTTACAAAGGCCCGAGTTGGGACAAATGGCAGTCCGAAGCGATTAAATGGCTGAGATGGCTGGAAGGTTAAACAATTAATCAATTAAACAGTTGGGATTGGCTTCTGCTTCAGACTGGAAAGAGTTTTCTTATACCAACTTCCTTCGTTCTTCGAACGGCATAGAGTTAGTGAGTTTACCCGACGAAGCCCGAAGGTCGAAGTCGGACCCCTTGCCCCTCCTTTAAATCTGCGAAGGCTGAACAGCTGAAGCCGGTGTGTCGGATAAAGTCTTTTTACAAGTGTTCAGCTAGCCAAATAAAGCTTGAGAAAAAAATTAAAACTCTTGATTTGCTAAAGCAGCTCAGAAAACCAGATCGAGTTTAACCTGTCTAACTGTCTAACTGTCTAA
>DEAW01000103.1:0-44333 GCA_002348315.1 Planctomycetaceae bacterium UBA2972 | reverse complement strand
TGTCTAACTGTCTAACTGTCTAACGATGGCTTTACAGAATTCCGGCAGGTCATCTGGTTTTCGGCTGGTAACATGATGGCCGTCGACGACGACTGCAGCGTCTTCCCAGACTGCTCCGGCATTGACCAGATCGTCTTTGATGCCTGGGCTTCCTGTTACTCGGATCCCCTGATAAACTCCGGCTGAAATTGGGATCCATCCGCCATGACAAATAGCGGCTACTAACTTCTCTGCCTGGTGGAAATGACGAACGATATCGAGTACTCCCGGATCCCGGCGTAATTTGTCAGGCATAAAGCCACCCGGTACGACAAGACCATCAAACGTAGACGGATCCACTTCACTCAAAGCTGCATCGGATTTACAGGGATACCCATTTTTGCCAGCATAGACAGCATCTGCCTCCGGTCCGGCCACCACAACTTCGGCACCAGCTTCGATCAGTCGCAGTTTTGGGTACCACAGTTCGAGGTCTTCATAGATATCTCCGACGATGATCAGGATTCGTTTATTCTCAAGTGGTGCGGTCATGTGGTTTCCTTTGGCTGATGGTATACTGTTGCATACCACTGTAATAAATGGCAGGGTTGGATGACTAGGATATTTCCATTGAGAAGCGAGAACATTGTGAAGCAATTCTTATTCCTGACAATACTCTTTGCAAGTAGTTGTTTATTGGCTGCAGAATCAAAACCTGCGCAGCCAAATATTATTTTGATTATGGCGGATGATCTTGGTTACAGGGAACTCGGTTCTTACGGCCAACAATTGATAAAAACGCCGTATCTAGATCAACTTGCTCGCGATGGAATGAGATTTTCTCGTAACTATTCGGGAAATGCAGTTTGTGCTCCTTCTCGCTGTGTGCTGATGACCGGTCAACATCCCGGGCACGCCTATATTCGCAACAATAGTGAAATGAAACCGGAAGGGCAGGGTCCTATTCCTGATGCGACGGTGACGATGGCCGAAGTGTTAAAGCAACGAGGCTATGCGACAGGAGCCTTTGGTAAATGGGGTTTGGGAGGCCCGGGCTCAGAAGGAGATCCGATCCATCAGGGATTTGATAGATTCTATGGCTACAATTGCCAGCGGCATGCTCATAGCTATTATCCGAATTATTTATGGAGTAACGATAAAAAGGTAGTTCTTGATAACGTGCCACCCGTTCCGGGGCATGCCGGACTTGCCAAAGGTGCAGACCCGGCTGATCCGTCAAGTTACGATCAGTTTAAGGGAAGAGACTATGCTCCGGATCGTATTAATCAACAGGCTGTTGAATTCATCAGACAGCATAAAGATGAACCGTTCTTCCTTTATTATCCGACGGTAATCCCCCACGTTGCCTTACATGTTCCGGATGAGGAATTGAAGCCGTATCTAGCTTTAGGTTGGAATGACCCACCATTCGTGCGTGATGGTGGTTACGGATACACCCCACACTTCACTCCACGTGCCGCTTATGCATCCATGATTACTAGGATGGATCGCTACATCGGTAATGTCCTGCGGACTGTCGAAGAATTGGGTTTGTCTGAAAATACTATTGTTGTCTTTACCAGTGATAACGGTACAACCCACCTGAAAAAAGAAGTGGATTACGATTTCTTTGATAGCGTCGGCGAACTACGAGGCCTTAAAGGGTCGTTATATGAAGGTGGGATTCGTGTTCCGTTAATTGTAAAATGGCCCGGAAAAGTCAAAGCCGGTTCTTTGTCGCACACCACAACGGGACTGGAAGATTGGCTGCCCACACTGTTAGACCTGCTTGGTGCTTCCGCTGAATTGCCTGGAGGCGTGGATGGCATCAGTATTGCTCCGACCCTCTTAGGAAAACGGCAGCCTCAAAGGGAATTCTTATACCGGGAATTTTCCGGTTATGGCGGTCAGCAGGCTGTTTGGGTAGGAGACTGGAAAGGGATACGTCAGAAGATGCTACGCAATAATCCGGATCCCTTAAAGATAGAACTCTACAACCTGCGTAAGGATCCATCGGAATCGAATGATGTCTCTGCGAAACATCCGCAGATTGTGCAGCAAATGCGAGCGCTGATGAAAGCAGAGCATGTGCCGAGCGAATTGTTTCCGATCGGGCCACTCGACAAGCTCGCGGAAAATTAGGTGACACGATGATTGGCTGTCGACAAATAACTTTCAGCCTGACGCTCCTGTCATTGCTAACGGGATCCGTGACTGCCGAAGAGTTTCCGGGGCCTGCGTCCGACTGGCATGGGTTTACCAAACACGAATTTCAAGTGGCAGGTAAAATGGCAGTCGTCGTAAAACCTAAGCGTGTTGCCCCTGGAGTGCCCTGGGTTTGGCACGGCGAGTTCTTTGGTCACAAGCCAAATCCGGATATTGCTTTGCTTCACAAGGGCTACCATATAGTCTATTTGAAGGTGCCGGGATTGCTTGGTGCGCCTGTTGCGGTGCAGTATTGGAATCAGCTCTATACCGAATTAACAGAGAAATACGATTTCGCGCCCAAAGCGGCTCTGGTTGGATTGAGTCGTGGTGGATTGTATGTGATGAATTGGGCGATCGCCAATCCGGACAAAGTCTCGTGTATTTATAACGATGCCGCAGTCTGTGATTTTAAGAGTTGGCCTGGTGGAAAGGGCAGCGGCAAGGGGGCGGATTCGGAATGGCAACGTGTCCTGAGAGTATACGGATTTAAGTCCGAGCAGGAAGCAATCGAGTATCAGGGTAATCCGATTGATAATTTGGAGCCGCTAGCCACAGCGAAGGTACCTTTATTGCACGTATTTGGGGATGCCGATATAGTCGTTCCCTGGGACGAAAACACTGGCATTGTGGCTCAGCGTTATAAGCAGTTGGGCGGAAGTATTGAACTGATTCGCAAGGCAGGTGTCGGCCATCATCCACACGGGCTGAAAGATTCCACTCCCATTGTTGAATTTATCCTGCGAGCGAAGTTTCGTTAGGCCCGTTAGCTTTTCCGAGTAAAGATCCAATCGTTGTCGGATGAAATGTTAGGGTTGTATCGATATCCGTCTACGTCAAAGGTCTTGATCATCTCAGGATCATCAAAGGCATTTTGGATGATGAAGCGAGTCATCATTCCTCGTGCGACCTTGGCATAATAGGCGACCATTTTGAATCCGCCGTCACGTTCTTCTTTGAAATTTGGCGTGACGATCCTGCCTTGAATCTTCTTTTTGTTGATCGACTTGAAGTACTCGTTGGACGCAAGATTGATCAAGGTGTCGTAACCCAGGGTCGTAAGATCCTGGTTGATTTGCTCAGTGATCTTATCCCCCCAAAAAGCATATAGATTTTTCGTTCCCGCAATACTGACTTTGGTGCCCATTTCCAGACGATAGGCCTGCATGAGGTCGAGTGGTCGCAAGACGCCGTAGAGTCCGGAGAGGATACGCAGGTGGTTTTGTGATGCCTTCAGATCTGCCGCCGATAGTTCCCAGGCTTTGAGTCCATCATAAACCTGCCCTTTGAAGGCAAGAATGGCCTGCTTTGAGTTCTCGGGTGTAAACGGAGTTTTCCATCGCTTAAATCGCTTAGCGTTCTCCTCTGCCAGATCTGTGCTAATGCCCATGAGGGCTTCCAGGCCAGCGACATCGAATGTGCGCATATGCTTGATGATTTTGCGAGACTCTTTAAGCAATTCCGGCGTGGAGGAGACCGAGGTCAGGGTCTGCGGTTCAAAGTTAAGGGTTTTGGCAGGTGAAAGTGTTATGAGCATTGAGGATGTGTTTTCATGAAGGTGCGAAGCAAACGATACCAATATTGTGCGAAAAGAGTCACAATGATGGCAAGTAAACAGAGGATATTGTATCTGAGAATAGGGATTCTAAGACAGTGTATTCCAAAGGGAATAATATGCGTGCCGTACTTACAGTGATTTTTGCCGTCCTTGTAAGCAGACCTCTCGTCTGTAATGCACAGCAATCCGGGGCGGGAATTGAAGGCAAGTGGTTTGGCCGTTTAGACGCAGGAGTGGTCAAGCTACGGACTGGGTTGGACATTATCCGTGACGGAGATAACTATCGAGTGGATTTTTACAGTCTGGATCAGACGCCGGACCCGATTTCGATGGAAAAGGTTCAATATGACGGCACAATCCTAAGTTTTGAAAAGCTATCACTGCGACTGAGCTACAGTGGCACTTTGGTTGAAGGTGGTACGAGACTCAAAGGGATTGCAGTTCAGGGACTACCGCGTCAGTTGATATTAGACCGAGTGGATGCGTTTCCCGAATTGGTACGCCCACAAACTCCCAAACCGCCGTTTCCCTATACAGCCGTAAATGTGGAGTATGAAAATCATTCTGTCGGTAATAATTTGGCCGGCACCCTTACAATTCCCCATAGAGGAAAGCGTTTGACGTCAGCGATTCTTATTACCGGTTCGGGGCGGCAGGACCGGGATGCAACACTGATGGGACATAAACCATTTTGGGTCATAGCGGACTATCTGACTCGCCATGGCATTGCAGTACTTCGAGTTGACGACCGCGGCATTGGGGGTAGTGACGTCGGGCCGGGAAATGAAACCTCAGTTGATTTCGCGTCGGATGTCGCGGCCGGAGTGGAGTTTCTGAGAAACCATCCCCGAATTCATGACAATCGAATTTGGTTGATTGGCCATAGTGAAGGTGGTTACATAGCGCCTATGGTAGCCGCCGCAGATAAACGTATTGAAGGGATTGTTTCGCTGGCAGGAACGGCCGTGACGGGCAAAGAAATCTTAGTTGAGCAAAACAGGCTGATTCGTGGAGCTCAGGGAGTTCCCCGGGAAACACTTGAATGGTTTATGCCCTTATACGAAGAATTAACTGAAATTGCTGTTCGGGAAGGTGATTTGGAACAAGCGAGGCTCAAGAGTAAAGCCGCTTTAGACCGCCGGCTAAGTGCTGCTCCTATTGAATTGCAATTTGCTAGTGCTGTGTTGTCTGCTGAAGTGGATGCCATTGCCAAACAATTACAGTCTAACTGGATGAAATATTTCATCGTCCATGACCCGGCGGAAGACTGGCGTCAGACAAGGTGCCATGTGTTGGCTGTATTTGGAGAGAAAGATCTCCAAGTGCCTGCTAAACAGAATGCCCCTGTGATGGCGTCGCTGTTAGCCAACCGGCCCCGTGGAAAGTATGCGATTTTGGAGTATGAATCTCTGAACCACTTGATGCAGCATGCCGAAACCGGAAATGTGTCAGAATACTCAACCATTGAAGAGACCATTGCGGAAGATGTGCTGGAGCAAATGTTGCAGTTTATTCTTGGGGAAAATAGTTAGATGTTATCAATGGCCTGCCTGCCTCATGCGCAGATTCGCGACGATTCGATATAATGATACTTTGATTATCGAACTGTTTTTGATTCTTTGATGTGAGTATGACGATGCACCGAATCTTTCTGAATTCTGTTGTGATAGGTCTCTTTTGGGTCGCAGCGGTCAACGCTGGTGATCTGTTCCCTGAATGGCGCGGGATTGATGGGCAAGGGCATGCGGATGCCAGGAATCTACCTGTCGAGTTCTCTGAATCAGATGCTGCCTGGAAGTACAAAGTACCGGGATTAGGATGGTCGACACCAGTGATTGTCGATGGCAAAGTCTGGGTTACTACGGGATTAGATAAGGAAGCCTCAGAAGAACGAAAAGTCGCCGTGAAGAAAACGACGACTAGTTCGCAACCGCTCATCATTTCATCCCATGTAAGCCTGCGAGTGCAGTGTCTGGATCTGGCAACCGGCAAGGTTCTTAAAGATATAGAGATGCTTTCTGAAGAAAATCCGCAATTCATTCACAAAGTGAATTCGTATGCAACTCCCACACCGATTATTGACGGCGACAAGCTGTATTGTCATTACGGTCCCATGGGAATTGCCTGTTTGGATATGAAAACGGACAAAGTACTGTGGAGCAACAGAACTCTTCGGGTGAAGCATGAGAACGGACCTGGTAGTTCGCCGATTCTCTGGAAAGACCGTTTGATCATCCACTGCGACGGAATCGATCTGCAATATATCGTGGCACTGGATAAGAATACGGGAGAGATTCTCTGGAAGACAGAACGCTCGGGTGAGTTGCGGGAAGAACCACAACTTCGAAAAGCCTATGCGACCTCCATTATTGTTGACGTCAATGGCCGGGATCAGATTGTGTCACCGGCTGCGGATTGGATTTTTGGCTACGATCCGGAAACCGGAGCGGAACTCTGGAAGACGAGTTACGGAGTACTTGGATTTTCCAATGCGGGACGCCCCGTGGCAGCTCACGGTATGGTCTACATCAATACCGGCTATATGAAGAGCGAATTATTAGCCTTGAAGATTGAAGAACAAGACGGTAAATACGAAGGTAAAATTCAATGGCGATTCAATAAACAAGTTCCGAACGTTTCCAGCATGCTCGTCGTAGGAAATGAGATGTACTTTGCTTCTGATAATGGCATCGCCACCTGTCTTAATGCAAAAACAGGGGAAATCAACTGGGTTCACCGAATGGGTTCACGCTATTGGGCATCTCCTCTTTTTGCGGATGGAAAGATCTACTTCTTTGAACGTGATGCCGTAGTAACGGTTGTAGAGCCGGGGAAAGAGTACAAGGAGCTGGCTGAAAATAAATTGAGCGGTACGTTGTTTGCAAGTCCATCAGTGGTTGATGGGCACCTATTGATCCGTACGGATGAAGCACTCTACTGCATTAAGAAATAGTCACAGGCCCTTTTCTTGCTGGATAAGTTATGGAAGACAATGCAAAAGGAAGTAGGAAGCTTCTGGTTGGCGTCGGTTTGTGTCTGGCGGTTATTGCCGGATGGTTCCTCTTCAATGGACTGCCTGGTGGATCGAGTCTTAGTCAAACTGAACTGGTGGCCCTGAAAAACAGAGGTCTGGCTTCAGCGGAGAATATCCCTAACAAGCTAAAGAACGATGGCACGGAGAGCATGAAGCTCTTCACGCAATTGGTGAAAGAAACTCCGGATGCGATGCTGGGAGTGCGAAACCTTGCCGTCGCTGGTGTGCTGGCAGTTGATAAGCAATATGCTAAACGAGAGGAAGCTCCTCAAAAATATGCATTAACACTCAAGCTGACTCGTGAAGCGTTGACCGCACTGCGAGAACAGGATCCGGACTCAGGTGTTGTTGATATGCTTGATGCCAAGCTAAGCGTTACGCTCGAAGACGAAGACGCAGCGGCCAGGTATTTCCGCCGGGCCTATGAATTGAACCCGGAAGACACGATCGCTTTGATGGAGTTGTTTGTGCTGCTACGCAATGGTCAGGGTGACGAACGTGCTCAGGTTATTCGACAGGCTGCCGCAAAGAATCCGGGTAATCTCATTGTGTTGGAACAGATTGTGCGTCTGCAGGCGGAATCCAAAGACATTGCGATTGTCGCTACGTTGAAAAATGCCATCTCTGTTCTGGGACCTTATAGCGAGTTGTTAGCTCAGCAGAAGATTGACCTGGCCGCAGAGTTGCCTGAATTTATTGCTGCCGTCGAGTCTGAAGATTCGGCGGTTTGGAATAAAGTCAAGATTCGCATGATTCAGGTGTTCAACGTTGTAAAGCAGGATTTTGGCTACCATACGGATATGGTTCAGTTGCAACGGCATCCGTTGGAGTACTTGATTCAGGAATTTCCGGAAGACTACTTTGCAGGTGAGGCAGACGGCATAGCTCAGACTCCGGCAATTGCGGTTGAATTTGAATCCAGCCCAGCGGGTGATGGACTCGCCGGATTGACCGACGTTCTCGATGCAATTGTATGTGACTTTGATCTGGACCGGCAGTTAGATTTGGTGGTGTTGCAAACCGGTAAATTGTCCGTGTTTCAACGGGATGCAAATTCGGAATCATGGTCTATAACGCATCAGGTGGATGTCGATTCGGGTTTACAGCACGTTTTGGCCGTCGACTTCGATCGGGATGCAACCACAACCACTCCCGAATCCTACTCGGTTTCTGATTTTGATTTTCTCTTATATGGTCAGGCAGGCCTACAGGTTGTGGAAAATGTCCTACCCAAGGAGGAAGAGCAACGATCTTTGATTGTGTCTGAAGCAGCCTTCGCAGAGGCTGAGCTATCAGATGTCAAAACGGTGTCGGTTACAGATATTGAAAATGACGGTGATCTGGATGTCGTGTTGATTGGATCGGCTGGGTTACAACTTTGGAAGAATCACGAAAACTGGTTGTTCACAGACGTCACACTCACGGCCTTGTCAGAAGCTCAGCGGGCCGGTGATGGTCAGGTACTGGTAGCAGCAGATTTTAATCGTTCGCTGCAGTCGGATCTGTTGGTATCCGGTGGAGTGTTTGAGAATATTCGTCACGGGCGGTTGCAATTCAACGAAGCCGCAGGCGATCTGTTTCCAGCGGCGGTGCTGACGGCCTTAGTAGTATTCGATGTGGATAATAACGGAACGGCTGATATCGTCTCGGCAACAAACGAAGGAGTGAATATTACCTGCACGGGCAATTCACCAGGAGGTAAAACCTGGAAACGGAATTCCATCCAGTTGGACGTGACCTCTGTCGTCGGGCTGGTACCTGTTGATTTTGATAATGACGGCTGGCGGGACTTGCTGGTTTGGTCTGCAGACAGTTTTCAGCTGTTTAGAAATGTAAAGGGTACCGGGTTCAAGTTGGAATCCTCGCAATTGCCGATTTCCGCGGGAGTATCCTCTGTCGATGTTGACGATGTGGATGACGACGGCGATCTGGATCTGCTGGTCGTTGAAGGAGGAAAAGTTTCACTGCTCAGTAACGAAGGCGGTAATGCAAATAATTGGATCAAAGTACGTTTGTGTGCAGAGCCTGACCCGATGTTCAAGGTTCAGCGATGTAATGTTCATGGCGTAGGGGCTCGTGTTGATCTGCGGAGTGCTCAGGGATTCCAAAGTCAACAGGGAGACGGTCGGGTTGTGCATTTCGGTATAGGCAACACCACAGGAGCGGAAGCGGTACGTGTCCTTTGGACCAATGGGATTCCACAGAATCTACTGGCGCCGGAAAGTCGTTTGACGTTCACTGAAAAGCAGGAGCTGTTGAAAGGATCCTGTCCTTATCTCTATACATGGACTGGAGAAAAATACGAATTCTTTACCGATCTGTTATGGGCAGCTCCGATTGGATTGCAATTCGGCGAAGGCATTACTGCGCCTACGCGAGACTGGGAGTATTTGCTGATACCAGGTGATCGTCTGGTGGCGGTGGATGGTCAGTATCGTATGCAGGTTACCGAAGAGCTTTGGGAAGCAGCCTATTTCGACCAGATCGCGCTGATTGCGGTGGATCACCCAATTGATACAGTCGTCTATTCGAACGAAAAAGTTGGGCCGCCAGCTATTTCGCAGTATCAGGTGCATAGCTTTGATCGTAAAGCCTTGCGTCCGGCCGTGAGTGTCATGGGTAGTAACGGTGAGGACGTTTCTGCAATAGTGAGTTCGCGTGATGGGCATTTCACCAGATTGTTTGACGAGCGGCATAAGCAAGGTTTGGTTGATGAGTATTTCATGGAGTTTGAATTGGGAGATCTCTCTGGTGCTGGTTCGGTTCAATTGGTCATGACCGGATGGATGTTCCCTACCGACACTTCCATCAATATCGCTTTGTCCCAAAATCAGAAATTACAAGGGCCGCGTCCTCCTTACATGTCCATGATTCGCAAGGGAGATGACGAGTCGGAGCGGTGGGAAGAAGTCGTTCCGAATATCGGGTTTCCTGGTGGTAAGACAAAGACCATTGTGGTGGACGTTCCTGTCGAGCAGTTTCAGGAGGGTAATTATCGATTGAGAATTTCAACTTCGATGGAATTGTACTGGGACGAAATACTGGTTGCTGTTGATGCTCAGATGGACGCTCCGGTGCTGCAGGCTGCGACATTACACAGTGCTGATTTGCATTACCGTGGATTTTCTGCTCGGCTACCTCGACAGCATAATGGTCCTGAGCGTTATGTGTATGGTGAAGTGACGACGGATATGATCTGGCCACCGATGGCCGGGAAATTCACTCGGTTTGGAGATACGACAGAATTACTTGCTGCGGAGGATCATCAGTTAGTGGTGTTGGCATCGGGAGATGAAATGACTGTCGTTTTTGACGAGCTACCGCCGGTTCGTAGTGGTTGGAAACGTGATTTCCTAATTCATTCGGTGGGCTGGGACAAAGATGCCGACCTAAACACACTTACCGGGCATCGTGTGGAACCACTTCCATTTACGGGGATGAATGAATATCCACCATTAGATCCTGCTCATCCGGAATCCAGGGGCTATCAGGATTATTTACAGCGATATCAGACACGTGAAATGGAGCTGTCGGATTTCTGGGAATTGAAATTCGATTCCCGCTGATAGATACGAACAATTGGCCAATTTGTACGTAGATTCTATATCGCTACGCAATAGTCCCTTACAAACGGCATGACCGGAAGATTCTAACGTCAATTGTGCCGTCGAGCTGAGGTAGATTCCCCTTTTTCGGAAGGATGACAGACGCGGTCTGTGGTTGCGCGATAGAGTTTTGAATAGTCCCTTGAAAACCGTGATTCCCATGATTTTAAGCTTAGAGAACAATATGAATAATTGGCAACTGCGATTCTATACTCTTCTGGCCGGCCTGGTGATTATCATTGCTGGTTGCGATAGTGAAACGAACAATGACCCTGTCGAGTCCGAGCATGGGCATGAGCACGAGCATAGTGAAGGTACGCATGAAGTGGTTGCAGATGGCCCTGTGACATTTGAGCAGGCACAGGCCGCAGCAGGTATTGATTTCCTGCACTTTGATTCGCGCCGTGACTCGTTGCTACCAGAGGATGTCGGCTCGGGGGTTGGTTGGGCTGACTATGACAACGACGGCGACGAAGACTTGTTTGTTGTAAACTTTGCGGGGCCGTTTTTGATGGAACCAGAAGAAGTATCAAAGCGTGGCAGTAATAAGCTGTATCAAAACCAAGGCGATGGCAAATTTGTAGATGTCACAGATGCAGCTGGCCTCCATGACGCCGATTGGAATTATGCGTGTTTGTGGTGGGATGCTGATAACGACGGATTAGTTGATTTAACGGTGACACATTATTCCGGAGTGAAACATTATCGCAATAAAGGTAATGGTACCTTTGAAGTGAAGACGGAAGAATCCGGTCTTGGATCAATCAACAGTTTTTTGTTGGGACTGACGGCCGGTGATTATGATCTGGACGGAGATCTGGATTTGTATCTTTGTGGGTACGTTGAATTTGACCGCGACCGGGCCAGAGATGAACGGCCTCTTGTTGCTGGACGCCCTGCAGTTTGGACAAACCCTGTATCCTATTCGGCCCTGCCTAACATCCTGTTGGAGAACGATGGGGCTGGCGTTTTTACTGATGTTACGCAACAGGCAGGAGTTGCCAATCCAACGGGGAAGAGTATGCAGGCGATTTTCTGTGACTTCAATAATGATTCCTATCCGGATCTCTACGTTGGAAATGATGTCGGAACGGCGGATGCCATGTACCAGAATAATGGCGATGGTACTTTTGAAGATGTTTCTCAGATTTCCGGGACATACGATCGTCGGGCCAGCATGGGGTTGGCCGTAGGAGATTACAACCATGATGGCGCCATAGATCTGTTTTCCACACACTGGGTTAATGAAGACCACGCCTTGTGGAAAAACCAGGCCGGTGCAGAACAAGTCGAATCGATTCTATTTGAAGATGTCGCCCCGTTTACCGGGATCCTCGATGTGAAGTCCACGGCGGATGTCGGTTGGGGTGTTGAATTGGTGGATTTCAATAATGACGGATATCTTGATGTTGTTTTAGCCAATGGAAGTACGATTGAGGATGAATTGACCACGGAAGTTTTGGAGAATCCCAAGCTTCTGCCTCAGGAAAGTAAGATTCTGTTGGGCAATGCCGATGGTAGTTTTACAGATGTGAGTAAAGGGGCTGGTGGTTTCTTCCATCAGGCTTTAGTGACGCGAGGACTGGCCACTGCAGATTACGACCGGGATGGGAAATTGGATGTAGCGATCGTTCTGCATTCCGGCAAGCTAACTTTGTTACGCAATACGAGTGAAGAGTCCGGGAATTGGTTGCGAGTGAAACTGACTGGAAATAAATCGAACCGTATGGGGGTCGGTGCTCGTATAAGAGTTGATGCCGGAGAGAAGAGTTATTGGCATGAAAATGTACTCAGTTCCAGTTACCTGAGCTCAAACAGTACGATCGCTCATTTCGGTCTAGCTGATGCTGAGGCAATTACCAGGTTATCGGTCACCTGGCCTTCGGGGCAAGTCACCGAAATCGACGCTCCGGAAGTGAATACACTTGTCGAGATCGTGGAATCTCCCTAAGTTTTCGCATGGTTGATTGTCGATACTTAAATTAACATATAAATATCTATTGATAACTATTGTTGTAGAAATGACAGGTAAGCAATGAATAAGACTGTTGTTGGCGTAGTAGCTATTGCTGTGCTGGCAGGTGCTGTGTTCTTTGGTAAAGGAATCTTTACCTCGGATGGTCCGACTGACGGATTGATGGCCAACGGCCAAAAAGCAACCCATGCCAGAACGGTTGAAACAGAAACTGGTGGAGTGCCTCATCACGAGCCCATTCAATACCGTAAGAAGGACGCCCGGCCGGCGATCGTCAAGCCGGAGTTTATTCCCGGTTCGGTATCTAAAATCGCGGGCGGTACGAAGGGAATTGGCGTTGAAATCAACGGTGAAGCCCGGTTCTATCCGCTCTATGTACTGCAGTATCATCAAGTGGTTAACGACACCGTCGGTGATTGTGCCATAGCGTGTAGTTACTGAAGTAGCGAACAAACGCTCGTCGTGCACGAGCGCAAGGTTGAAGGTTGCGAAGAGCCGTTGGAACTACGAGTTTCGGGCGCTGTGCTTCATGGTAATCTCATTATGTTCGATAAAGAGACCGATACTCGCTGGTTGCAGGAAACCGGTTCAGCTCTTGAAGGTCAACAAAAAGGGAAAACGCTTAAAGAACTTGATGATCAACAGTGGGAACAAAACGTCCGCTGGGATGTGTGGTATAAGAAACACCCTGAGTCTCAGTTGTTGTTCTGTAGTCACTGCGAGCAGGAGAACAAGAAAGAACAGAATCTGACCAAGGACCTGTTAGATCTGGTCGCTCCACAGGGGGATTCCAAAACAGAATCGGAAGTAGCGTCAGATGACGCTCAGCCTGAAGATACTTCGGAAGAAAACTGATTTCTAAGACAATAAAAAAGGCCGCGTTATGCATCATAACGCGGCCTTTTTTTGTGTCGGTTGATTACGATGCCAGTTTATCGAGTTCGTCAAGTTGATTGAGCAGTAATCGGCGATGGTTTGCCATCGAGTTTCCATGCTGAGCAAGCTGAGTTTCTAACTCTTTGATGCGAGCCATCAGCAACTCAACAACTGCCTGACATTTATCGCAGTCGCAAGTTGGAAGTGTATCATTCATCAGCGGATCCTCTTTAAGTTCTCTGTTTCAATACGTTCTCTCCTGATACCCGCTCACAAGAGAAGCACTATTGTTCAGTGTTCTTAGAAATTAATCAACCTCGATTTAACTAACCTAGCGACCAACCCTTGCGATATTCACGGTGAATAAATCGTTCTGCATCGGAGTGATTCGTTACTTCCATTTTCTCGCTGTCCCAATGCAGGGTTTTGCCAGCGCGGTATGCCACGTTGCCTAAATGGTTGGCTTCGGTCAGCAATCCTGAATATTCAAAATTGCAGGTCGTGGGTGCTCCAGTTTTACAGGCATGAACCCATTCCTGATGGTGTCCGATCGAGTCCGGAATGGAAGGTTCGGGGCGTTTGAAATCCTGGAACTTCTCTTCAGGTAACAGAACATGCTTCCCGTAATCGGAAAGCAGCATTCCTTTGGATCCTACAAATAGTACGCCGCTACCCCATTGAGGAATCTCGTTATTCATCCAGGCTTGCGGTTTATAGGTACCCTGATACCAGTGCAGTTTCAGTCCCGGTTGCTGTTTTGTTTTTTCATAAGTGTAGGTTGCTGTCATAGATGCCGGAGCTAATTCGGCATGCGATTCAGGGCCAGCGGCAGAAATCGTGGAAGGCGTCTGAAGACCGAGAGCCCAAAATGGGAGATCTACCCAATGGCTTCCCAGATCGGACATCGTTCCATTACCAAAATCCCACCAGCGATACCATTTTGGTCCCGGGAAATAGACATTGTTGAAAGCACGTTCCGGTGCCGGGCCAAGCCATAAATCCCAATCGAGACCGGTGGGGATATTATCTGCTTGTTTGGGGCGTTCTCTGGCGAAGACTATGTCCCGATGTTTTTGTGCATCTTCCTGAGACTGGCGTCCCCATGCTCGTCCCACCCAAACATGACATTCGGAAATTTTGCCGATGGCTCCACTTTGTACTAATTCGACGACGCGTCGGTAATTGCTGCCAGCATGGATTTGAGTTCCCATTTGGGTGGCAACGTTGGCTTTTTTGGCTTCATTACGAATGCGTCGGCATTCGGCAATGTTGTAAGTAAGTGGTTTTTCGCAATAGACATGCTTCTTCATCTGCAGGGCCGGTAACGTAGCAAAGGCATGCGTGTGCTCGCAAGTGCTGACAACGACCGCATCGAACTGCTTGACCGAATCATAAAGTTTGCGGAAATCCTGGAAAGACTGTGCATTGGGGTGTCGATCCTGAGCAAATTTAAGATTCGTTTGATTCACGTCACAAACGGCGACAATGTTTTCCGATTCAACGCTACGTAGATTGGATCCACCTCGGCCGCCTGTCCCGATCACGGCGATATCCAGTTTTTCATTGAGATTGCGTCCCCGTAAAAATGCCGGAGCGGTAAATAGTGTAGATGCGGCGATAGCCGTTTTATTGAAAGTTCGACGAGTTAATTTCTTGTTGGGCATGATTTCAAGCTCCGTTATTGCAAGGTTCCTATTGCAAATGATTTTCGTCTATTGGGGAGCCGATGGCAACAATGATGGCGGCAGAGCTTTATAATGCGCCTATGAAAAATCTATCCGCACTATGTATCGTTCTTTACGTGTCGTCCTTCTGTTCTGCACAGGATGTCGAACCGCTCAAATACAATAACCCGGGTCTGGTAGTAGACCTGGGTGTGGGGCTATGGGCCTGGCCCGTACCGGCTGATGCTGACGGTGACGGTGATTTAGATTTGATCGTTTCGTGTCCTGACAAACCGCACAATGGTGTGTGGTTTTTTGAGAATAAGCAAGGCAAGACTTCCAAGCACAAGTTACCGGTCTTTGAGCCTGCGAAGAAGTTGAGCTCAACAGTGCATTATGTAATGCCGAGCTATACAGACAACGGGATGAAAGTTCTGAGTCCGGGTAAGGAGTATCTGGAGTTTGTCAGCAAGGGAACCTCAGAATCTAAGACGTTACCCATACCAGCACGGTGGTATAAACATCGGGGCCCGGAATCCAAGGGGCCAAAGGTTCGGCATAACCAGTGGCGTTATGCAGACTACAACGGCGATGGAGTCCTGGACTTAATCTGTGGCATTGAAGACTGGAGCTTTTATGGTTGGGATGATGCCTGGGATAAAAGTGGAAATTGGACGAACGGGAAACTGCACGGATTCGTGTTTGTGTTTCTTAATGAAGGATCCAGCGAAAAGCCGGTTTATCCGGCTAGTCCGATGCAGGTGTTAGCTGACGGAAAACCAGTGGATACGTACGGGTGTCCATCACCAAACTTTGAAGACTTTGACGGAGATGGTGATCTGGATCTGTTGTGTGGCGAGTTTGTTGACGGTTTTACCTATTTCCAAAACGTCGGCACTCGGGCCGAGCCCGAGTATGCAGAAGGAGTGTCACTCAAGGCGGCCGGAGGAAGTCGTTTGGAAATGGAGTTGCAAATGATTGTGCCGGTTGCGATCGATTGGGATACAGACGGCGATATCGATCTGGTGGTGGGAGATGAAGACGGTCGGGTGGCCCTGGTTGAAAATACAGGGCTTGTAGAAGAACAGTTGCCGGTATTTAAGTCGCCGGTTTATTTCCAGCAGAAAGCGGACACTCTTAAGAGTGGTGCCCTGGCAACTCCTGTTGGTTACGACTGGGATGACGATGGTGATTACGACATTGTGTCAGGTAACACGGCGGGTTACATCGAGCTGTTTGAAAACTTGAGTGGTCCGGGTGTGGAGTCACCTCGTTGGGCGGCTCCGGTTCGTATTCAAGCAGGTGGTGAAGTTTATCGTCCAATGGCGGGTCCTAACGGCAGTATTCAGGGGCCGGCTGAAGCGAAATGGGGTTATACAACACTCAGTATCGCCGATTGGGATGCTGATGGCCTGCCGGATATCTTAGTCAATGGTATCTGGGGTCGGATTGAACTATTGAAGAACACGGGTTCGTTAAAGAAGCCGGAATTTGCCAAAGCTGCGTCTATCGACGTCCAATGGAAGAAGGAGTCACTAAAGCCTCGTTGGATGTGGTGGGAGCCTAAAGCGAATGAATTGGTGACTCAATGGAGGACAACACCGGTTGCGACGGATTGGGATGGAGATGGTTTAGTTGATCTGGTGATGCTGGATCATGAAGGGTATCTTGCCTGGTTCCGAAGAGTCAAAGAGGGAAATGTGTTGAAACTACTGGGGCCAGAGCGTGTATTTCATTCGCTCAATAACAGCGTGACCAGTAGTGGGCATGGTGTGATTGAGAAAGGGCCTGGTCTGTTGAGACTGAATAACCGTGACGCTGGTGGTAGTGGACGCAGAAAGATTTGGCTGGCGGACTGGAACGGTGACGGTCGGCAGGATTTATTAGTCAACTCGACGAACGCCAATCTCTATTTGCAGCGGGAGAATTCCTCGGGTAAATGGACGTTTGAAGATGTCGGTGCCCTGGTGGAAAGGAATATTCGTGGTCATACCACAAGTCCCACCGTGGTTGATTTTAATGCAGACGGTAAACCGGATTACCTGGGCGGGGCTGAGGACGGCCGCATGTACTATGTTCGCCAGTGAAGGCCGAGCAGGTAGCCTAAGAGCGTTTGGCCTGCTTCGCTCGAATGTATTCCTGAATATTAGGTATCGTTTTCTCTTCAGTGCTCGGGCCTGAAGACCGTCCGGTTCGTTGACGATCGTGAGGCGATTGTTCCCGCCAGCCGTGATAGGTTAAATACTCGTCAGTCACATCCGTTTCTACTAACAGTCGTTCTTTCTCACGGTCTTCGGGAGTACGGTATGTGGGATCCTCTTGAGGCATCGACTTGATGACAATATCGTACCCCTCAACCTCCGGTCCCGCCCAGCTGTAAATGCTTTCGAAATCGTCGGGGTTCAGTCGAACCTCTTCTTTCATGACTTCGTTGTAATTGTCATTCGTCGTGGGGTCGGTCATGTTCCGATCGATATCAACCGAAGTCTCTTCGATTACCATCATTTTGAGGTATTCCTCGGTTTCACCAACCATCGCCCCAGGCTGTATCGGAATGTCCTCTTTGGACAGCCCCTCTCGCTTACTTTAGGGTTTCGTCGATTCAAGGAACGCCAGAGCGTGTGACTGGTCTCGATCCGATCCGGATTCGGTGTTCGAATCAACCAGAGTTCCCTCAGGTATATCTGACAGAAATACGACGGGCTCAGCATCAAGAGTCCTGAACGCTGTTGTTTCAGACCTGTCATCGCAACCGCTGAGGACGGCTAAGCACTCCAACAATGCGAGCACGCACTTTAGAAGTCGTTTTTTCATGATCCGTCTGGTCCGTAAAATTGTTCGCTTCATTCCCCTGATGCAAACAACACTGCTGAATTATATGACTCGTACCGTTCGGAAGCATGGATTTATTTAATGGAATGCTTGTCCTTTAGCCTTTGCCAGAAGTCTTTCCAGTAATTGTCGTAGTAATCATATGCAGCTGCTTCGATATGAGGCAGTAGCGAGACTTTGGGAGCCTTGTCAGGATCGTATCCCTTTAAGTGCTTCTTTCCCGCACGTTCTCGTGGTGAAACAAACCGCCATTTACCGTTGCCCAGTACCTCCTCACACAAAGCAGCGGCTGCCGGGTCGTACGCTCGCAACTGCTCACGAGTGTGTATGTGATTGTGATCATGATCCATCGTACGATTGGTGTTGTACCAGCATTGCAGTACTTCAGCCCAGTACTCCGCTTTGTTTCTCTGGGCATAACAAATTTTCGGACCGCCAAACATAATCAACACTTTATCCTCTCGCGTAACTTGGACGTCCGCAGTGGTCGCCTTCCCGTTTACCAGGATGTCTCCACTATCGAGACATTTTCGGATTAACTCTGTTGGTTGCTCGGGAAACGACTCGACCAGGGCATCATACAAACTAACTGGAGTGTCGCTCTTGATTCTGCGATATCGCTGGGCTGCCCGGCCATCATTCCAAATGCCAGCCGCCTTCGCGCGGGCATGCGCATCTTCCAGCGACTTAACCTGCTCTTCACTCATTCCCGCAAATTGCACGACATGGCCAAATTCATGAATCAATATGCTCTCAAGCCGCATTCCTCCTTCGTATTCCAGAACGTCTTCCTCGGCAAACAGGACGACACTACGATCTCCAACCTTGGTTAAGAATCCGCGACTACGCCAGTTATAGAAATCCAATTCCTTACCGGTTTTGTCGGATTTGAATTGAGGGATTTGAGATGTGAGCTCATCGTGCCCAACAAGAATGCAAAGGACACGACGATCCCGGATACGTTGTGCTACCTCCCCGTCAATCGAAGCCATAATCTTGTCGTACAGATATGCCGCTTCCAAATGAGCGTAATCCGAAACCTTGTCTGACGTTGCAATCAGGATGTCTTGAACATACGTGGCTTTCTTATAGAAGGAGGTATCTAATTCGTACTCTTTTGCTAATTCAGCAGTGAGTGGGCCGATGGTATAGGCCGGCTTAGCCTGTACCGTTGAGCAGAGAAACAATAAAAGTACAGGAGTGAGTTTCGTCAGCGTTGAATACATGGTGTTTACGATCGAGTTAGATTCGTTGGGCTTACACCTCCTATGGTAACGCTGCCAATCTCTGCTCTCAATTACCCGCTGAACTTGGTAAAATCCGGACATGAGAATCTACACCCTATTTGCCGTATTATTTGTAGCCTGTCCGTCTGTTTCGATCTTCGGAGCTGAAACCGACTTGCCCGATGGGGTGGAAAACTCTCAAAATCCAGACGACATCTCATTAACCCCGGCAGAATCACTAAAACGAATCACAGTACCTGAGGGGTTTCAGGTGTCCTTGTTTGCCGGTGAACCGGATGTTCGTCGTCCAATCGCATTTGATTTTGATGATCGAGGCCGTTTGTGGGTTGTTGAAAACTACTCGCATCCAAAATTTGACCCGCTAAACCGAACTGATCGTGTGCTGATCCTGGAGGACATTGACCACGATGGTCAATTTGATAAACGGACCGTGTTTTGGGACGAGGGACGATATGTTACTGCTATCGCTGTGGGACATGGAGGAGTTTGGCTTGGTAACACTCCGGAACTGACTTTTATTGCCGACCGCAATCGTGATGATGTCCCGGATGGCGAACCTCAGACAATCCTCGACGGATTTCAAGTCTCCAGCAACAACGTATTAAATAACTTCCATTGGGGCCCGGACGGATGGCTCTATGGAGCGATTGGGCTGAATCCTACCTCAATGATTGGCAAACCGGGCACTCCGGAAAACCAACGCGTCGCAATTTCACGAGGGATGTGGCGAATGCATCCGGTAACGCATCAGTTTGAAAGAATAGCGGACGGAATGGTGAATCCCTGGGGAGCTGACTTCAATGCAGTAGGTGACCTGTTCACCGTCAACACGGTAATCGCGCACCTATGGCATATCGTCCCCGGAATGTATTGTCAGCGACGTGCAAACGAGGGTGATGATCCGTATGTTTATCAGCGAATTCAGTCGCACGCCGACCATCTTCATTGGGGCGGCGGAACCTGGCAGAGTTCCAGACAGACGACAGAAACACACAGTGTTGCCGGCGGAGGACATGCCCATTGTGGAGCGATGATTTATCTCGGCGATAACTGGCCGGATCATTATCGTGGCCAGTTATTTACACTCAATCTACATGGAGCCCGTGTAAACCAGGAATCGCTCCACCCTCATGATTCATCTTATGTCGCTAAACATGGTGAAGATATCTTTATGGCTAATGATGACTGGTTTCGAGGGCTGAGTATTAAATACGGACCTGACGGCGGCGTCTACATAACGGACTGGCACGACTTTGGGGAATGTCATGACAATGATGGGAGCCATCGGACAAGTGGCCGAATCTACAAAATGACCTATGGAAAGCCCCCGGAAGTCCGAATCGATATACAAACACTAGGTGAAGAGAAGTTAGTGCAACTTCTGACACATAAAAATGAATGGTTTGTAAGGCATGCCCGACGGATACTTCAGGAGCGTTCCAGCCAGCAGGCTCAACAAGGACAGGCCGGTAAGCTAATACGCGAGCGTTTGGAAAACGGACGTCTAACCGAAGTGCAAACACTACGCTATATCTGGACACTTTATGGGATGGGCCAACTTTCCGAAGAGGATCTCATACGATGGTCTCATCACCCTTTGGAAACTGTTCGGATGTGGGCGGTTAAACTACTGTTTGATCAGGGCCAACCGAATGGTTTTGGCGAGAACGGTCTGGAAAGCGTAGTACGTCTGGGACTCAGCGGGCGAATGATTGAAATGGCTTATGGTGACCCGTCGCCACGTGTGCGTTTGGCTATTGCCAGTGTCATGCAGAAAATGTCTCTTCCCAACCGCTGGATGCTGGCCGAAACCTTAGTGAAACACCCGTCGCTGCTCGAAGATGAATTCTTAACGCTGATGGTATGGTATGCCATCGAACCACTTGTAGAAGACGATCGAGAGCGTTTTCTCCAGTTGGCGTCAGCGACAGAAAATCCACTGCTTCAGCAGTTTGTCATGCGGCGAGCGTCCGAAGGTAATAAGCCGACTCTCGCCGATGTTATCACTACAATTCACGACTACGAAGGAGAACGGACGTATATGCTGACGGGAGTGTTGCAGGCTCTCGAAAATGACGGTCTGCAGCCGGAACCAAATTCCTGGAAGGCACTGTACCGCGATTTCACCAAAACAAATGATAGCGAGTTGAAATCCCAGATCGTTCGACTCGCCGGAATTTTTGGAGATGCTGACGCCCTGAATAGTCTCAGAGGAATTGTCGGTGACGAGTTGTCTGAATTGGCGGATCGTCAACAGGCGATGCAGGCCCTGGCGAATATCCCTAATGGGCTGACCGTCGATTTGTTACACAGTATGGTACTCAGTGACAGTGAACTGCGAGCAGAGGCACTCCGACAGTTAGTAAAAATCAGTAATGAGAATACCTCGGATTTATTGCTGCAGGTGTTCAAGCAGCTCGACACGAATCAAAAATCAGATGCAGTGACCGTGTTAGTGACCCGCCGCGAGTCTTCGTTGAAACTTCTCAAAGCAATTCAGGATGGAGAAATAAATAAAACGTCGGTGAATGCGTTTTCTCTGGAGCAACTCAGAGCGTTTGCTGACACAGAGATAGATCGTCAGGTGGAAGCCATCTGGCCTGCCGGAACGCAGCAAGCGATTAAAGCAGAGGAAGTAAGCCGATTGCGTGAATTGCTTTCGGAGCAATACTTGGCCGAAGGCGATATTTCGCAGGGACGTCTCCTTTTCTATCAAACCTGCTTTAAGTGCCATCGGTTATTTGGCGAAGGCGGGCGAGTGGGTCCCGATCTGACGGGCTCGGGGCGTAAACAGGTTGATTATCTGTTGAGTAATCTCTTAGACCCTAGTGCAGAAATTGATGCGGCCTATAAACTCACTACGGTAATCTCGACGGCGGGAAGATTATACAGCGGGTTTGTAACGTATCAGGATGATCGTGTTGTTAGGATTCGTACTCAGAATGACGAAGTCCAGATTCAAATGAACGACGTTGACGAAATCATCCCGACGGATAAATCAATGATGCCTGAAGGTATGTTGCGTGAACTCAGTGATCAACAAATACGCGACTTGTTTTTGTATCTGGCGAGCCCCGGACAGGTGCCGCTGCCTGACGCGAAGAACCGTTAAACGGTCTGAGTATTTACGGATTCTGTTCAAAGAGTGTTCTGGAAACGAGAATTTTCCCACCGTGTTTTTCCCGGATCTGATTTCAAGCATGAAACGCCCTTTGTCCCACTCCGGCCTTCCGACGACATAGCCAGTGGGTTCGTGCCAGAGTTGGAATTCCCATGTTCCAACAGGAAGAATCCGAATTTGTCAACAATGGCGTGCATGTTGATAGCGTGCATGTTGATAGGTAGATCAGAGTCGATCGAGTAGTTCAGTTACTTTGGCTTCGAAGATTTCCTGCCATTGAGGATCCAGAATGCAGTCACTGTCTTCCTGAGCACCGCCGACATTCTTAAGTTGCTCGGCCGTTGGGCAATAATAGATATACCCGTTTGTATACCCGGCTACAAAAGTATTCGGGTGAGGCGAGCGTTCTTTGATCCCCAGTCCAATGGGGACCGTTAATTCACCAGGGAATGTCACCATCACGAAATTCCCCATACGGATGGCCATCACTTCGACGTCGATGGTTCGTTTTCCCGCATCGACGTTTTGCTGCTGATGCATCTTTAGAAGTCGCAGGTTTGCATTCACTCGAGTGAGTTCTTCCATGCGATAGATGTTTTGCATGTAGGCATTCATGTTTTGAAGGTTGTTGGTATCCATGATCTCCAAATTGCGATGGCCCAGTTTCTTGTCATGCAAGTAACGGCTGATGTGATAGGACGGTGCATCCGGAGCAAGATTATGCTTGTTAGTTAAGTGAATGAACTGCCGCAGATTCAGAGTGGTTCCCCGGAAACTATTCACTAACGAATCGCGGTATTGTTCCAGTTCGATAATGCGAGGTGCGAGGTCTGATCGTGGCAGCGAAAGTGTTTCATTGATCACGATCAATCGCTGGTCGTCATTTGGTTTGGCTTTGCGGATTCCTTTGAGTGTGCTCAAGCCCAACAAATTCCCAAGTGTTTCCGCATTGCGAGGGTGGTCTACCGACTTATATGCAATCGGGTTAATGTCGCCACCACAGCCTTGTACGAAGAGAGCGATCGTGCCGGGAGTCAGGTTATCTTCAATTACCTGAGCAGCATAGCCGGACATGTCGGCTGTATCGCCCGAACTGACGGGCGTCCCCTGAATAGGATGGCAGGCAAAATTAAATAGTACGGCCAGGGAATCACCATTAGGTTTGTCAACACGCAGGATTCCTACCTCAGGATCAATCGGGCCGGTCGAATGGATTTCTTTATTTGGAGGAAGAGAGTAGGCGTGACGGACGTCAATTTCGCCACCTCCCTTTAACTGCATACGGCGGTTTTCCTGCACCCGGTCTTCCTCGGCACGGCTACTACGTAAGACTGCAGGTTCAAGCCTTTTGTAGGCTGCCTGTATTACCTCCACGGTCAGATCTTCTGACTTCGGGCTGGGGTTTCCATGGCAATGACTGGCGTTGAACATGATATTCTGCGGCGGAATCCCCAACGCCTTTTCGATCCGTGCTCTTACATTGGCCTGGAAGTCATCCGGAATGGAGCCGATTTCGCCGATAGAAACGACATCCATTGTGACGATGACCAGCGTTTCACCCTCTGTCTTGAGGACTAACGCTCGTGACAATAATGGGATTTCAACAATCTTTTTGTTGGGATGAGTGATGTCGATTTTGGCAGCGCCTGCAAGTAAATCCTGAGCTCGTGCCTGAAGAGGTGTGCTGATCAGGGTTAAAGCCAGAAGGGCGAGTGTAAGCTTACGCATGGAAGTGCATCCTGGTTGAGGCTGGTTGAATTTGACTAATCGTATTTTAGACGACTCGAGCACCGGATGCACACGCTGCTAGTTACCGATTACTTTCACCAGAATACGTTTGCGACGACGTCCGTCGAATTCATAGTAGAAGATGTGTTCCCAGGGCCCTAAATGGAGTTTTCCGTCTGTGATGGCGACGACAACCTCGCGTCCCATGATTTGACGTTTGTGATGAGCGTCGGCATTATCTTCGCCGGTTCGGTTATGCAGATACCCGCCCTGTGCTGGATCAGTTCCTGCATTGAAGGGAACAAGGTCTTCCAGCCAGCGTTCATAATCAGCGTGTAGGCCGGATTCATAATCGTTAATAAACACGCTGGCGGTAATGTGCATGGCATTCACCAAAACCATCCCATCTGTTACACCGCTTTCGGTAACAATACGTTCGATGTCATTGTGAATCGAAACGATCGCTCGTCGCTCGGGCACATTGACCCATAGTTCTTCAGTTTGCGTTTTCATTATCTGTCGTCCTAAGCAAAAAGCCTCTCACTCGAAAAGAATGAGAGGCTCGGAATGCATGGTTCATTAATTGGCTCGATTAGGTGCTGAAAATGTCACCGGTCAGTGCACCGTCGCTATCCGAGAATCGTTCGGTTTTTACATCGACAGCGTTGAGCATACTGACAAACAGGTTATTCATTGGTACCGAATCGTCATAACGAGTGTACGTTCCATGATTAACGCCAAAGTTCTTACCGCCTGCCAGCAGCAGTGGGTAGTTACGGGCATTGTGGGTGGTACTACAGGCACTTCCAAATAACATCAGCGTGTTATCCAGCAGTCGACCATGTTCATCGTTGATGTTCTTCATTTTGTCGATCATGTAACTGTAGTGGCTTGCTAACCAGGCATCATAAGTGCTCCAGTTTTCCCACTGGGAAGAGTGGCTTAACCCATGGTGTCCGGTGTTGATTCCACATGCCAGGCGAGGGAAGTGGTCACCAAAACCAATTCCGTCTTCACGGGCCATCATATAGGTCATGACGCGTGTGACATCGGTTTGGAAACCGAGCACCATGATGTCGATCATGCTGCGGATATAATTCGTTGGATTCTTGGTTGCGTCGACTTCGAAGTCGATATGATCGGACGTGAATGGCTTCATCGGAGTGTCGAGCCAGGATTCGTTCCGGTTGATTTGATCTTCAACGCTGCTGAGTGAAGAAAGAAACTCATCAAGTTTTGCCTGGTCCCGGCTTCCGAGTTTGCGATTTAGTCGTTTGCTGTCTTCCAGAATCAGATCGACAATCTTCTTGCCGCGTGCGATCTCTTTACGGCGTTCAGCTGTGGCCGTTCCGCCATCAGGAGAAAAGTAGCGTTCAAAGATTTCACGATGACGATGCTCGGATGGAATCGGCTTTCCGGCATCATCAAAGGACAGAGTCGAAACCCGGGATTGATAGCCGACACCGCCGTCCGCTGATAGCACGAAGGACTTATAGCGTGTGTTTTTACCAATTTGTTGAGCGGCAACCTGATCGACGGAGATGTTGTTAGCGTAGTTGCTGGCTCCAACATCACCACCGGTTAGCCATGAGTCGCCGGCAAGGTGCCCAAGCAGTTGACGTGATCGGGGGTGACTTAGGCCACCAATGACCGTGATGTCTTCACGATGCTGTTCCATACATGAAAGTGTTTTGGTGAAGGTGTAGTCTTTACCTTCTCCCATCGGAAACCAACTCCACTGTTGATGTTCATCCGGCGTCTTATCCTTGTTGGGGATCCCGCAACCATTCGGGAAATACAGGTAGCACAGGCGTTTCGGAATGTCCGTGACCGATGGAACAGCAGAATCTGCCATGGCTTCCAGATAAGGTAATGTCAGGCTGACACCCACTCCGGTTAGAAAGGAACGTCGATCTAAATGCCAGGATTTACGACTCATAGTGGTTCTTTCGTTGTAAGGTACTTTGAAGTGCCTAAAATTCAGTACTTATATATATTTTACCCGCTAGTTTCTAAGAAACATCGGGCTTGTGACGATTTCCTGCAAAGTGGTTTGGAAACTTCCACCCTTCTGCATCGTCCTGGTAACAATTTCATGGATTTCTTCTTCGTCGACATACGACATATCTCTGCCGAGTGCAAAAGTCATGAGATGTTCCACCAGGGAAGTGGCAAACTTCTCACGCTCGAATTCTAAAACGTATTTCTTCATTCCGGCAACACCAGTCACTTCAGAGCCGGATGGCAACTGAACGACCGTGTTTTTATTGGTACCAGGCTGGGATCCCAAAAGTCCGGCTCCATTATAGTCTTCGAACACCAGACCGTAGGGGTCCAGTTTTTTATGGCAATTTCGACAGGAGACGTTATCTCGATGTAAAGCCAGTTGTTCGGCAATTGGTAGCTTATTTGTATTGGGATCTTTAGGATCCAGGTCAGGTACATTGGGAGGAGGTGGCGGAGGGGACTCGCCCAGAATTCGCTCCATCATCCAGACGGCTCGTTTAATTGGATGAGCCTGTTTGCCATCGGAATGGCCACTCAAAAATGACCCTTGAGTTAGCAAGCCACCACGGTTTAAGTCAGCCGACACCGGGACCGCACGGAAATCCGTGCCAATGACATCCGGGATTCCATAGAACTCGGCCAAATTCTGATTCACAATGACAAAGTCACTGTCGATCATCTGAAAGATACTCAGATCTTTCTTCAGTAAGTGGCTCATAAAGTGATACGTCTCAAGCTCTAAGTCAGACTTGATATAACGCGTATACTGAGGATAACGGCCGATATCCACCGCCTGCTCATTGTGTCGATATAGTTTGAGCCACTGGTTCGAGAAGGACGTGATGAAATTCCAGGAGCGATCGTCCTGAATCATACGCGAGACTTCACCGCTGAGTTGTTTTTGCAGTTGTCCCTGCGAAGCAAGTTCGTAAAGCCGCTCATCAGGTGGACCATTCCAGAGAAAGTAAGACATTTTGGATGCAAGTTCGTACTCTTTCTGAATTCGTGATTTTCGTTCTCTGTCACCTTCGGCAAGATAAATGAAGTTTGGTGAGCAAAGAACAGCCACGAGCGTTTCCCGAATACCATCTTCAAAGGTTGAGTAATCGCTTCGTACAGCACTCCAGAAGTTGTAGTACAGACCAAGTTCATCTTTGTCTGCCGGTCGCCTAAATGCTCGGGTAATAAACCGTTCGAGGATTTCCCGAGCATAGAGTTCAGGATTATCTTTGTTTGATGAGTCAAAGAAGATTTGAGTGTGACTTTGAGGTGGCCATTGTGGGAAATACGGCGCCTCGAATTCGACTTCCTGAACGATGATGGATGAGCCTGTGTCGGCTTTGTTTTTGATGAAGTCCCCATTCCAGACAGTAAGTACCAGAATGTTCGACAGTGAAGTCATTTCGTTGAGATCGAGTTGTGGAGTGGGGAGATTCTCGAGTCGTCCGACGAATTGATATTTTTTGAATTCTCCAACGGGAGTAGTAATCTTCTCGATTCGATCGAAGGTTCGGGAGTCCTGTCCATCGTCGGTGCGATTACCGAGCGAGACCTGAAGAACTGCCTGCCGTTGATTGTTTTCCAATGCGGCGGCTTTCACTCGGGCAATTTGATCCGCCTGTTCCTTTCGGATTTTGTGGTCCGCTGCCAGCGGAGTGAACACTATTTCTTCGATGTTGACTAAGCCATTCCAGCGAAAATAAAGTTCATTTTCGCTGTCGTCGAGCGAAACGATTCCGAGCGGCGTGCACATGCGTACGGCATCGCGTGGTTCTCGTTCCAGCTTAAACTTGGTATTCATTCGGTTGTCCCGACTTCCGAATTCAAGATAGAGCTCTGTTTCGGTGTTCTCTTTTAGAGCACTACGAATGATTTCGACGTGATAAAGATCTGCTTTGGCCGGAGTAAAGCGAAATCTTGCAGTGCGATTGTTCCCCGGCTTCTCTCCTTCCTTGTTGCTCAGGATGCCATTTTCGATCACCGCACGTTCAAGCTTGTAGGCATTTTCACCGACGAGCGAAAATGCGCCGTCGCCACGTTCCGTTTTCGTGTCGGTAACTTGCGTGACGAGTTCCTTGTTGCCGTAGACCTTTTTGAATTGTGCGTTGCGTCCGGTTGTGCGAGCAGCGGTTACCCTGAAAGCAAAATTGCCCTGGACCGGAAAGTCCCGTCGAATGAGCAGTTTTAGATTGGGCGAAGGAGCATGCCATGAGCCAGGTGCTCTTTCAACATGCTGGAAGGCTGAATCAAGGTGCATGCCGTCTGCTACCACTTCATATCTTGTACGGTCGGAGCCTCGCATTCCAATCCCCAGATTATGAAGAATATTGTTGAAGGGAGAGGGACGTGTGGCCGGGTCAATAAAGATCGGCTCGCCGGACTCGTTCAACACGTGTGGGATGATGTGACTGTTGCTTACCGGTTGTGAGACGTAACCGCCGAACTGTCCGGATTTTTGTTCGTTGGGTAATTCTTTGCCAATATCTAAGCCTACTTTCACGCGGTAACGCGAGATAGCAGGTTTTTCAGTGAAGATAGCCTGAGCTAATGCTTCCCGTGCAACCTTTTGATAATAGTCCAGGTGAAGAGGACTAATCTGCTGAACGTTGCCGTTATTGGTAAACCCGGACTTTGACTTGGCATCTTCCGGCAAAGCATTACCAAAGTTGACATCGACGCCTAAGAGTTCCTGCAGGGTGTTGGTGTATTGTTCGCGGGTCATCCGCCTCATGATGACGCGGTTGGAATTGCGATGAGCCTTGATGGATTTAACTAATTCAACCTGGATCCAATCCGTGAGTTTGTCGAGTGTGGCGGCATCGGGGTGTTCTGCATCTTCCGGCGGCATATCTCCTTGATTAATCATGTCCAGTGCGTGATGCCAGCGTTGTGCATCAGGCCCTCCGATTAAGTCCGGATTGAGATTGTCCAGACGTACTTTACCTTCCTGAACGTCTGAATTGTGGCAGTCGTAACAGTAAGTACGGATAATTGGTTGGATATCTTTTTGGTAAACCTGCTGTGGTGATTGTCCCTCAACGCGTGTGCTGAGTGCAGTAAAGGCGAGAACGGCTACAGCGAGAGATAGGATTCGGTTCATCAATCGTTTCGTAGGTGGGGGAGTGAGATGGGAAAACGGGCGTGAAATAAGCTTCATCCAGCTATTTATTATAATGAGAAGCTCGATTCATGGAAATGTTGACCTGACTGTGTAAATCGCTTGCTATGGTGGAATTCTGATAGTTATCAAGGTAAATTCACATAAAGTTGGGTCGGCCGGAACGGTTCGGATACGTCCGGTCAGATAAACCAATGTAAAGGCGCGTTACGTGTGATGCGTTGGGAAGTTCTCTAGTTATTGTTAGGTGTTTTACAAGTGAAGTTCATAATTCGTGTAGTTGCGTGTTTGTGTTTATTCATATCGCTTTTTTCCACAGATGTTTTGGCGCAAAAGTCGAGTGATCAGCGAACACCCGGAGTTCGCTTTGACCCGGTCAGAAAAAATATAGAAGGCTGGACCGTCCATATCGACCCGTCACTGCTTAAAGGCGAGCATTCGCAACTCGGGGAAGATGCGATCAAGATGCTGGCGAATCATCTGCAGCGAATTAAGATTTTCGTCCCGGAGAAGCAGTTGAAGACACTTCAGACATTAGAGATTTGGCTCGAACGACACCATCCCACCCTTGGGGCGATGCAATACCATCCGGGAGCTGGCTGGCTGAAAGACAATGGCCATGACCCTCGCTTGCACAAAAAAGTCCATTTGCCACGAGCCGCTTCCTTACTATCACGTCAACAGATCTTAAAGCATCCGGCGGTTATTTTGCATGAGTTGGCGCATTCGTATCACGACCAGATCCTGAGTTTTGGCCACGAAGAGGTAAAACAGGCATATGATCGGGCTATGGCGGCCGGGAAGTATCAGGAAGTACTCCTTTATACCGGTCAGACGGTGAAGCATTACGGCACGACGAACGAGAAAGAGTTTTTTGCGGAAGCTACGGAAGCCTACTTTTATCGCAATGATTTTTACCCGTTTGTGGCAGCCGAATTGGAAATCTACGATCCCTTCACGTTTGAAGTTCTGGAGAAGATCTGGGGCAAGTTGCGTTAGTGCGTTGGATATCCAGTCTGAGAACTTTACACGTGAATTCTGCGTGGATAGAATCACATTTTTACCAATCTCATTCCAAATGTGTCTAGCGATCAAAGGTGATTGAAATGGCGGAATCCGAGTCGACTACAGACGTGTATAATGAAGCATCGTCTGCTGCTGAATCTGGTCAAACAGCAATGATTGAAGCTGTGGGCTTGAGCAAGTTCTACGGTCAATTTGCAGCAACTCGTGACGTATCGTTCAGTGTCCCGCGTGGACAGGTCTGTGCATTTCTTGGTCCCAACGGTGCCGGAAAATCCACGACGATGAAAATGCTAACCGGCTTTTTGGCTCCCAGCGAAGGGACGTCGCGGATCGGTGGATACGATGTTGGGACACAACGATTGGAAGCAGCAGAGATTCTTGGGTACCTTCCGGAAAACGGTCCTCTGTACGCAGAGATGACACCTCGTTCCTTCCTGAAGTATGTCGGACGCACTCGACAGCTTTCAAACGACAATCTGGAAGAACGTCTGGAATACGTTCTTACGACCTGTATGCTTGGTGACGTTTGGGAAAAAGCGATTGGTAAGCTGTCTCGCGGTTACCGCCAACGAGTTGGAATGGCTCAGGCATTGATCCACGACCCAGATGTCCTGATTTTGGATGAGCCTACAAGTGGCTTAGATCCGAATCAGGTTCAGGGAGTGCGAGAGTTAATCACAACGCTCGGGGAAACCAAGACCGTCCTGCTGTCTACACATATTTTGCAGGAAGTGCATGCTGTCTGTGATCGCGTCATCCTGATTAGTGACGGAGAGATCGTGTTTGACGGCGAGACCGCTGAACTCGGAACTGACGGAGCAGCCATGGAAGATCGCTTCCGTGAATTAACATCTTTCAAAAACGAAATGGCATCATAGCTTTAAGGCTCAAAGGTAATACCATGAAAATTAGACCTAGTGTCATCCTACCGATTCTGATGCGTAACTTATCGAGTTACTTTTCCGGAGTTTTGGGATACCTCTTTATTGTCGTCTTTGTAGTCGCCGGCGGTGCGTTGGCGTTTGATGCAGAGTTTTTTACGGCGAATGAACCAAGTCTGGATCAGCTTACCGAATGGTTCCCCATGCTGCTGCTGTTCTTTGTTCCGGCATTGACTATGGGCGTCTGGGCTGAGGAACGAAAAAGCGGAACTGATGAATTGCTCTATACTTTGCCAGCGACAAACCTGGAGATCCTCTTAGGTAAGTATCTCAGCGTGGTGGCCGTGTATACCATGTCACTTCTGTCTTCCTTAACCTATGTCGTGATTTTAGAGATCCTGGGTGATCCGGATTGGGGACTGCTCACCTCCACCTACTTTGGGTATTGGTTGGCTGGCGTGGCGTTGTTAGCTGCAGGTATGTTGGCCTCGATGTTGACGACAAGTATGACCGTTGCCTTTGTGCTGGGTATCGCTCTTTGTGGTATCCCGGTCTTTTTGGAATACGCTGCTGCCTTTTTGGGAGCGCGTGAACTCTTCGAATCACTGAGTCTTTCTCGTAAATTCCAGGACTTCGGAATGGGAATCGTTCCCCTGGATGGATTGCTATATTTCGTTAGCCTCACCGTAGTGATGCTGTACCTGAATCTGGTGGTTATGTCCAAGCGGTTATGGCCGTCGGATAAAAAAACCGAGGTTGGCCTGCAGTTCAGTATTCGCACGGTTTCGTTGGCAGTGACGGCGATCTGTCTGACAAGTTGGGCCGGCGTTGCCGCGATGCGAGTCGATTTGACATCCGAACGATTGTTCAGTTTGTCGCCCGCAAGTTTTCAAATTCTGGATTCGGTGGAATCTGAACGTCATATCGAGATTCAGGCGTATATCAGTCCGGAAGTGCCACGTGAATACGTGGAAACCCGAAAGCGACTCGTGGGGCTGTTGCGACAGTTCGAAGAGCTTAGCGGAGGCAACCTCAGTGTCAGGATTGTTGATGTGGAACCATTCAGCGAAGCTGCGAATGAAGCTCGGCATTTCGGTATCACACCGGTGCAGCTCATGACAGAAGTAGATGGCCGGCGACAGGAGGCGGAAGTCTTTCTGGGAGCGGTTGTCATTAGTAGTTACGACAAAGTCGTCGTGCCTTTCTTTGGAAAAGGTATCCCGGTGGAATATGAACTAACTCGTTCGATCCAAACCGTGGCACAGGAAGAACGTAAAACAGTTGGTATTCTTGGTACGGATGCCAACGTGATGAGTGGTAATAATGAGTGGCAAATCGTCACGGAATTAAAAAAACAATACGAGGTAGTTCCAGTTTCGGCTGACTTACCGATTAGCACTGAAGACTTTGACGTATTAATCGCAGTCATGCCTTCATCGCTCACAGACCCTCAAATGGATAACCTGGTTGCCTATGTCAGTGCTGGTAATCCCGCACTTATATTTGACGACCCATTTCCTCTTTCTATGGGTACTCAGTTTGGTGTGACCGGTGCACCCAGACAGCCCAAACCATCGCCCGGTGGGCAGATGGGAATGATGGGGGGAGGTGGTGCGCCTCCTCAGCCTAAAGCGGATGGAGGTCAGGCCACTCGGCTATTGAAAACACTGGGAATCCAATGGCAATATGACCGGGTCGCGTTCGATGTCAGTAATCCCCACCCGGAAATTACACCAGTACCTGCTGACGAATTTCTGTTTCTCACGACCGAAGGTGGCAATGAAGATGCCTTTAATTTAGTGGATGAAGTCAGTGCCGGTATGCAGGAAATGCTTGCGATCTATGCCGGATCTGTCAGCAAAGATTCATCAGTCAGCGGAGCGGAAGTGACTGCACTTGTCAGCACAGGTCCGAATTCCGGATTGCTTGAATGGCAGGAATTTGTCGATGATAGTCCCTCGATGGCCATGATGATGGGAGGCGGTGCAGCAGCACGTCCTCAAAGAGATCCTATTAGAACGACAGATACGAACAATCACGTCATCGCAGCCAAAATCAAACGTAAAAGTGACGAGGCAAATGCGAACGCAATATTCGTGGCGGACGTTGATATGATCTCGGACTGGTTCTTCCAGGAACGTACGTTCGGGAATCTGGAATTCGAGCTTGATAACGTCACGTTTGTGTTAAACGCTGTTGATTCACTGGCCGAAGTCAACGGGTTTATTTCACTGCGGTCACGTCGTGCGAGTCATCGCAGTTTGAAACGCGTTGAAGACGAAAAAAGTGAATTCCTCAAGACTTCGATGGCCCAACGTAAAATTGCAGATGAAAAGGCGGAGGAGGAATTGGATAAAGCTCAGGAACGTCTTTCCAAACGCGTTAAGGAAATTGAGGAAGATGATTCCCTCGATCCGCTCGCGAAACAGCAAATGCTCCAACAGGCTCAGCAGGATGAACAACAAAAGTTGTCATTGCTACAGGCTCAAATTGAGCAGGATAAGAACGACACGATCAGACAAATTGACATGGAAACCAACCGGGAAGTAGCAGCTATCGAAGCGAAATATCGCCGTCGAGGAATCTGGTTGCCACCCTTGCCGGCACTAATAGCCGGTGTCCTGGTTCTACTGTCTCGAATTAAAACAGAACGAAACAATGTTGTTGCCACTCGGCGACGCTAATAGGCAAGAGAGGAGTCTTAATAATGAGTAATTCAAATCTTGCACAATCCGGATGGCAAACGACTGGTATTTTTGGTGGAGTTGCCATTGTCGCAATTTTACTCACCGTGTTTGGAGGGCTGGGCGGCGCTCCGGATGTGATTGAAGATATTGGGAAACGTGGTGAGCTGTATTTTCAGGACTTTGATTCCACCAAAGCCGTTTCGCTGACCGTGACAGCGGTTAATTCCGAAACAGCAAACCTCATGGAATTTGAGGTGCGGCGTAATTCAGAACAGCAATGGGTTATCCCGTCCCATCACAATTATCCTGCCGACGCGCAAGACCGACTTGGTCGTACAGCGGCATCGGTTATGGGGATGAAACGTGGGGCGTTGGTGACACGCTGGCCTGAAGATCATGCTACCTATGGAGTCGTTGATCCCCGGGAAGACTCGGTGGATATTTCCGATTTGGAAGGCGTTGGAAGCCGCGTGACGATTGATCTTGAAGGCAAGAGTGAATCGGTCGTAGATATCATTATCGGGAATTCTGTTGAGGGACAACCGTCAGACTACTATGTGCGTCATCCCGAAGAAGATGAAGTTTATATCACGACCCTTACCAGTGTTGATATTTCGGCCAAATTTGGCGATTGGATCAATGCGGACTTGCTGGAATTGCAAGGAACGAATCTCAATCGAGTGGTTGTCTATGACTATGAGGTCGATGAATCCCAGGGAGTATTGTCTGAAACAGAATTAAGTGTCCTGACACGTGAAGATTCAGCCGCAGACTGGCAGTTGGAAGGCCTCGAAGATGAAGCCTTGGAAGTCGATTCGGATGCGTTGACCGAAATCGTTTCTGCATTGGATAACTTTGAAATCGCGGGTGTGCGTCCCAAGCAGGAAGGCTTGACTGCGGACTTAGCATTGAACATGCAATTGATTCTGGATCAACCACCTCAACAAAGAAACCAATTTGCTCAGGGGCTGGTTCAGAATATCAATCGGGATTTGCTTCGCTCAGGATTTCGACTTCAGCCGGGACAGTCCGGCGAGCCGGAGGATATTTCTCTGCTGGCACTACAAGGAGAACTGGAAGCAGGTACGAATGAAGGTATCGTGTACCGACTGTATTTTGGCCGAGCCTTCGCCGGCTCACAAAGTGAATTGGAAATCGGCCTTAGCGCTGAAGAAGAAACGGCTGGGGAGACCGAAGCAGAGGAATCTGCCGCAACAGCCGAAGATTCCGAAAGTGAAGATGCAGGTGATGATGAGGCTGAAGACGTTGAAGGACTCGATACCCCTCTGGAATTGGAACCAAATACCGGAGAGGGCGAAGAAGACGAAACGGAAATTGACCCTAACAATCAACCAGGGCGATACGTCTTTGTCAGGGTTTCTTTTGACGAAAGTCTGTTAGGCGGACGGCCGGAAGAACCTGTCGAACCTGAAAAGCCTCAGTCGTTAAAGGAGCCTGAAGGCCCTAAGCCGGAAGCGACTGAAGAAAGCGATGAGTCAGAAGCGGCTGATCCCCCTGCTGAAGAGTCACCGGAAGACACACCTCAGGAAGATGCTGAGGGTTGTGAAGGTGAAACCGGGAATCCGGATGAATCCGAAAAGGATCCTCCAGCTAATGAAGCACCAGAGGCACCTGAAAAACCAGCCGCAGATTCGGCGGATGAACCGGCAGAAGACGCAACCGAGAAGGAAGAACCGACCGAAACGGTTGAAGATCCAGCGTTAGAACTCGAAGCTGTGAAACTGCAGTACGAACGAGATCTGAATGCCTACCAAATTGCTAAGCAAAGCTATGCCACTGAATTAGCTAACTACGAGCGAAAGCTTGAAGAAGGTAAGGAAAAGGCTGATGATCTTAATAGACGCTTCGCGCTTTGGTACTACGTCGTACCCGGGGCTCAATTCGATAAGCTGAGCCTGTCACGGCCGCAGTTGATTCGAGAAAAATCAGATGAACCTGAAACACCGGCTGCCCCGGGCGGTCCTCCTGGTGGATTGCCCGGAGGTCTCAACTTACCTCCGGGGCTAAACCTGCCTCAATAATTATCTGAAGCGTTGATGACGGATATGGGTAGAATGGACTGTCAGTAGAAAGGACAGTGGATTTTATGGCTTTTCCGGAGATTGCCTTCAAAAGTGCGTTGCGCCCCAGCCAGCAAGAGGTTGTGGATGTCGCGTTGAAGCACGTCAATTCGGGTGATAGAAAGCTATATGTCAACGCCCCTCCGGGATCGGGCAAGACGGTTACCGGGCTGTATCTGTGGGCAGCAGTGTTTAAGTGCCCGGCGGTCGTCCTCAGCCCTAATTCTGCTATCCAATCGCAGTGGCTCGCACGCATGGATCTTTTCGAGGCGGATGGGCAACCTGTTCCGGAGAAACTACTGTCATCTGACGGTAAAAACCCCGGCCTGTTTACCTCGCTGACGTATCAAGCTCTGACGATGCCGGCTCGGGGAAATGACGACTTGGGTGACGCAGCTTTAGAGTTTTGGAGGCAAACTTTAGTTGAAACTGAAAAGGCCCAGTCTGATGAAGAAGCGGAGGTCTGGATTCGTGATTTGCATGAGCATAACCCGGAATATTTTCAGGAACGCTTAGCCTACTATACCAAGAAGATTCGCGAAGAGATCACTCGTGGTAACGACGCTTTGTCGGTGCTTCACTCAAGCTCACTGCAAAATCTAAATCAATTGAAGGAGGCCGGGGTTGGGTTGGTCATTCTAGATGAATGTCATCATCTTGTAGGGCATTGGGGACGTGTGCTTAATGCGATTGCTGAGTACCTTGATGATCCGGTTGTTGTTGGATTAACTGCCACACCTCCGGATGCTGAGGAAGCAGATTCCACGGATTGGACGATTTATGAATCGTTGCTGGCAGACATTGATTATGAAGTTCCGGTACCTGCCGTCATCAAAGATGGTTTCCTGGCGCCTTACAAAGATCTGTGTTATTTTGTACGTCCGACAAATGATGAGTTGGAGTACATTGCCAATACCAGCAAATACATGCAGGATATTCTTGATGTCCTGCAGCATGTTCCTGAGGGTGAAGATCGGCTTTCGCTGAACGAATGGACTTTCCAAACACTGGAAAAGATGGAACTACCACTAAGGCCTGCCCGCAGTTGGGGAGAATATGAAAAGCGGTTTGCTTCGTTTGCCTGGGCAGCGCGTGTTCTGCTCGCTAAATATAACGTGGAACTACCCTCCAATGCTCGTGAATTATCTCAGCAACAGATAGACGACTGCGAAGATCTTCTGGCCTACTGCGTGCCGGTAATCGATCCCTACGTACGCCTGTATCTGATGCGTACTCAAAATGCACAAAACCTGGAGTTGGCCGAACGAGTGAAGAAGCACCTGCGTTTGCTGGGAACTCAGATTACCGAAACGGGCAATCAACGTTGCGCTTCTCCGGTTAATAGAATATTGGCCTATTCCAAAAGTAAAGCCAAAGCACTGATTCCCATTCTGACGCGTGAAAGGGAAATCCTTGGCGATACGATCCGCGCGGTGGTGATTTGTGACTATGAAAAGACGTCTGCCGTTGCTCCGGAGGTCAGCCATATTCTTGACAGCGAAGTGGGAGGTGCCGTTGCGGCTTTCCGCACACTGCTGGAAGACGAACAAACGGATCACCTCGATCCAGTACTCGTTACAGGATCGACCGTTTTGGTTGATGATGATCTTTACCTAATATTTCACGAATATGCCTCCCAGTGGTTGCAGGACAAAGACTATGAAGTCGAACTTCGTTGGGGAGCGCAGGATGGCTATCGCTTACTGAAAGCCCGAGGTAGCGATTGGGTACCTCGAGTTTATATTGAACTTGTAACCGAGTTCTTTCAGGCTGGTTACACGAAGTGTCTTGTGGGCACACGAGGCTTATTAGGTGAAGGTTGGGATGCCAATAAAATCAATGTGCTGGTGGATTTAACGTCTGTGACCACATCGATGAGTGTGAATCAGTTGCGCGGACGCTCGATACGCCTCGATGAAGATGTACCTCGTAAGATAGCTCACAATTGGGATGTCGTATGTCTGGCCCCGGAGTTTTTAAAAGGCCTTTCCGATTATCACCGGTTCTGTAAAAAGCATACTCGTATCTACGGAGTTACTGATGATGGGATGGTCGAAAAGGGGGTGGGGCATGTCCACCCGGCCTTCACGGAAATAAAACCTGTCGGTGTCGAACACGTCGCAACTTCAATCTCGGAAGAAATGTTGGAAAGAGCCGGTAATCGTCAGGCTAACTACGATTTGTGGGGGATCGGAAAACCGTTCAAAGGCCAGGCAGCCCAGTCAATTCAGATCCCTCTGGGCGACAGTGTAAAAGGGAAAGGATTTCCACCTTTTACAGGCGACACAACGGCCTGGACTCCTGACTCGTTAACAAAGAAAGTCTCCGAAGCGATTGTGTGTTCTCTTCGAGATGCCGGAATGATTCAATGGGAAAACACAAAGGAATTACTTGATCATCTCTTTGTTGGAGAACAAGCCGGTGGCTACGTGCGTGTGTTTTTGCAAGAAGCTCAGGAGGAAGAAATTAAGTTGTTCACGCAGGCTTTGTCGGACGTCTTTTCGCCGCCGTTGGAAGCCAGGTATGTGGTCGAGCGGTTTGTGGATAGAAAGGACTTCTCGATGCGGACCAGATATCCCTGGTTTGCCAAAATTCTCCCTTCGTTTTTTAAGAATCATTTTGCTGAAGAGTATGAACATGTCGAGGTTGAGCGGGTGATGGTGATGCTACACGCGGTTCCCAATGCATTAGCTAAAAACAAAGAGGTAGCCAATATCTTTCTCGAACACTGGAATCGATTGGTAAGTCCTGGACGAGTCATGTTTACGCAACGAGGTGATGGCCGGGACTTTTTGCTGGAAGCTGCCGGTCAGGGGCTACTGACAACACAGCAAGTTAGCACCAAGGAATTCTTTAGGTAATCAAGCTATAATACTGGTATGGCTCGAATCCTTTGCTTCCTATTCATCTGCTCCGCCGTCGTACACGCGCAAGAACCGCGTGAAGTTCGCCTGCCCAGTCCCTTCAATGGAATCTATGAAGGCGAATATCACTTTAAATTCGATAAGCCTGCACGCGTTCAGGGGATGAAACATTATGGAACGGCCTGGAGTCGAGATGCCCATTTGCTGTGGGATGGTACTGTCGGGCAAAGCCTCAAACTCCTCTTCAAGGTGCGGGTCTCCAGTGAATATGACGTCGCCTTGCAGCTAACTCACGCACCGGATTACGGCATATGCCACATTTATCTGGATGGTGAAAAACTATCTGAAATGGGGGATTCATATGCCCGTGGAGTAGTGCACCCACCAGAATTATCACTCGGGAAACAAAACCTTAAAGAGGGGATTCACGAATTGGAATTACGTCTTGTCGGAGCCAATGAGAAGGCCAGCGCATTTCGGGAAGAGGGACGATATCTTCTCGGACTGGATTACCTCAGTCTTAAAAATCTAAATCCGGAGTCTCAGCAAATGGAACCCCGGGTGGAAGTTTCATTTGTGGACTACGAGACGCTGTATAAGACGATGAAGCGATACTGCTCAGATTGTCATCACGCAGATCGTCGAGAGGGAAAGATCGATTTGGAATCGCTTACCACAAAAGAGTTATTCCTTGAGAATCTAACGATTGCCAACAAAGTCCTGCAGGTTATCGAGGCCGGGGAAATGCCACCTGAAGGCGCGGAGCAACCGTCGCTCAAACAAAAGTCGCAGCTGGCTTTAGGGTTGCAAAACCATGTTGACGAGATGCTGGCGTCCAAAGCACAACTGGAACCGGTCGTCATGCGACGTATGAATCGTCTGGAGTATAACAACTCGGTCACCGAATTACTGGGACTACGCGGTGATATTTATCCGCTGCCTGAACGCGTTATTCGCAGCGACTATCCTTATTTTCAACCCATCGCAGGCCTGATGCCCGATACCCTACATTTAGGCAATCGTACTCTCGGCAAGAACGTGATTGAAAAGCCGATCCTGGCTGGTGTGTTTCCTTTTGCCGCTGACTTGCCGGCTGAATATGGATTCAATAATCGAGGCGAAGAACTCAGTGTCTCCGCTTTGCAGCTCGAAACGTATGTAAACCTGGCACAAGCAATCGTGAATGCGCCGGAATTCAATGACTACTGTCGTGATTTTAATAAGTGGTTTCAGGCATCCGGTGGAGACGATATTAATTCCGACGCAGTTCAACGCTTAACGATCCTCCTGGAAAAGGCCTTTCGTAGGCCTGTTGAACCAGACGTACGGAATCGCTATCTCGGATTCTTCGAAACACGAATGAAGCAGACAAACTCCTTCGAACAGGCGATGAAAGACACGGTGGCAGCGATCATGTCTTCCCCACGTTTTTTGTATGTTGTTGAAGATGTTCCGGATGCTGGTGGAAAACAGCAACTCAATGACTATGAATTGGCTACCCGGCTGTCGTTCTTCCTGTGGAACAGCATTCCGGATGATCAGTTGTTGAATCTGGCACGGACTGGGAAACTGTCAGACCCTCATACATTGGAGAAGCAGGTTCGAGAAATGTTATTAGATCCGCGTAGTCAATCGCTTAGCCAGAATTTTGCCAGACAGTGGTTAAGACTCGACCAGTTAGTGACGGCTGTACCGGACTCTAAACGCTTCGAATCGTATTACTCAAGAATTGGCTGCGAGTATTGGAAGCTTGGACTGCAGTCGATGTTGGAGCCGTTATTGCTGTTTGAAAGTATCATGCTCGAGGATCGCTCCATCATGGAGATGATTCATTCAGATTACACCTATCGGAGTGACGAGCTTCATCATTGGTATCGAGCAAAGCAACCGTTTGAAGGGAAGGGGGAACGTAGTCGTTTCCTCCCCAGTTATCAACAATTTAACCGCATCGAACTCGATGATAAACGTGAAGGGGGAGTGATAACGACAGCAGCCGTGCTGACGATGACCAGCTCGCCCTTGCGTACTAATCCAATTACTCGAGGTGCGTGGGTTGCCGGAGTCATCTTTAACCGGCCTCCTCCACCTCCACCGGATGTGGTACCGGAAATCGAAGAAGATGATGCCGTAATCGAAGCCAAAGGGCTGACTTTAAGGCAGGCACTGAAACAGCATCAAACGAATCAGTCCTGTAAAGCCTGTCATGCCAGAATCGATCCATTAGGATTTGCGTTGGAGAACTACGACGCCGTGGGGCGTTGGCGTGATACGTATCGCAGTGGACTGGAGATTGATGCCAGCGGTGAATTGTTTGGTGAGATTCGCTTTCATGATATCGTGTCTTTCAAAGAGGCATTGTTGTCCCGGCCGGAGGTGTTCACTCGCGCGTTCAGCGAACATCTGTTGTCCTATGCGTTAGGGCGGGAATTGGAAGTGTCCGACAAGCTGGCGGTCGATAGAATTGTTAGAAACGTTTTGGCCAGTGAGGGACGGTTTTCATCGGTGGTGGTTGGTATTGCCACCTCGTACCCATTTCGACATAAACAGGCTGTACAGTTTGTAAAGGCTGTGACGGGTGAGAACGAACAACAGGAATCTGTAAAAGAGTAAAGAAAACGATGGTTAGGAAACTTACAATCGAACGTCGGGCATTTTTGCGAGGTTGCGGAGCGAGCATCGGTCTGCCTCTGCTAAATGCGATGGTCGACAACGCGTCAGCGACAGAGAATCCTGCACCTCGCCGTGCGGCATTTTTCTATGTTCCCAATGGCGTCGTTCAGGAAGATTGGCATGTCGACGGTGCAGGGGACAAATTTGAACTTAGTGCGACGCTCAAACCACTGGAAAATCTCAAATCCGAAATTTCGGTATATTCCAATCTGGACAGAATCAAGGTGGCCGGGACGGATGGGCATGCACAGGCAAGTACATGCTGGCTTTCAAGTGCCCATCCGACTGAATTGTCGCCGGCCGGTTATCCTCTTAAACGCACGGTAGATCAGTTGATTGCGGATCAGACTGCGCCGTATACACCTTTTCGATCATTGGAGTTGAGCTGTAATCCATACACAGATAATCGAGAGTCAGTCTACTTCGACAATATTTCATGGTACGGTCATGGCCATGTAGCCAAGTCGATGCGTGATCCGGATAAAGTGTTTCGACGTCTCTTTGTCGTGCAAGAGGATCGTGTGTCCTCAAGTATTTTGGATCTTGTATTGGAAGACGCAAAGGGACTACAGCTCAAACTGGGAGCTCAGGATGTTCGCAAGCTCGATGAATACATGGAATCTGTGCGTGCTGTTGAAAAACAGATCAAACGCATTGAAGATCGTAAAGGAACGATTGAACAATTGCGGTTGGAAGCTCCGACAGTACCGTGGCCGGAATTGGAACGCCACGAATATATTCGGCTGATGGGCGATCTTATGATCCTGGCTCTCCAGACAGACTTAACTCGAGTGGCCTCTTTAATGGTCGCTCCGGAACGTTGGAGCACTCCGCTAACCGTTCATGGTGTGTTTCAGCAACCCATCGTGCATCATTCCTGGACGCACCAACAGGGTAATGATCACGTGCGAGCGGAACTTGGCCGGTTGGATCGCTACCATATAGAACAGTTTGCCTATGTTGCAGAAAAGATGCGTGGCATTAAAGAAGGTGGAGATTCACTTCTGGATAATACCATGTTTCTGTTTGGCTCAGGTCTTAGCAGCGGTCAGGAGCATGTGTATACCAACCTGCCATTGGTTATTGCTGGAAGTGCAGGCGGAAGTATACGGACAAATCGACATGTCCAGTCTGAACAGGGAACTCCGGTTGCAAATCTCTGGCTGGCATTAACTCGCATCATGGGATCGCAAGCGGATTCACTGGGCGACTCAACCAGTGCGTTGTCATTGAGTTAAGCCCTGTGTTATTTCGACTTGAGCGATTCCAGATACGCGATCAGGTCGGCCAGTAGTTCGGGAGTGAGATTGTCGACCAGTCCTTTGGGCATCATGGAGCCTTCTGACTTCTTGCGAACTTCGATATTGTCATTTTTTAATACCAGCGGCAGTCCGTTGGTTTGTCGGAGGTTGACGTCTGTGGCACTCTCACTGGTAATGAATCCGGTAATCACCTTACCTTCGACTGTAATGAAGGCATAGGTGTCAAATCCCTGTGCGATCTTTGCGTTGGGATTGAGAATGGATTCGATCAGTTCGTGTTTTTTATAGCGTTTTCCAATATCAACCAGATGAGGACCTTTGGGGACCTGCCCGTTAGCTGTCGTATGGCAGGCAACACAGTTTTGACGAGTAAACAGTGGCTCGCCCTTCTTTGGATTGCCTTTAAAGTCGTTAGCCCGGTAAGAAGAAATATCGAGTTCGAGGTTGGCGATTAGATCAGGGTTGTTGGGGTCGGCCTTCGCAATTTTGATAGGAGCCATTTCCGCTCGTTGATTGGCATCGGCCACCAATTGCTGGAGACCTTCAATTTCGACTTTATGACGAGCGAGTTGAGTGCCTGCATTGGCCTGAGCCTCACTTGGGAGTTCTGGTACAACGGTTTTTAGGACGTCAGCAATTTTAGCGCTTTGCTCCCAAGTTCGTCGATCAAAATAAGGTCCCGTAAGGTCCGGGCGAGTGCCCCACCAGCCACCGATGTAGTCACCTTCACGGTGGTATAAACGAATCAGCGTCGTGATTGCCTCACTACGAGTGACCGCACTTTGTGTCGTACTTAATAGTTTGATCAAACCGTCGACAGCGGTTTTGTTGTGCATATACTTTAGCGCCCAAAAGGCGCCATCTGCGTAGGGGCCGTCCACTGCATCGAGACAGGCTTCCGTTGCCTGACAAGCTTCCAATGCTCGAATGGCCAGATGAGAAAGGACACGGCCCGGATCAGCCTGTTTGTACAGTGGCTCACCGACAGGCTTGGGATAATTTGCATCACGAAGCGTGTGAGGAATAATTACTTCACCGGCGGCAGGATTTCCAATGCGACCGAGACAAATGAGTGCCTGAGCGCGTACACGGGGATTTGTGTCCGTTAACGCTTCGACAAACGGCGAAATATCCAAATCTTTCAGGCCATCTTCGCGGTCAGTGAGCGCTCGCAATGCGTGTTCACGAATCTTTTCTTGCTTCGACAACGTAATTAAAAAGTCTTTTGCATCTGTGCCCAGAAGTTGTTTTAAAGTGTAAATTGCTGCCACACGCCCATGCAGTGATTGCTGGTTGCTTGTGGCCAGATCAGACAACGCGGATACTGTGCGATCAGTTGTTCCGCGACGGAGTATTTCTCGTTGCGCATGAATTTGATAGACATGGCTGGGTGAAGATAGATGATGGATCAGTTGATCATCGGATTGTTCAGGCATGATCGGGAACGGCTTAGGTATGTAATTGGTGGGAGTGATCATCGCCACAAATCCGACATCCTCCCCGCTGTATGCGAACTTGCCATTTTTCCAGCTCGCGACCACCATGCGACCACTGCCGTCGACGTCCATATCTGTTGGGCGAGGAATCTTTAAGAAGACTTCCTGGTGGGCGTCGAATGTAACGCCGTTCGCTGGAAGGTTGTGGCGATAAACTTCACTGCGTCCCCAGTCACAGGTGTACAACGCGTTACCAAAGGGATCAGGCCATCGCAGGTCATGGAAAAACATCCCGCCGCACCCGGAACCTCCGCCATAATCAGCGAGTGGTGGCAGGCCTTCTTCAGTGAAATTGACATACAAAGACGGATAGCCATAGTTACCGGATTGATGGATATGGCTGAGTCTAATGTCCCAGCCGCCACCATCATTGGTGTTGTCACGGGTATAGACATTCATCAAGGGGTCGATACAGAC
>DEAW01000163.1:11610-27745 GCA_002348315.1 Planctomycetaceae bacterium UBA2972 | reverse complement strand
GGAACATTATTCTCCAATACGCATTGTCAGTCACCAGTATGTAATCCATCTCGAACAAGTCTACTGACAGGTCGACATCCCCATACATCCGGAGTGTATTTCTTACAGCCTGATCTCAAGCAAGCACCCATACTCAAGGAACTGGACACACTCCCGGAACGTTTTGCAAAACATGGGTATCAGACGATGTCAGCTGGCAAGATATTCCACGGCGGTGATGGTCGTTTTTTTGAAGAATGGGGAGGATCGATGGGAGGATTCGGTCCGCGTCCAAAAGAAAAAATCTCGCAACCACATGGCCATCCGCTTTGGGATTGGGGAGCTTACCCGGAAAACGACGAAGAGATGCCGGACTATAAGATCGCTCAGTGGGCTGTAGATAAACTAGCGATGTTACCTAAGGATTCGGAGAAACCATTCTTTCTGGGCGTTGGTTTTTATCGACCGCATGTGCCAATGTTTGCGCCTAAGAAATGGTTTGACCTTTTTCCTCGCGACGAAATTAAACTTCCGCTTGTTAACGACACCGATCGCAGAGACCTTTGTGAATATGCGATTGCACTGACCAACGAAGAACACGTCTCACCAGAGCACCAGTGGATTAAAGAAGCCGGCCAGTGGGAGCATGCGGTGCAATCGTACTTAGCATCCATTGCTTTTGCAGATCATTGTTTGGGTATAGTGCTTGATGCATTGGACAAATCTCCTCACAAAGACAATACGATAATCGTTTTGTTCGCAGACCATGGTTTTCATTTAGGGGAGAAACAACGGTGGGCCAAACGTACGATTTGGGAAGACGGAACGCGTGTCCCCCTGGTGGTGGTTGATAAGCGATTTGCAGCCGGCCAGAACTCAACCAAACCTGCCCAACTGCTGGACATCTATCCAACACTACTCGAACTCGCCGGCCTCCCGTTTGATGCTGCTCAAGAAGGGCACTCGCTCGTTCCCTTATTAAAGGACCCGACAGCGGACTGGGACCACATTGCGTTATCCTCCTTCGGGAAAGGTAATTTTGCAGTGCGATCAGAACGATATCGATTCATTCAGTATCTGGATGGTTCCGAGGAATTCTATGACCACCTCAGTGATCCTCATGAATGGCACAATCTGATTGAAAAGAAGAGATTAAAATCACTCATCGCCGAGCATCGAAGTCATCTCCCTCAGCATCAGGAAGAAATCCTCACGGGCCAATCAACCGGTCACAAGGCCTATGAGGCTGCCAGCCGTTTTGTAAAAGATTAAAATCAAACTCATATCATACTTAACAAGTTTCCATCTCACGAGAAATACTATGAACCGTTTAGTGCAACTATTTACCATACTGGCGATTTTCAGTGGAGTTACTATTCCGTCCGCCTATAGCGTCGAGCTGGATGTTCCAGAGGACGATGGCAAACTTCGCATCGTCTGTTTTGGCGCGCATCCGGATGATGCCGAGTATAAATCGGGAGGAACTGCTGCTTTGTGGGCCGAGCAAGGTCATCATGTCCTGTTGGTTTCGGTTACTAACGGTGATATCGGACATTGGAAAATGGCCGGCGGAGAATTGGCCAAACGACGCACTGCTGAGTCAGCCGAATGTGCCAAGAGACTCGGTGCCCATTCCAAGGTATTAGACATCCACGATGGTGAGTTGTTGCCCACATTGGAGAACCGCAAAACGATTTGTAGAATCATTCGGCAATGGCAGGCGGATATTGTCATTTCACATCGCCCGTGGGATTACCATCCGGACCACCGTTACACAGGTATCCTTGTACAGGATGCTGCCTTCATGGTCACCGTTCCCTTCTTCTGTCCTGACGTTCCTCACCTTAAAAAGAATCCGGTCTTTTTGTATTCCAGTGATGGCTTCCAAAAACCTTACCCTTTCGAGCCTGATATCGTGGTTGCCGTCGACAGTGTTTTTGACAAAAAAGTCGATGCCCTGACCTCTTTAGTCTCTCAGGCATTTGAAGGTGGTGCTGGCGGTAGCGCCGAACGGATGGCCCTCGTCCCTCCCGCCAGTGACCCCAAAGCTCGTAGAGAGTGGCTCTATGAACGCTGGGCACGGCGACAGGGCAACGAAGCGAATCGCTACCGGGAACAACTCATTCGCGCCTACGGAATCGAGCAAGGAAGTAAACTCAAGTATGCCGAGGCATTTGAGATTTGCGAGTATGGATCACGACCAACAACTCAACAACTTAAAGAACTCTTTCCTTTCTTTCCTGAATAATCTTAGGCACAGGTTGAGTCGTTTTTTACCTAATTCGGAGCCTCCATCAAAATTCCATGTCAGCTAACGCTTATAAGATACTCGTCGTAACCATCCTGCCGCTTCTGCTGATGCCTTGCATGGCTGAAGGGCAATCCAACTGGGATCAATTTCGAGGATCCAACGGCGACGGTCACGTGCATGCTCCGGAATTGCCAAATTTCTGGAATGAAGAAACCAATGTTGTTTGGAAGACGGCTATCCATGACCGAGGTTGGTCTTCACCGGTGATCTGGGACGATCAGGTATGGGTTACGACTGCGACTTTAGACGGTCATAAGATGTTCGCCGTCTGTCTGGATAGGCAATCGGGAAAGATCATTCACGATATTCACCTATTCGACGTGGATGCTCCTCAACGTATTGCAGCCGATAACAGCTTCGCAACGCCCACGTCGGTCATCGATGAGAAACAGGTTTATGTTCACTACGGAACCTATGGAACAGCTTGTCTAAACCGCGAAACAGGCAAAACTGTGTGGACAAGGCGAGATCTTCAATGTGACCATGAAGCCGGAGCCGGCCCTGCAAGTTCACCCATGCTCTATGGCGATTTGTTTATTGTCAACGTCGACGGCCGGGATGTGCAATACGTAATCGCGATCAATAAACACACCGGAAAGACTGCCTGGAAAACAAACCGCTCTGCCGACTTTTCCAAAGTCCCCGTGCATAAACGCAAAGCGTATAGCATGCCAAGCTTAGTTACGTATGAGGGCAAGCAGCAGTTGGTGAGCAACGGTGCCATGGGATGTTATGGCTACCATCCCAAAACTGGAGAGGAGTTATGGAAAATCAAGCACCACGGATTTTCAAATGCCCCCCGCCCGGTCAGTGGTCATGGTTTGTTGTTTACCACGGTCGATCGTGACAATCCTGAATTATGGGCCATTCGTCTGGGAGGCTCAGGTGATATCACAGAAAGCCACATCGTCTGGAAAGAGACAGCAGCGATGCCTCCCAGATGCTCACCGTTATTAATTAATGACCTGATTTATCTGGTAAACAGACTGGGGATCATGACCTGTATGGATGCAAAAACGGGTGAGCAGGTTTGGCGACAACGACTTGAAGGTTCGTTTTCAGCATCCCCGATCTACGCCAATGACCGAATCTACCTTTTTAATGAAGATGCCAGGTCTTTCATCCTGAAGCCAGGACGACAGTTCAAAGTCCTGGCAACGAATTCCCTGGAGGAGGATGTTTTAGTAGCCACCCCAGCGGTCTCCGATCGGTCGTTATTCATCCGTACCGAAAAACACCTCTATCGTATTGAAAAAACGAGTGCCAAATAGTCGGCCAACGACAAACTAAAAAATTCAGCCACAGCAATTCAACAGTAATCGTCGAAGGTCGCTAATTCGACGTTACCCACAATAGTCTATCTGATAAAATCAAAGCTGAAGTTTCTACTTTCGTCATGCCGACTTTACCACCCCTCCGGGAAGAACATCGATGTATCGCCGTAAGCTGTTCAGTGCCATGTGGCTAACTCTCGCGGTCACTGCATTACATGCTCAGGACGCTCAAATCGTTAAATTCCAGCAAGAATACGACCAACAGATACTTGGGTTACTGAAGCAGTATTGCTATGACTGCCATAATCAGGACCTCACCGAAGCAGATCTGGATTTGGAAGTTTTCGAGTCTGTGGCCGATATTCAAAGTAACACCAAGCCCTGGATTCGTATCTCCCAGATGCTTGATAGTCGGCAAATGCCACCCAAGGAATCCGACCAACCGACCGATCAACAACGCCAACTACTGCAAAACTGGACACGATCGTTGCTTGAGCATGAAGCACGCGCCCATGCCGGTGACCCCGGACCAGTCGTCCTGCGTCGTCTCAATAATTCCGAATACAACTATACGATTCGCGATCTCACGGGATTAACCTCACTCGATCCCACCAAAGAGTTCCCCGTCGACGGTGCGGCAGGTGAAGGCTTCATTAATACTGGCGACGCATTGTCTATGTCACCCAACTTGATCCGTAAGTATCTTGATGCCGGGAAAGCGATTGCCCAACACGCCGTTTTTACACCCACGGGATTACGTTGGTCTAAAAGAACGTCACGCCGTAATGAAGTCGATCAGATGATGGAGCAGATTCGTTCGTATTACCGGGCAGCAAATCGCACGTCCCCCGATCTACCCTATGAGCAGCAGGGGCATCTTCATCTACGAGGTTATCTGGAAGCAATTGCTCATGATCGCGAAGCATTAGCATCCACGGCATCAACCTTTGATGAGGTAGCTCAGAAGCACAACATCAATCCGGTCTATCTGAAAAAATTGTGGCAATTGCACCAGCAACCGGATCAACATTCTCACTTGTTGCAATACGTCGGAAATCGCCTGCGTTCTCTGACTCCGGCGAATGTGGACGCACTGGCCACTGAAATGGACGCCTGGCTTTCGATGTTATGGACTTTTAACGTTGTCGGTCATATCGGTCGTAATCAGGCGCCAACCGAGTGGCAGGCACCTGTCGTCCCGATACAACCTGTGATCGAACTGGAACAATCATTTCCCGAATCGCAGATGGAGGAAGTCAATGTTCATCTTGGCGCGAGTACCGCGGGCGATGGTAGCGATGACGATTACGTCTTATGGCAAAATGCCCGTCTTGAAAAAGAAGGGGCTCCCCCTATCTACCTGGCAAATCTTGCCGGGTTAACCAGGCGTTACGCGAAAGTTCGTCAACAATCACTGACGAATACGACAAAATATCTTGCTGCTGTGGACAAGGGTTCCAGGCAAACTCCACCAGTCAATATCGAAGCACTCGCGGCCCAGCATGATTTGGATGCTATTTTGCTGGAGAAGTGGTTTGGATTTATGAATGTTCAGGTAACAACCGCTGTTGATATCCAGGGATTAATTCTCTCTCAAGTGAAAAATGTTGCCGGGTATTCGGCTGTCAACGGCTGGGGATCAGACTTACCTAACCTGACCGCCAATAGCTCAGACGATCTAGTAAAAATTCCCGGTGACAGTCCACCTCATGGAATCACGGTTCATCCAACTCCAACGATGTTCATTGCCACGTTGTGGAAAGCTCCGGAAGACGTACGCGTTTCCATTACTTCGGTAGTCGCAGACGCTCACAGCAATTGCGGCAACGGAACTGAGTTCTGGTTGCAACACCGATCGGGAAACAAAATCGAAGAGCTATGGCATGGTACAGCAGGCTTAACGGAAACCAAGACCTTTCCCGCTCAAGAGATCACTGTCCGAAAAGGTGAAGTGATTGGACTCTTTATTGGTCCGAGAACTGGAAATCATGTCTGCGATCTCACCCGGATCGATTTAACGCTACAGGAACTCGACGGAGAAAAGCGCCAATGGGACTTAGCCAAAGATTGTGCAGATAATATCCTCGAAGGAAATCCCCATTCTGATCGCTTTGGAAACCTCGGTATCTGGCATATCACCAAGGGTCAAATCGAGGAAATGAATAAGCCGACCGAAAAAATCAGCGCGATCCCTGCGGGAACTCTATTAGAAAACTGGTCCAAAGAGTCTGACTCTGTGAAACGAGGAATGCTCGCTGAACAAATCCAACAGATTGCCACAGGCCGTCCACCAGCGGACCCCCAATCTGCCAACGCTCTAGTGCATCAGGCTCTGCATCACTTCCTCGATTCAATCGATCCGGGAAGCTTACAGGACGGGCTTGAAACTGATGAACGTTTTGGGGTTCACCCAGTCTCCGGCGAAGTCGCGCCAAGAGACCTTGTCAGTAAAGCTCCGTCGGTAGTCACAATCAAAATTCCTGCTGTATTTGCCCGGGGAAGAACGTTGAAAGTGTCGGGGCTCCCCGACCCTAATCATGGACGCGCAGCATCTGTCCAATTGCATCTTAACGGGGACGATAGCGTACACGAACGATTGCTAGTCACCTTGCCCGTACTATCAGCTCCGGGCAACGAAAATCACGAAAACCTACTCAAAGCATTCGACGAATTTCGCCAGCTGTTTCCCCGTGCCTTAGCCTACGTAAGATTAGTTCCGGTTGATGAAGTGGTTACGCTGGTATTATGGTTCCGCGAAGACCAGCACTTTTCCAGGCTGATGCTTACCAAATCACAACAAACTGAATTGGACGCTCTCTGGGATGAATTTTTGTTTGTTGCCCAGGAACCTCTGCAGTTTGAAGTCGCTTATGAACAAATCTATCAGTTTGCCACTCAGGACAGACCTGACATCGTGGAGGCTCTGAAGCCAATCGAGCCCCAGGTGAAGGCTTATGCCGATGCATTTCGTCAACGGCTGATTGATACCGAATCAACTCATTTAGAAGCCATTGTTGATTTTGCTCACCGGGCCTGGCGGCGTGATCTAACGCCCGATCAACGGGCACAAATCCACGAACTCTATGCCGCCTTACGTAACGCTGGTCTAAACCATGAACCTGCCTGTCGTTTAACGCTGGCCAGAATTTTGACGTCCCCCAACTTTCTGTTCAAACAGGAAGATGCTCAGCAAGGCGAGCTAGCGACAGCCGTATCCACGGATGAAATCGCGTCACGCCTAAGCTACTTCCTCTGGTCTTCGATGCCGGATCCAGCACTAAGACAAACCGCTCGGGAAGATCAACTCCAGACACCCGACCAGATAGCCCAGGTCACAAGGAGGATGCTTTCCGATCCGAAAACCCGTCGGATGGCAGTCGAGTTTGCGGCGCAGTGGCTGCATATCCGAAACTTTGACAAGAATGACGACAAGAATGAAGGTTTGTATCCCGAGTTTGCTGAACTACGTGATGACATGTATCAGGAGTCGCTCCTGTTCTTCGAAGATCTTTTCAGAAATAACGGATCCGTGCTGGATATTCTTAACGCAGATCATACTTATCTAAACGAAGATTTAGCCAGGCACTATGGGATCGAAGGCGTCACCGGCGTAGAATGGAGACGCGTCGAGAATGTAAAACAATCCGGGCGGGGCGGCATCCTCGCAATGAGTTCGACGCTGGCTACGAATTCGGGTGCCAGTCGGACCAGCCCGATCTTAAGAGGTAACTGGGTTTACGAAACGTTACTCGGCGAACGTCTTCCCAAACCTCCTGCAGACGTACCTCAGCTTCCGGAATTGGTTCCGGATGGAAAGACAGCAAGAGAGTTGATTGAACTGCATAGTAGCGTGGCCGAATGTGCCAAATGCCATGCCTTAATTGACCCGTTTGGATTTGCGTTAGAACAATACGATGTCTTGGGACGAATCCGTCCGCAGGTAGTCGATACCAGGACACAGCTAATCGACAAAACGGAACTCGAAGGCGTTGCTGGACTCCGCAATTATCTACTGGAGCAGCGGCAGGACGATTTCCTTCGTCAGTTCTGCAAAAAACTACTTGGATATGCACTCGGAAGAGAGGTGCAATTGTCCGATAAACCACTGATAGATGAGATGATCGTAAAACTGAAGGCAAACGAAACTCGTATCAACGTCGCCATCATGCAGATTGTGATGAGCAAGCAATTTCGGTATATCCGAGGTCGTGATTTAGCGGCACAGGATTGAGATTACGCCCTATAATAAATTTAACCTATTCGTAGGCTCCCACACCAAAGGAATTTCCAATGACCAATCACGTACTATCGCGACGAACTATGCTTCGTGGACTGGGATGTTCGATGGCACTTCCTTGGATGGAGTCGACAGCAGTTTGGGGTGATGAAACCACTGGCAAGCAGCCGGCAAGCGAAGCTCCAGTCCGTATGGCTGTCTTGTTTAGCGGATGTGGTTACCACTCCAATGAATGGTGGGCTAAAGGACAAGGCGCCGACATGGAGTTAGGGAAAGTCTTGATTCCTTTGGAGCCACACCGAGCTAAATTAAATTTCATTAAGGGGCTATATAATGCTGAAGCCTTAAAGGGGAATATCCACAGCTCTCAAACCGGGAATTTATTATCCGGAGCACCATTGGCGTCGGGTGGGAAGATTCGGTCAGGCACAAGCCTGGACCAAATGGTTGCACAACAAATCGGCCATCGCACTAAAGTCTCAAGTCTTGTACTGGGATGTGAAAAAGCCAATCCATCGGTCCACAAGGATTATTCGATGCTGTACAGCTCGCATATTTCCTGGAGTAGCCCAACCACTCCCACACCGCTGGAAGTGTACCCTGCTCTGGCCTTTGATCAGCTGTTCAAAGATTCGTCACAACAGGGAGATCAGAGTGTACTCGATGCCGTGCTGGCAGACGCCAAAGATTTCCGACGCAAAATCAGCCGTCGCGATCAGCAGAAACTGGATGAATATCTTAACAGTGTGCGGGAAGTCGAAAGTCGAATCGAGCAAGCTGGTAAACGAGGAGAATTACAGGGATTCAAGCCGACCCTGCTAGAACCTGATATGCCTCGTCCTGAGGACGGTTATCCGCAGGACATCGTTGAGCACATGCGATTAATGAGTGACCTTTTAGTTTTAGCATTCCAAACTGATACCACTCGGATCTGCACTCTCAAGCTAAACAATGACCACGGAACGCTGCGATTCCCACATCTGGGCGTCGACTACATGATCCATCACTTACTTTCCCACACCGACAGTGACGACTGGCTCAAAGTGAATCAGTTCTTCCTGGAACAGGTTGCTTATATTGCAAATAAAATGGAGAGTATCCGTGAAGGTGAACGGACACTGTTGGACAACTCGATGATTATGCTCTGTTCCAGCATGCTCAACGGGCACCACAACGCCAATGAACTTCCTGTGATAACACTGGGAGGTGCCGGCGGCCGCATGAAGACCGGGCAGAATCTAAACTATCTGGAAAATGAAGACCGCCAGATGTGTCGCTTGTACTTATCCATGATGAACAAAATGGATGTCAAACTCGACAGCTTTGGTGATGCCAATCAGGCTTTGGAAGAACTCTAAATCACGCGAAGCGAAATAACTTCCGAGCCACCGGCAAACGCAGCTGAGGCAACGACCTGATCATTGGTAACAAATCGATCGGTTTGTCTGCTAAAGTTCCTATCACGCCTGGTCATGCGGTAGGATAGAGCTTAGTCAGTAGATTAGTCTCTAGCAGAGTGAATTCACCATGCAATTTCGCAATTTAGTACTCCTGATTCTCGTCAGTCTATTCTCTTTCAATCTTTCAGCAAATCAGCCTGCCAATCAGGACAAGCAACTTCAGGCGGGTGCGGCGATGGCTAATATCACTCCGCCGCTGGGAAGTCCGATTATTGGAGGCTTTCGCCCCATACCTGCAACGCACATTCATGACGAGTTGTTCGCACGTTGCATTGTGTTGGATGACGGTTCGACCAAAGTGGCGATAGTCATTGCCGACGTACTGGGCATCCCCCGTGAAGTTGTTGATCTTGCCAAGAAGCAAATCACGCAGCACACAGAAATTCCTGCCAGCCACATTCTGATCGCAGCGACTCATACTCACTCTGCAGCCACACCCCGTGGTCCCAAAGCTGTATTTTGGCCCGATGAAATCTCCAGTTACGGCCAATTTCTGGCTCAACGCTTTTCGGACGGCGTACGACGTGCTGTGAATAATTTGGAACCGGCACGCATCGGCTGGGGAGTCACCGAAGAGCCGTCGGAAGTCTTTAACCGGCGTTGGTTTTCCAATGACGCCAATCTGTTAGCCAACCCGTTTGGCGGAATTGATCGAGTGAGAATGAATCCTCCCCGAAACCATCCGTCGCTGGAACGTCCCGCTGGTGTCACCGACCCGGAGATTCGTTTTATTTCCATCCAGTCCAGTGAAGGACGCCCCATTGCCCTGCTGGCAAACTATTCGTTGCATTACGTCGGTGGCGTGAACGCCGGCGACGTTTCCGCAGACTATTTCGGTTATTTCTCCAGATACATCGAAAAGAAAATCGGAGCTCAGGGTCTGGAACCTGCTTTTGTAGGCACACTTTCCAACGGGACCAGTGGCGACATTAACAACATTAATTTCCAGCCAAAGCCGGGTGGTAAACGCTATGCTCGCTATGAAAAAATGAAAGAGGTTGCTGAGCATGTAGCTGCCAAGGTGCACGAAGCTTATAGCAAAGTGGAGTATGTTGATTGGATTGCTTTGGATGCCCGACAAAAGGATATCGAGTTAAAACTTCGTCAACCGACCGCCGAAATGCTCGCTCACTTTGAAAAAGCACTCAAGCTACCCGAAGGAAAATTCATTTCGATCTCCACCGAAAAGATTTACGCCCAACGAATTGCCAAGTTAAAGGATGCTCCAGAATCAATTCATGCATCGCTGCAGGCAATCCGCATTGGTGATAGCTGTATCTCTGCCATTCCCTTCGAGACATTTGTTGAAATCGGCCTACAACTCAAGCAGGAATCACCGTTCAAGAATTCATTTACTATTGAACTGGCCAACGGATGGTATGGATACCTTCCGACACCGGAGCAACATCGGTTAGGTGGCTACGAAACCTGGCTCGGTACAAACTGGGTGGAAATAGGCGCCTCGGACCGAGTGATTGCCGAGTTGCTGGACATGTATAATCAACTCTATAAGAATCCGTAACCCTCTTACTTAAATCTGACATTATGTATAAATCTGTTCTAATCCTGTTGTTACTTTCTGCGCCGATCTATGCTCAGGACTTAAGCGTTCTAACGGAGGAGCAGCAGAAGAACGCCAATTACTATGCTCACCTGCAAGCCGAAGCCTATAAACTGTTAGACGCCCGGTCTGAGAAGGTTGCGTCACTCACCACGGCAGAAGCAATCACTGAATACCAGACTGCGTTGCGTAAACAGTTTACTGAGGCATTGGGAGGGTTTCCCAAACGCACGCCGTTGAATGCCCGGATTGTGAAGCGTACTCGATTAAAAGAATACACAATTGAAAACGTTTTATTCGAAAGCCAACCTAACCATCACGTGACCGGCAACATGTATCTGCCTCACGGAGATGGCCCGTTTCCAGTCGTACTCGTATCCAGTGGTCATAGCCGGACGGCCAAGCTTGCGGATTACAATCAGCGATTTGGAATTCGTATGGCGACGCTGGGGATTGCTTCGTTTGTCTTCGACCCCATTGGTCAGGGTGAAAGGTCTCAAGTTGTAACCCCCGAAGTCGAACCTCTATTCAGTGGTACGACTACCGAGCATTTTCTGGTGGGTGCAAGTTCCATTCTGGTCGGAAGGAACACTGCCACCTATCGGGTGTGGGATGCTATTCGGGCGATCGACTATGTGCATACACGTGATGACATCGATACCAATAAGATTGGTTACACCGGATGCAGCGGAGGCGGTACGCTGACGAGTTATGTTATGGCTCTGGATCCCCGTATCACTAGTGCGGCACCGGCATGCTATTTGACAACCTTTAAGCGATTGATTGAATCACGAGGACCTCAGGACTCCGAACAGAATATCTTCGGGCAATTGGCTTTTGGTATGGACCACGCCGACTATGTGATCATGCGAGCGCCCCGCCCAACGTTGATCACGTCCACGACCGGAGATTACTTTGACATTCGTGGTGCCTGGAATACTTACCGTCAATCCAAAAGAGTTTACGGAGTTCTTGGTTTTCCCCATCAGGTTGATATGGTCGAAGTGGAAGGAACACATGGAGTGAAACCTCAAAGTCTGGCTACCATCGGGCAATGGATGCAACGCTGGCTGCAGCGTCAGGATACGCATGTACCGATTCGGGATTTCGATCAGGATTTACAGGAATTCACTGTCCTCAATGTCACTGAAAAGGGCCAGGTGCTGACCTTAGAGAATGAGCGATCCGTCTTTGATCTCAATGCGGAACTCGCTTCCCATTATGAAACTCAACGTAAGGATCAGGTGGAACGAGAGGATCCGGAACAATTACGTAAAGCGATTCGCGAAGTCGTCGGAATCCGGGATCCAAAGACATTACCTGCTCCTCGAATGGAGGAAATCGGCCGTGTACATCGGGAAGAATACCACATCGATAAACTCGTCCTGCATACCGATTCCCCGACCCCCTTACCCGGACTCACATTTCACCCCAAGGTGCCTCAGGATGCTGCCTACGTCTATCTAACAGACAGCGGGAAAACGGGCGATGGTGAACCGGGAGGCCCCATCGAAGATTTAGTAAATGATGGCTATGCAGTCGTAACGGTAGATCTGCGAGGCCAGGGTGAAACGGGCAATGGAGCACCTGACAAGATACTAGGAGATTGGAAACTATTCTACTTGTCTTACCTCCAGGGTAAATCTTTGGTCGGCCCACGCACTGAAGATGCCTTAGCTGCTGCGCGTTTTGTGGCCTATTATGTCACTCCAGTCAATATGCCCCGTGACGTACATTTGGTTGGCGTGGGACAGGCCGGAATCGTCGCCCTACATGCAGCTGCTATGAATCCGGATTTGTTTGCTTCGGTCACACTTCGAGATGTCCCTGAAAGCTGGACTAAGCTGGTTGCTAGTCCGGAGATCCAAGGGCAGATCGATTCCATCGTGAACGGTGCTTTGCGAGTTTATGACCTGCCTGATCTAATTCGTCTGGCAGGCGAAGACCGCGTCACCATCGAATCAACGGATAAAACCGAGTAGTCTGTTGCTGTTGGTTTAGCGAAGATTACGTCGTTTGATGTTATAGACCGTGATGGCGTTTTTAAACATCACTCGATCAACAACGCGTCGGCCTTGGGGTTCGAGAAAACTCATTACCGTTTCTTTGACGTTGTCGACTGAGCCAAAGTGAGCACTGACGCCCCAGTTGGTTGCGAAGATCAGACGTTCCGGACCGAATGCATCGTAAACCGGATTCAGAATAGGCAGATAATAGCTTAACTCCGTCGGTGCAGGTTCGGCGAACGGAGCCACTTCTGAGAAATTGTTGATGCTCGACATCTTGCAGTAAACATTCTTATGAGCTGCGCATCGGGTAATCGCATCCTGTAACTCAGCACTGATCTTGCCTGCTACAATCTTTGCTCGGAAACAATGGTTGATAACGATTTTCAAATTAGGGAAATCGTTAGCTAGTGCCAAGACATCGTCTGCATGAGATGCTTCGATGAGCAGATCGACGACCAGACCTTCTCGTTCAAGTAATCCAATGTGATCTCTGGCAATCGGGTGATTTAAATATCCGTTTAGTTCATCAAATCTAAAGCGGTACCCATTAAGAAATCCCGTCTTTTGATAGCGTCGATGATGCATCAGGAACTCCGGGTCCGTAAGATCTGCCCGAGCTACATATCCGCATAGCAGTTCGGATTCTGCAACCTGTTGCAGGACCCAATCGTTATACTCTGGCTTATCCGGATCACAGGCTTCGACGACTAACGTGGAACGCAACTCTAACCGATCGGCGACCGGGCGATAATCTTCCGGTTTGATTACTTTCCCCAAAGAGTTTTGCGGATGCCACTCTGTCTTAGTCGATTCGTAGCTAATCTGCTGTTGACCCTTAAAATGAGTATGGGGGTCAATGATCCAGGGTTTGCCTGCGTAAGATGCATCGGTCAGGATCAGAATACCAAGTATTACCAACCAGTTCGTTTTCATGGGAATGCCCTTTCAGCAGTACAAGGAGCGTTTATTCGGTTTGCGACTCGTCAGCAGGCGACGAGCCGGAGTGTTGCTTGGTGGATTCCGGCTGTAATTCGTCGGCGATTTGTTGATTGGCTGACTTCCTCTTGTTGATCTGCATGAAAACGCCGATCCCCAGAACGAGTAATACAACAATGAAGAGGCCAATTCCCAGTTAGAAAAACATTTGTCGCCGGGCAAAACGATCTGTTTGTCCAATGATCTCAAAGTTGGTTGAAAGGTCATACTCTACATTCCTGTTAAAAACGCCTTACAATAGATTCTATCAAGAATGCCTCCGGATGAATGTATCGCTTTAAGATGTTAGGTAGAAAGTCACTATGGAATTCAATCCCTATGAATCACCGGATGCCAATTTCGAAGCTGAGGCAGTTTGGTCTGAAGAAGAACGCAAGTTGTGGCAGATCGCGTTGTGGCAAAAATACCTTATGTGGTTTCTGCTGATTTTCTTGGGAAGCAATGTTGTCATCGGTATCGCCTTATATGAAGACGATCTTCCTGTTCGACAAAAATTACTGGGCAATCCAACAGCCTTAATCTCCACCGTAGTCTTCATCATAAGCTGGTGTGTTGTGACATTTAGTCTGGTAAAGATGGAATTAATTCGTCATGGTACGAAAATAGCGGCCGCAGTCGTCATTGGTATGCTGGTACCGGTGGCTAATCTGTTTATCCTGTTAGGAATCAACGGGAGTGCCACTTCCTTTCTTCGAAAATTCCATGTGCGGGTGGGACTATTTGGAGCTGAAATGGGAGACATACGCCGCAATCTACAGAAGAAAGTCGGGGAAGCCGATCCCGACAAGGTCGACGTAAATCAGCTTCAGTTACCTACAGATTCTATGACCGCACAACCTATGGTCGCTCAAGCCATTCCTGTTGCTGTGAAAGATTCTTCCCAGCAATAGCAGGCCCCAAATGGATGGACTGGTAATGCTGAGACTTGAAGCCCTGGCTGGCTGACAGGCTGTCCGGTCGTCTACATGCCAGTGTCCGGGGATTCTGCTGACCAATTTGAACAATGGGAGCATTAATTGGGGCAGTCGTTGCAGCCCACGTGGCGTCAGGGTGCATCTATCCACGCTGCATTAACGTGCTACGGTCAGGCAGCACTTCGCCGATCATGATTACCTGCCCCTGTGCATCTGAGATATCTCGCAGGCGAGCCGCCCAAACTTGTCTGTAGAATAAACCTGAAATCTCGTGAGCTAAATCACTGAGTCCCAAATTTGCCGGGCCATTATTGAGCGAATTGCCTGGATAATCTTCGCATTCACTTTCAGCTACCTGCATTTTCTGATCGCCTATCGAGTAGCCATAGGAAATCAAAGCAGCACCAGGATGCGTTTTAGAAACTGCGGGCGGTTCGATTCCATGGTGCTGATTAAACAAAAGCTGAATGGCGATAAACCGCATTTAGAATAACTTAGTCTTTTAGACTAACAAAATGCTTCGTTGAATCATGTTGCTGGGCGAGCAGGATTCTTGCAGCAGGTGAAGAATCTCGAGAAGAATCCGGGGGAGGGTTAAACCAAATCCGGCGTCACTGCGTAGTTTAAAAAGATTTGGGGGAGTAGAAATTGACGAGGCCCGGGTATTGGCTGCGTCTTCTACTCCCCCTCCTCCGGAATGTAGGCTAGAAGGCTCTCTGGACATAACAGCCTTCTACTTACTAAAGGTGCCAGACCGCCGGATACAGGGCGCTAAAACTCAGAAATAATTTAAAACAACAAAGCCCCTAAGTTTTCAGGGGCTTTGCTACTGTTTTTAGAGTGTATTTCGAAAGACGCTTTAGCTGTAATGGATTTCGACTCCTTCAAGTCGCTCTTTCAGAGCATCCACAGCAGCACGCTTAATTCGAGGCGTATGCAACAGCCAAACTTCTTTCAAACTTGGTAGATTCCGAATCTGATCCAGATCATCATCACGATGACGATCAAAGAAAAGGATTCTGGTCACCCGGCCAAACTGATTGGTAATCAGTCGAGCTCCAATATCTTCCAAAGCGGACAGAGCGTCAGGATGATCTGGTCCCAGATCAACTTCCGGCTCTTCCTCTACTTCCGGTTCCGCCGCTTCTTCTGAGGCATCGTCGCCAGCTGACTCGTCAGCAGATTCTTCCTCAGATTCCTCTTCGGATTCTTCCTCTTCCTCGACTTCGATGTATTCGTACTCAACGTCTCCATCGAGTTCTTCATCTTCATCGACTTCGATGTATTCGTATTCGTACTCTACGTCTTCGTCATCTTCATCGACTTCATCAATCTCAACGTATTCGTACTCTACGTCTTCGTCGTCATCTTCTGACTCGTCATCCGCATCGTCG
>DEAW01000163.1:0-11262 GCA_002348315.1 Planctomycetaceae bacterium UBA2972 | reverse complement strand
TCGTCATCCGCATCGTCGATATCGTCTTCGTCGTCATCTTCTGACTCGTCATCCGCATCGTCGTCGTCATCTTCGTATTCATCTTCATCTTCGACGTCGTCGTCATCGTCGTCGGCTTGATCATCGGCGTCTTCAAATTCGTCGTCATCATCGTCATCGACATCGTCGTTTTCGAATTCGCCTTCATCGCCTTCATTCAATGCGTCTTCGAGCTCGTCATCGACATCCGTATCGGCGTCGTCTTCAAGTTCATCGTCGTCTTCAACTTCTTCCCATTCGTCATCAACGAATAGGTCATCATCTTCGGGATGGTCAACCATCAATTACTCCAGATTGGACTAATGCTAGGTAAAAGAAACCAGACTGCAAGCTACAGTCTCCACAGAGAAACATGTGTCCATTAACACTATCACATTACGTGGATTTCGTCATCACCTTAAAGCTTTTATCAGTCGGTATTTTAACACAAACGCCGGTTTTAACTAGGTTCCTAGTTGTTGCTTTGAAAAACGATAGTCCACCGGAGCGGATTCCCAATCCGTATCTCCGACAAACAGGCAACCGGAATGAGGATGCTCAGCAAACATCTCTGCATCCATGACTTCCGTCGCGGTGGTCAAAACCAATTTCACACCATCAGACGTATTAAACAACAATGGACAGGTAACGCGAGGCGCCTTTTCGCAACGCCATTCTGCTTGCACTTCGCCATCAGCAAGGCTAAATTGCCGGGCGACTCCGTACTCCGCTGCATTGGGATTATAAAAAGCAATAATCACACTTTGACCATCCGGAGTCGCAACCATCCCGTCCGGGAAGATATCCAAATCCGTCAAATCAAGCACGACTTCAGCCGGACTTAACGTACCGGATTCACAATCCAACTGATATCGAACAACCTGCTGAGTGGGAGTGTCGATATCAAGCAACGACCAACCGGACTCATTACGAGTAATAATCTTCCCGTTCGAACAGATCTGATCGTCTCGCAATAGAAACAACCTTCGATCGTTAGCCCGCCAGAAATACAAACCAGCCTTTTGGGTTTGGAACTCCAAATCCTTTGCGCCAAAGATAATCCCTTCAGCAAATGGAATCCCATCGTTAATAATTGTATTAGTTACGGTTTGATCAATTTCGTCACTTAGGATCTGATGCTCGCCACTGGCAATATCAACTAACATTACATTTCGTTCGATTCCAGCGACAAACAGGTTCTCAACCTCGGTGGGAAAGGCAAAACCGGGACGACCTGGCAGATCATAATTGACATTCGATTGTGACGGCCAGTCAAACACGTTTAACGATCCACATTCAATCTCTTCGGCATGTTGAATCGCGACCCAGCTGAAGGTTTGTTCTCCCAATGTAATCGGCCCTTCCGGTAGAAACCTCAACTGAGAACAATCCGGCGTAAACAGAATCTCTGCGTCTCTAACTTGCATTCGTAAAAATCCTTCCTACCCCAACAGGGTTGTTTGTTTTGGTTCTCACTTCCGCCTAAGGCACCATAACGCGACCGCCGCTGGCGACAATCGTCTGACCTGTCATAAAACTGGATTCCTCGCTGAGCAAAAATCGTGCGACCGATGCTAATTCAGCAGGTTCACCAATACGTCCCAGAGGTGTCGCACCGACGACCATCGAATGATATTCCGGAGAAAGTGTGTGTGCCATTTCTGTTTCGGTGAGTCCCGGACAAACACAATTCACGCGGACTCCATCTCCGGCCCAGGCTTCTGCCATACATTGCGTCATGGCGATGACGCCGGCTTTGGAAGCGGAGTACGCAATTTGGTTCATTCGAGGTCGCAAACCGGCAATCGATGAGAATGTTACGATTCTTCCAAATTGACGTTGCTGCATTTCTTCGATCACGGAATAGACCATATTAAACGTCCCATCCAGATTGATGTTCATGGTCGTCTTCCAGCGTTCCCACGTCATTTCATCCGCCGGCCCGGGAATACTAATTCCCGCAGCACAAACAAGCATATCAATCGGGCCAAATGCCTCTCTGGCTGCTGCCGCCACAGCATTGGCTGATTCGGGCAGAGAATTATCCCCCTTCACTGCAGCTGCCTTACCTCCAGCATCCTGAATTGCCTGCACCGTCGCCGCTGCATCTTCATCACGAGAGAGATAATTCAGTGAAACGGAGGCTCCTTCAGAAGCTAATCTTTCAGCTAACGCTTTTCCAATGCCGCGTGTACCACCGGTGATTAATACGTGTTTTCCATCAAACGACATTCGACGTTCTCCTGTTACTGGTGCTGGATGAGACAAACGCATTCCAACGAGTCTCCTGATCAGTTAGCTCTCATTTTACTGAACACCGGAAACTCGATGGTTTAAGCGAGCATCTTTTTCACGAGATTACCGTGGACATCCGTTAAGCGATGATGCCGCCCCTGATATTTAAAGGTCAGTCGCGTGTGTTCAATTCCCAGACAATGCAATAGTGTTGCATTCAGATCATGAATATGAATCGGATCTTCCTGGATGTTGTAGCTGAAGTCATCCGTTTTCCCGATCACCTGACCTTCCCGAATACCTCCACCAGCAGCCCAGATGGTGAAACAGCGAGGATGGTGGTCGCGTCCGTAATCCGTATCGGTCAGCGTCCCCTGACAATAAACGGTACGACCAAATTCACCGGCCCAAATCACCAACGTATCCTTCAGCATGTCTCGCTGTTTGAGATCCTGAATGAGTGCCGTGGATGCCTGGTCCGTAGCGGCTGCCTGTTTACGAATCCCCTTAGGTAAAAACGTGTGTTGATCCCAACCGCGATGATACAACTGAATAAAACGTACTCCTCGTTCTGCTAATCGTCGAGCGAGTAAGCAGTTTGCCGCATAGCTTCCCGGCTTATTCACATCGTCTCCGTACTGCTCCAGAATATGTTCGGGTTCATTAGAAAAATCCGTCAATTCCGGCACAGAGGCCTGCATCCGAAAAGCCATTTCGTACTGTGAAATCCGAGTTTCAATTTCAGGATCACCAACTTCCTCTTTACGTCTTTGATTCAACAAGGCCAGGTCATCCAGTAAGGCCCGTCGGTCTTTGCGCGTTACTCCGGGCGGATTAGAAAGAAACAGCACAGGATCCCCCGTCCTTCTCAGTTTCACTCCCTGATGATGGGATGGCAGAAATCCTGCGCCCCAAAGCCTGTCGTAGAGTGGTTGCCCACCTTCGCCCGAAGTCATGGCAATAAAGGTTGGCAAGTCATCATTGAGACTGCCTAAGCCATAAGATAGCCAGGATCCAAAACTCGGTCGCCCTGCAATCTGAGTACCGGTTTGCATCAATGTGATTGCCGGGTCATGGTTTATCGCTTCGGTGTAGAGTGTGCGAATGAACGTAACGTCGTCGACAATACCAGCTGTGTGCGGTAATAGCTCACTAACCCAGGCTCCACTTTGACCATACTGCTTAAAGTCAAAGATAGAGGGAGCGATTGGGAAATTCTCCTGCCCGGCAGTCATCCCTGTCAAACGCTGGCCATTACGAACACTCTCGGGTAGATCGTCTCCCACCCACTGCTTCAGCTTAGGTTTATGGTCGTAAAGATCAATCTGTGAAGGCGCACCACTTTGGCACAAGTAAATGACGCGTTTTGCTTTGGCTGGAAAATGCGGAACATTGTCACTGTCGTTTTGTTCCGCAGCGAAAAGGCTATTCATGGCTGCCGAAGCAATTGAAACCCCTCCGCCCATCAAAAAGTGCCGACGATTGTGGAGCCAACCTGCTCTGGAGACAACATTCTGTTCAGATTGTTTATTAAATTCCTGCATCGTCTATTCTCTGTTAATCACTTCATCAAGATTCATTAGCATACTCGCAACAGCGGTATACGCTGCTAATTCATCCACTTTCAGAGTTTCGTCGGGGACACTTTCACCAAATCCAATCAAGCCACGGGCGGCCTGAAGATCGGCTTGATACCGTTTCATATTTCGCTGCAGTGCCCGATTGATAACTTCCAATTCAAATGGTGTTGGCTCACGACCTGTCACCTGTCGCCATCCCCAGCGAAGACGCTGCTGAACCTCGTCGTGCTGTAGCATCATTTGCTGAGCCAGATTTCTGGCAGCTTCCACGTAGGAGACTTCATTTAATAAGGCCAATGCCTGTAACGGTGTATTTGTTCTGGAGCGAGACAGGACACAAATCTCACGACTCGAAGCGTCAAACGTAACCATCGTCGGTGGTGGTACTGTTCGCTTCCAAAACGTGTACATTCCTCGTCGATAAAGATCTTCTCCTGTTCCCTGATCATAGGCCTGGCTAGCGATTTCCTTCCAAAGCCCTTCCGGTTGATACGGTTTTACACTTGGCCCACCAATCGTTCCATTGAGTAGACCACTGACAGCTAAGGCCTGATCACGTAAAGTCTCTGCAGGCAGTCGCAATCTGGAGGCACGCGCCAACCAGATATTCTCCGGATCCTGCTGTAAATGAGTCTGATTCACTAACGAATCCTGCCGGTAAGTACTGCTCGTGACGATCGACTTTACCAGAGCCTTCACGTCCCAGCCACTTTCACGGAAGTCCACTGCCAACCAATCCAGTAACCGCGGATGGGTAGGCGGAGCTCCCTGAGAACCAAAATCTTCCAGCGTCTTTACAATTCCCCGGCCAAAGAACTGATACCAAAAACGATTCACAATCACTCGTGCTGTGAGTGGATTCTGTTCGCTGACAATCCAACGCGCCAGATCTAAGCGGGACTTGAAGGCCCGGGAGTCGTCAGCCGGCAACAAAGATCGCGGAACATTCATCGTGACTTCTTCTCCGCGATTGTCGTACTGCCCACGAATCAAAACATGGGTCGTATCTCGCTCAGCATTCTCCTGCATCACCATCGATGTTGGAATCGTCTGCACAAATCGGCGCGTGCCGGCCTCCAATGACCGTAATGCCCGATAATCCCTTCCATCGTTGGACTCGTCGACCTGATCAAGATAATAGTGCAACAGTTTTTCGTTCTGAGCAGCGGATGGTTCGTCGAGTTCGGCGATTTGAGCGGGAGATTCTGCGACCGCTAGGCTGCGAATTTCCTGCGCCGACAAATCTCTCAAGTAAAACCGAGTCTCATCCAGGAGTCCTTTTAAGAAATGATTCTTACCTTCGGCACCAATCATCAGAGTGGGATTTGTTTTATACGTTCCCGTGAATATATCCAGTAAGACATCAAGCTGCTGGCGTTCACCATTTACGTAAACCGCCATCCCTCGCGCCATCTGAGTGCCATCGGATGTAAACGCGATGTGAACCCATTGCCCGGACGGAATAGACGCTTTCGTACGGAGTCGCACCGAATCATCCAACCAGCGAGGACCAAAATTGACCTGGATTCTGTTATCCACCAAACGCCAGCTAAAACCCTGCGGACGACGATCATCCGGATTAAGCATACTAATAATCGTACCATTGGAAGGTTCATCCACTTTGATCCAGGTACTTAAAGTCAGCTTTTGATGCCCTGCAAACTGAATAATCGCGCCCCCATCGATGGCATAGGATTGATCAAGTTTGAGCGCCTTGCCCGATATCCCGGAAGCATACATCGCTTCTTCACTTCCGGTCACAGAGGCTTCATAAAGTTCCTTGGCAATTTCGCCTGTATTAATAACGTCGTAGTCTTCGGCTTTCCCTTCCACCTCGAAGGTCTGCTGCTCGTGCGTTTGATCCCAACTAAACTGAATCATTAGATCCTGATGAATCACCGGTTTGTCAGGTTCGGGTTTCGCACTGATGTCATGTATTCGTGATTGAATATCCTCAGCGTTGTTATCCAGACGTTCGCGCAGCTGGTGCATTTCCGTTTCATACTCATTAAGCTGCATAGCCATTTGGCGAGTGGGTGCTTTAATGACCGGGAATGAATTCCCATACTTGATCACTCTGCCGCGTTCCGGAATATTATTGAAGAACGCCATCACTTCATAGAATTCTTTTTGCGAAATTGGATCGTACTTGTGATCATGGCAGCGAGCACAACCCATCGTGAGCCCCAACCAAACAGTCGCTGTCGTATCCACTCGATCCACGGCATACTCGACGAGGTATTCTTCAAAGACGATACCTCCTTCTGAGTTTGAGCGATGGTTACGATTGAAACCAGTCGCTAGAATTTGATCGGTCGAAGCATTCGGAAGTAGGTCTCCGGCAAGTTGCTCGATCGTGAAATCCTGAAACGATTTATTGGTATTAAACGACTCGATCACCCATTCACGCCAACGCCACATATGTCGTTCCCCGTCGGTCTGATAGCCATTGGTGTCTGCGTATCTGGCTACATCCAGCCATTGCATTGCCATACGCTCACCATAACGCTCACTTTTCAGCAAGCGATCCACGACTCGCTCATATGCCCGGTGTGACTCGTCTTCAAGAAATGCTCTGACTTCCTCCTGCGTTGGCGGCAAGCCGGTGAGATCAAGAGTAACACGGCGAATGAGTTTTTCTTTAGATGCTATTTGAGAAGGAGTTATCCCCTTCTCTTTGAGTCGTGCGAGCACGAAGGCATCAATTTCATTGGTAACCCATGGATCCTTTGCCACACTTGGTAACGGTGCTTTCACCGGTGGCTCGAAGGCCCAGTGATCTTTCCAGACAGCCCCTTCTTTAATCCAGGTTTCGATTAGTTGTTTTTGAGATGCTGTGAGTTTTACCTGAGCATCTTCCGGTGGCATGGCTTCGGCTGGATCTTCAGCAGTTATACGCAAATAAAGCAGGCTATTTTCAGGATCGCCGGGAACAACCAATGCCTGGCCATCATGTTCACGATAAAGGCTCTGTTTCAAGTCGAGACGCAAATCGGCCTGTTGATTTTCCTGATCAGGGCCGTGACAGTGATAACAGGTATCCGATAGCAGCGGTCGAATATCTCTGGCGAAATCGACCGTCGCAGGTGGAGCCGCTGTGCTCGTCAAGGTGCCCGTTACAAACAGCAGTTGTACCCAGGTGGCGAAGGCAAAACGGGACATAGCATTCACAGAAAAAAACAGACGGACGAAGAACTATCTATATCCTAAGATACCCAAATAGGTACTTCAATTACGAAGCGATAGAACAGTAAACAGCAACCAGTTAGTCGTTTTGCGTCGAACCGGGAGTCGGAGCATCGTTTTGAAGTCGCTTAGGATCAAACGGTTCGATTAGCCAGGGGCCTTCGTTGTAATCTTCAGCCACTGGCTCAGGAAATTTCTCACCGGTCAATTCCGTCAACGCCCAGGTCGCTCCTGTATGCAATGAATTAAAACTTGGTGCGTCACCTCGTAATGTTTGCTTCCGGTATTTGTGCAAGGCTGCAATCGTCTGATCCGTGTCTGACCCTAACCGAGCCAGACTGATTGCACACATTCGCTTCACCAAAGCATCTTCTGGCGGAATGGGAGCTTCGTCTGTCAGTCTCGTATAAAGCAATGGTGCCACACCAGCATCACCATTCAGATCACCTTCCCAGATTTTCCCTAAAGCCCAGGCCGCAGCAGCACGAATGCGAAATCGCAGGGACTGTTCTTTTCGCGTGAATCGCTGCATCAGACCGGAAGCCGGCTTATACTTCATTTGTCCAAACATTTGGTAAAGATGAGCCAACTGCTCATTCATAGCAAATTCAAGGTCACGCGGAAGTTTCTCGCCTAAAAACGCCAATTTCAAACTATCGCAATAGCTGAGAATCGGTGCCAACGTCTCCGGCACCTGCAACCGGCGTAAGGCCCAGGCCGACGTCACTAAAACTTCAGCCTTTTGTGAAGGTAGTAGTTTTAACGCATCTTCAGCCACTTGCCTCTGATCGAGCATCACGGCCAAATGTAATCCCTGCTCCTGCAATCGCCAGGATTCTGACCGAACTGCCGCTTCAATAGTCTGGATAATTCCCGGAAGTAGTTGCTCCTGTTCGGCAAGCTCGCCGAGCCAGTTACGAACCTGCACTCTCAATTCAGGATCCGCATCATCAAGATACACTACCAATGCTCCCAGAGAATTCACGTCAATATTCTGATACAAAGCGGTCACATAAGCTTTACGTGCTTTTGGATTTCGATGCCTTGCCAGTACCTCTGCCAGTTTTAGTACGTCAGCACTATTGCCACTTATTAATGCTTCGGCTGCGATACCAGCAGCGGCGTAGTTCGTCGATTCACATAGTTGACTTAGTAGTACCGTCTGTCCCTGGTTTGGTTCCATCGGTTGAGGAGAAGCCATATAAGCAGCAACGAGCTTGTCGGCTGTATTACCCGACGCAAGTTCTGTGGCCTGCTGAAGATATGGTTGCGCGGCATAAATCGCTAATACTTTGGCCGCTTCAATTCGCAGTGAATTGCTATTGGCACGGTCCGTAGCGAAGTTGACTAGAGCGAGTTGATCTTCGTCAGTACCATTTGCAGCCAACCCATGAAAAGCGAGTCGAGTCAGAGACCGTGAATTCGCGTCACCAATCCGAGTCCGCCAAATCTCTAACATTGGCTCTGATTTCCAACGAATCAAAGATGATTCCACAATCAAGGAGAATTCGAATTCCCCATTTTGAACTGCATTTACAAAGATGTCTTCCGCTTGCTTCGCATCCAGTAAGACTAAGGCCGAGGCGGCAGTATAACGAATCGACTTACCTGTTTCCTGATTAGCAACCAGTTTGATCAGTGGATCGATCGTGATTTCCAGTCCCGGAAGTTTTTTCATGGCAGCCAGACGGATTGTTTGGACTGCATCAAATCGGATCTCATCCTGCTCTGAAGACAACGCCTCCAACCAGGTGGGGATCAGTTTCTCAGCAACAACCAAAACTTTCTCTTCATGCACCATGACTGGATCCGAGAACATGGGCCAGTCATGCTGGATGATATCCTCCTGAGCGTGTAATGATCGTTGTGACGTGCACAAACTAATCACTACGGCCAACAGAAGAACACATTGTCTTGCTCGAATAAACATTTAACTACTTCTCAATTCTTAACTTGATCTCTCAAACAGTGGTCACGGAAGCCTATTGAGGTCTGGTTAGCAATTTAACGCGGATATACAACAACACGAAGCAAACCAATGAAATGCCAGCGTTAATCACCCAATTCCATGACATCCAAATTGAAACACGTTGCACGCCTATAGATTCCAGCGGCAACCGAAATGGCGTCCACAAATCATCCGTGGAAGCATTCCACATTTCCTGTGGCGCGAGCAGAGTAAACTCTGCTGCATCAAATCCTGGCGTCCCCATGATGGTTAAAGCCGTTGCGAGTGGATTGACCACCAGAGCTCGTTCCACCGTCTCCACGTTAAAAGGAGCTCCTTTGCCAAGCCAAAACAGGAATGTCCCGGCAAAAATCATAATGACGATGGAAAACGAAACAGCCGTGGCAGTCGCAGTCGCCTTGAACAGACTACTGACCAGCGAACTGATCGCCAACACCATAATACAGGTCATCAACAGGCAAACGCAGACCTGCCAAATCTGAGTCACCAAAGTAAAATCAATCACCATCAATACGATGTATCCCGGCAAAGTTGCTAATACAATCAGGAAAATCGTGACAGCAACACTCAATAACTTGCCAACCAGAATACGACGTGAGTTGATTGGTGTGAGTAACAACAGACGCCAGCTACCTGATTCAAGTTCAGAACTAATCAATCCGGAAGCAAGGCTGGGCGTAATGATGACCACCAATCCAACCTGCAGAACGACCATGATGCCGCCAATAATATCAACGCCCCACTGTTCGGTGTAGACGGTCGACTGAATGGCCAGAAACAGTGATAACACAACGCAAGCAACCATCGTTCGGATTATCCAATGGACCCGACCAAAGCGGCGACTACGAAATTCTTTTATCAACACGGGGTTCACGTACCCTGGAATCAACGGAGCACGTGATTTGGGATCCATACCCATATAAAGGATCATCCTGAATCCCTGAGCGAATTTACTCATTTGGTGCGTCATCACACCAGCACTCTTGGCACGGTCGAGGATTCGTCGATTCAACTGAACCAATGCCACAATGATGAATGTGACTGTTAGGACAAGCGATAACACTACATAGTTGGTGATGGCATTGACATTGGTATCCATTCCCTGAGCACCAACATCGCCGTGTCCAATAATATCCATGACCGGTGGTAACGGTGAAATACAACGGAACCAACTTGCCAGCATCGCCAACGGGCCGGTTTCTCCTTGCAGGAATAAGTGGGGGCCTAAGACGACTACCGACATAAACAGCACCAACCCGTATGTGATTTTGAGTGCACTGTCGATCGAGCCTGCCAGACAACTGACCATCAAACCCATGGTTGAGTACTGTAGAGCAGCAAGTAACAAGACTCCGTATAACGGTAAAACCTGCTGGCTCATGGAAATCCCACCCATCACATAACATGCCGCTAACGAGGGCACGCTGAGCACAAGCAATTGCATTACGAACATCATGACGCCGGTGAGTTTACCGAAGTAAATCTCAGTCGGCTTCATCGGAGAATTCAGCAACAACGCGAGTGTTCCGCTGTTACGTTCACGAATGACCGAGGTTGCCGGGAATACCGGGACCAAAAAAATCAGCGCCGTCAGAATACCATAAGAAAACAGCTTAAACACCTGCATGGATTTCACGCCGGAAACATCGGCGATCGGGTCTACAGGCCAACGCAATAACAACAGCAATGCAAAGATCACAACCAGACTTGCCTGAATGGCAATAGCCTTGCGAGTTCGCATCATGCCGATGAGTTCGCGTTGTACGATTGGGTTTTGTAACATCTTTATTGCTCGTGATGCCTTTCCTAAACCATCTTGGCTCGGTCTTCCTGGGTTACTGTGAGGAATGCATCTTCCAGGTCTGTCTGCACTTCATGGAATTGAGCCACCGGAATATTCGCTGAGACCAGGGAATTCAACAAGTTGGCCATCGCCTGATCGGTCAAGTTGGCTCTAAATCGAATCAATTCTTCCGTTTTACTTCCGGCAATTTCTGCAATATCAGAATGCGTACGAACGATTTCCTGTGCCTGATCAATTTGCTCTGCACCATCTAAGTGAATTTCCACCATCCGCATCTGACCAAGTTGTTCGTTTATCTCAGCCATCGTGCCGGACGCTCGTAGTTTACCTCCGCTGATAATCGCAACTTCATCACAGATACGAGATAGCTCCGGGAGAATGTGACTGGTGACAATCAGTGTCTTTCCAAGATCGGCTAATCTCAGTAACAAGTCACGCATTTCGATACGAGCCTCGGGGTCGAGTCCATT
>DEAW01000122.1:2753-3389 GCA_002348315.1 Planctomycetaceae bacterium UBA2972 | reverse complement strand
ACTGACACCTGAGACGCTCTTAGGGGGCGTTAGATCGGCAAGCTCCACCATCGTTGGATAAATATCGACCATCTCTACAATGGCGTCACTGGCTTTACCAACCTGTCCAACGCCGGGACCAGCAATGATCAAAGGTACGCGCGTCGCATTCTCAAATAGTGTCGTCTTTTGCCAGTGCCCATGTTCACCCATGTGGTACCCATGATCCGATGTAAAGACAACAATCGTGTTTTTGTCCAATCCAGAATCCTCCAGGGCATCCAGAATTCTGCCGAGCTGTGTATCCGCAAAGGTAATGGATGCGTAGTACGCCTGTATAGCCTGTCTCGCCAAATGATCGTCAAGATCAATCTGATCCGTTTTTCTTCGAATTGACGCAACCGCAGGTGCTGGTAATGTGTCAAGATAACTCGCGGGTACTTCCGGCACCTTTATGGATGCGAGCGGATAAAGATCAAAGTATTTTTTCGGAGCAACGAACGGAGTGTGTGGCCGGTAAAGCCCAACGGTCAAAAAGAACGCCTTTTGTTGACGAGCATACTGTTGAAGCAATTTCACGGCTTCCGTGGCGGCGATCCCGTCAGTCTGCTCCTCATCAGAACCTTCGGCAGCCAGCCAGCTAAGCGTTCCACCGAA
>DEAW01000122.1:0-2398 GCA_002348315.1 Planctomycetaceae bacterium UBA2972 | reverse complement strand
TATCTTCTTCATCTTTATCCCGCCCACGAGGGTTTATTGTGTAATTCCAGGAATACGGGTCATCGTGACCAGCAGTACCGATATGTCGAGGAACGTTATAGTGAAAGACCTTACCTATCCGGGTCGCGAAGTAACCATCCAAACGAAAAGTCTGTGGAATTGTCATGACATTCGGCACATGTTCACGTAGATAAATCGCATTTCGACGTACTAATGTTTGATCTGGATACATTCCTGTCATAAATGATGCTCGCGATGGTCCGCATAAAGGATATTGGCAATGGGTGTTTTGAAACAGCACACCCTGCATAGCCAACCGGTCGATGTTTGGTGTCTTTACCTGCGGGTGACCATATGCACCAATATCACAATTTAGATCGTCACAAATCAAAAACAGAATATTAGGTCGTTCTGCAACCGCTGAGGTCTCTAGCAATAAGATCACCAGCAGTCCGAACATCAATAAACAAACCCTTTTAAGTCTGTTTAGGAATTTGTTTAGAGTAATTAGGTGACGTAGATAAGGCGCGGCGTTAGTCATAAGATAATCCGAGATCATTGTCAAAGACTTCTGTTAATTTATACTGTAATGCTTTTCGGAACTTAGCGATGGTCGACTGGTAGTCACCGTGCTTTGCGAGATTTACATACTGTTTAGGGTCTCGTTTCATGTCAAATAATTCCTCCCCTCCTTTTCCCGACTTTCCATACTGGATATACGCCCACTCTTTGGTACGTAGAAGGTACCCCCGCCCGTTAACGCAAAAGGCGGCGTCCCTTACCGAGTAATCCGGGTCATCTAGCATCCGGGAAATATCTTCACCCTGTAGCCTTACGGGAGGTTTCAATCCACACAACGATGAAAGAGTTGGATATAGGTCCAGCAGCTCTGTTAACGAGTGGCAAACTGCAGGAGCTTTCCCCGGCACACGTATAATCAGGGGCACTCGTGCCGATTCCTCATGCAAACTTACTTTCGCCCAAAAGTCGTGTTCGCCAAGATGATATCCATGATCGCTTGTAAAGATGACAATCGTTTTATCGGCGATCCCCGCTCGTTCAATTGCGACCAGTATTTTGCCCACCTGAGCATCCATATACGCAACCGATGCATAATAACCACCAATCGCTTTTCGTTGTTGCTCGAGGTCCATCTTCATGTTTTTGCTGGTCTTATAGTTGATTCCGGCCGGAGGGATATCATCCCAATCCCCGGACACCTTCTCGGGCAGTATCATTTCGTCGTATGCAAAGGGCTTATAGTATTGCTTAGGGGCAACAAAGGGTACATGAGGACGAACAAATCCTACTCCTAGGAAGAATGGCCGATGACTATGCTTCTCGATAAGTTGTGCTGCCTTCACGGCAGTTCTGCCATCGGAGTGTACTAGATCATCACCGTCAGCTTCCACAACTACGAATGTATTTCCACCCTTAACTGGCTGAGTTCGATCAGGATTTCCTTCTAATGTCCACCCTCTGCCCGGCGCGCGCCACTCCGGCCCCTGACTATTGAATCGTTCAGTCCAGCAACGTTGGTCGTCCTCACCATGTCCCCCCTGTTCGATTCCACCTGGAACGCCCATATGAAACAGTTTGCTAACCCTCGCGGTGTAATAATTATGTTGCCTAAAAAATTCCGGCCACATCATCCGGTCGCCGATCATAGGTCGTGGAGTTTTATAACCAAGCATCTTTATCGCATGTGGATAATATCCGGACATAAACGATGCACGGGACGGACCGCAATACGTACCCTGGCAATAGGCATGTGTAAAACGAACACCGGTCGCGGCGATCGAATCTATGTTAGGCGTTTTACAGACAGTATTCCCATAACAGGACAGGGCCGTGTCCGTTAAGTCATCAGAAATGATAAATACGACGTTAAGAGGCGCCGCCTGCAGAATACTTAGACTGGAGTGGAAATATATTACAACGAGCAATAGTATTCTATATAGCTGCACGATAATCGCCTGCAAAGAAACACTGAAACTGAAGGTCTTCTCCAGTTTTAGCATATTACGTGTCTCCCTGCGGATTACTCAAATAACAACTAAACTCGTTTCCACTATTATCAGATAAGGGAAAGCTAACCGCTGAGCATCCTTGATCATTGTTGAGTATAGGTTCTGAACTTTATACGGGGCCAAATAATCCCCTTACAGCGTATTAGTAAGCTCACTTTGGATTACCAACAAGGTAGATATTTCTCATCTTGATTACGATAGTTTCTGAAATTGATTGGTGTAGAATACATCACCACTTTTCCGTTTTCCCCTACAGTTTCGTGTCATGCAAAAGTTCAATATCTTGCGACTAGCCATTCTGGTTTTATGTTTTCCAACAGGAATGCCGATGATTGCGGCCAAGCCTGCTCGTCCAAATATTGTGATCA
>DEAW01000041.1 GCA_002348315.1 Planctomycetaceae bacterium UBA2972 | reverse complement strand
TGAGATTACCACTGACATTGAACTCGGACCTGAACCAGACAATTATCTGCATTTGATCGGTCCGGTAAACGACCAGGGTAAGCGTGAAGTGACTGAGTTGACTATGGATTTTGAGTTCAATCCGCTAGCGATTGGAGCTACGGGGAAATTTGAAACTGGTGTTGTTTTTGCGGGTTACGGAATCGAGGCGCCGGATCTTAAATACGACGAGTTTGCAGGCCTAAACGTCAAGGATAAAGTGGTTGTTGTGGTTAGAAAAGAGCCGCAGCAGAATGATCCAAAAAGTGGATTTGACGGTATTAAATCATCTCGCCACGCAACCTTTCAGTCAAAAGTATCCAATGCATACCAACGCGGCGCGGCGGCAGTGATTATCATCAACGATGCCGGTGAGCCAGCTCGTTATCTCTCTGGATTGAAACATGCCCTGTCTCAATATTCCGCTCAGCTAAAGGCTTTAACGTCTACCTTTGAAGAGATTGAATCTCCTACGGAGGAGGAGATAAAGAAGCATAAACAAGCGTTGAGAGAAGCTGTCAACAACATCAGTGATACCGTCTCAGAATTGAATGGGGATGGCGATGCGATTTTATCCTTCAATGGAGCAGGGACCAGTTCTAACAGGAAAAGTATGCCCGTATTTTTTGCTCGACGTTCCTCCATTGATCCCATGATCGTTTCAGCATTTGGAAAATCCTTAACCCAGATAGAAGCCGAAGTGGATAAGACACTTGTTCCTATTGCCGGCGAAATTAAAGGCTGGTCAATTAAGGGGAGTGCCTCACTCATACAGCAAAAAGCGAATGTAAAGAACGTCATCGGCGTACTTGAAGGGAAGGGTAATCTAAAGAACGAAACGGTCGTTGTAGGTGCACATTATGACCACCTTGGCTATGGTGGCACCGGGTCTCTGGCACCCTGGACAATGGATATCCATAACGGTGCCGACGACAACAGTAGTGGTACTACCGGAATGATGGAAATCGCTTCGATTATTGCAAGCTCAGATGAAAAAAATCGAAGGCGAGTAGTTTTCATTGCCTTCTCTGCGGAAGAAAGGGGATTGATTGGCAGTGCGCATTACGTAAACAATCCACTATTCAAACTAGAAAACACGGTTGCAATGGTCAATCTGGACATGATTGGTAAGCTGACAGACGACAAGCTGATTGTTACGGGCACAGGAACATCCGATATTTGGAATCCATTGCTAGACGATTACAACAAACAGTATGCTTTTGACATTACACGGCAACCCGAGGGGACGGGGCCTAGCGATCATCAGTCGTTCTATTTTAAGGATATCCCAGTTGTCCATTTGTTTACCGGGCTACACGAATTTTACCATAGACCCAGCGATGATCCCGAAATCGTAAACTTCGATGGCATGGTAAAAGTAATTCAATTAGCAGCCGACATTACTAAATTCTTACAAACATCCGAAACGCGACCGAATTTCAAAAAGGCAGAAAAGAAACGAAATGTTACCAATACCGGTGGTATTCGCCCATATTTTGGTAGTATTCCGGATTATGCAAGTAATGCTAATGGTCTAGCGTTAACGGGAGTTTCATTAAACGGGCCCGCGGATAAAGCTGGACTTAAAGCCAAAGATGTCGTTACTGCTATCAATGAGTATAAAATTGGTGGTATCGAAGATTTCGACAGTGCTTTAAGGAAATTCAAGGCCGGAGATAAAGTAAAGGTTACGATCCTTCGTGGTAACAAAAAACTTACTGTAGAAGTCATTCTCGGCGAGCCACGGTAAGTATCTCTCAATTCTCTCGATCTTTAGGCCTGTATTGTTGAAAATGGTCTAGACTCATTTTACGTTTAGGCGCAAAATAATGCAGCAATTGGAAAGATGATTGCAGTTAGTCGTCAATCGCATGGCCTTTTTGGTGCGTTTTTATTAAGAATCGTACAGTAGATCATCATGTTCGGCGATTTACGATCTAATTAACTGATTACAGGGACGTAATCAGGCAACATAAACGTTTTAAAACAGCAAGGAGTGCTGAACGTGAAAGCCAATATTCTGTTTGCAGCAATAGCTGCCGTCATGTTGAGTTTGTTTGTAGATTCTGTCGAGGCTCAGAATTCTTCATCCGGAACCAGGGTCGTGGTCGTCGACATCGCAGTGGTAATGGAGAACAACAAAAAATTCAAGGCCAAACTCGAAGGTATTCAGGCTGAAATAGACGCCTTCGATGACACGTTAGATAAGAAACGAGACGAAGTAAAAGCAAAGGTTGAAGAACTTCGTGGCTACAAAGCCGGTTCTGCTGCCTATACAGCCTTGGAACAGGAGATTGCTCAAATCCAATCGGACGTCTCTGTTCAAATGCAGATAAAGCGCAAGAGTGTCCTCATGAAGGAGGCACAGGTCTTTTACGATTCTTACAACGAAGTTGTTGCACAGATTAAGACCTTTAGCGAACGAAATGGCATCAGTCTGGTACTCAATTTTGATAGTAAGCCAATAGACCCTTCCAGCAGAGAGTCTGTCTTAAAGGGAGTTAATAAGGACATTGTTTATCAACGTAGTCTCAACATAACGTCCTATATTATTAAAGCCATTAATGGCGGTAGTGCTGCCAATGTCGGCACAGCTCCTGCCACTGGTGGGACTCGATAAAGGCTAAGTCTCCTATTATCGTTGGGCTCAAAAAGCATGTCATGTAATCAATACAAAAGGCATGTCAAGTTGTTGGCCGAACCGAATCCACGATTCAACAATACCTTTCGGTGATAAGCACCTAATGACAGTGGAACTTATACAAACCCGTAAACAGCAGACGATAGGTGAATCTATCTCCGTCTCAGGATTTGGTTATTGGTTCGGGAAAGACGTTGAAATCGAGTTTCGCCCTGCCGCAGAAAACACCGGTTTGGTTTTTGTACGGCAGGCAGAAACAGGGCAGCACCGAATCGAGGCTTTAGTTCATAATCGAGAAGAAGTACCACGGCGTACCAACCTTATGCAGGATGGTCATGGCGTAGATATGGTGGAACATGTCGTTGCGGCATTGGCTGGTTTACAAATTGACAATTGTGAAATCCATTGTTCCAGTCAGGAAATGCCCGGCGTAGATGGCTCTAGCGTCGTGTTCACAAACGCATTACTGAAGGCTGGCATTGTCCAGCAGTCTTCGGCTCGCCTGGGCTTGCTGGTCTCCAGACCTGTCGAAGTCCGGTCCGGCGAT
>DEAW01000022.1 GCA_002348315.1 Planctomycetaceae bacterium UBA2972 | reverse complement strand
TTTAAAGGTGGGTATGTTCATGGAAAAACGGATGAGTTTAGCCACAAAGCAGTCGAAGATATCGTAAATCACTACGACTATCATCACACCCTGTTTAAGCTCTTTGGACTCGCCCCGGAATCCTTATATTTTGAGCATAACGGGCAGAAACGTAAGCTCATTGAGACCGACCAAAGTAAGGTCATAACGAAGTTACTGGCATAAACCCCCTCGATTGGGCTAAAAGCGAACTGTTTTCATCAGGTGCTACAGGCCGATTCTTATAGTGTGGTTTTTAACTGTCTGATATTATTTAACTAAGAGAGAAACATTCCTCATTTTTGGCAAGGGAAACGGATAGAACGATGAGCCACAACTATTGTGATGGAGTCAGTCGTCGTAACTTCCTCGAAATCGGAGCATTGTCGGGGCTAGGGCTTACGTTGCCAAAATTCCTTCAGGCAAATGCGAACCAGAAGACGCCCAACAACTGCATCCTGATTTGGACTCGTGGTGGTACCAGCCATCACGATACGCTGGATCCGAAGCCAGACGCTCCGACAAGCGTACGCGGTGAGTTCAGTGTGATTGACACTGCGATTCCGGGTGTGAAGTTTACAGAGGTTTGCCCTAATCTTGCCAAGCATGCTGACAAGTTTGCTGTGTTGCGAGGGTGGAATCCGAAAAATGGAAGCCATGGCCATGCAGACCAGTATGTGATGAGTGGTCGTAAGTTCAATCAGGCGATTGCCTATCCAACCTATGGAAGTGTCGTGAGTTATTTTCATGGCTTTCAAACAGCGATGCCTCCGTTTATCCAGTTAGGTGAGCAGATCGATCGTCGTTTTGGTGGTGGCACCTCAGGGATTCTGGGACTTGAATACAATCCATTTGAAATCTCGGCGGACCCATCCGCAGATAGTTTTGTCGTGCGCGACATCACTCCGCCGCAGGGAGTTACATTCGAGCGAATAGACCGCCGCAAGAATGCGTTGGCAAAGCTGGATGCTCTGCAACGGAAATCAGATTTGCAGCAGGAAGCTTTCGCTGCTCTCGACGAACACTACGAAGCCGCTTTGAATATGATCACAGCGCCTGAAACGAAAAAAGCCTTTGCGATTGAATCGGAAGAAGAAAAGCTGCGGGAATCATACGGCAAGAATCGCCTTGGCCAAAGCTGTTTGATGGCCAGGCGTTTGATTGAGTCGGGCGTACGATTTGTGACGGTCACCGATGGTGGCTGGGACACGCATCAGAACAATTTCTCCGGATTGAAGTCGCGAATGCCTCCTGTCGATCAGGCCATTCCACAGTTAATTATGGATTTGGAAGAACGAGGGTTGCTGGACACCACGTTGGTTTGCTGGCTGACGGACTTTGGCCGTACGCCCAAAATTAATTCAGCCAGTGGTCGTGATCACTGGGCCAGTACCGGCTTCGCCTTGATGGCGGGTGCCGGAGTACCTGCCGGAACAATTCTCGGTGCCACGGATGCCGAAGGCGGGTATGTTTCCAAAGACGAATATACTTCGGAAGATATTGCAGCCACGGTTTATTCCAAACTGGGCATGCCAATTGATATGATCGCTCACGCCCCCGATGGTCGTCCTATACGGTTGCTCGAAGGTCGCCCGATTAGGGAATGGATGTAAAGGAACGATTCGTGTTTAAGATTACCGGTGAATCAGTAAAGCATTGTGACGGAGTGTCACGCCGCGACTTCCTAACAGCAGGCGCTGCTGGAATGGTTGGCTTGACGTTTGCTGATTTGCTGCGACTCGAAGCTCAGGCCGGGATTGGCTCTTCGAACAAAGCGATCGTAAATATTCACCTCGATGGTGGTCCTCCACAGATGGACACCATCGATATGAAGCCGAATGCTCCGGCTGAAACACGAGGTATCTTTCAGCCTATTTCGACCAATATGCCAGGCTTTCAGATTTGCGAATTAATGCCTCAGATGGCTGCGCATGCGGATCAGTTTGCATTCGTTCGCAGTATGATTGGTGCTGAAGGGCGACACGACGCTTTTCAATGCATGTCCGGATTTTCAACAAAAGATATGCAGGGTTTTGGTGGTCGTCCCGCGATGGGATGTGTGCTGACAAAGTTAATTGGCAAGGTCACAGATCCGGCTCCTACTTATGTTGATCTAATGCAGGGACGCCCACTGGTTCGCAATAGTGCCCGACCTGGATTTCTCGGCCCGTCCTATAAACCATTCAGGCCGGACCTATCAGATATTTTCAGCCGACCACTTGAAAAGGGCATGATGGGCGAGCTGTCCCGGCTTGGCTCCAATCATACAACCAGCCTGTCACTAAACGCGGAATTGAATGCCGACCGTCTGGCAAACCGAAATACCCTGCTCGCTGGTTTAGATAAAATCCGCCGCGAAGTGGATTCCAGCGGCATGATGGATGCGATGGATCGTTTCTCTCAACAAGCGACGGGGATTCTCCTTTCCGGTCAGTTTGCAGATGCATTGGATCTATCGAAAGAAGATCCGAAGATCGTTGAGCAGTACAAACCAAAGTGGAGTGTTTCGAGCCAGCGGTTCTCAACAGCAGATGAACCCAAGGCGGCCTTGAAGTTGCTGATGGCGCGGCGCCTGCTGGAAGCCGGCGTGCGTTGCATTAGTGTGACCATTAGTGACTTTGATACACACTCAGACAACTTTAACCGCATGAAATACACATTGCCGATCGTGGATCATGCCATCGTCACCTTTATGAAGGACTTGCAGTCGCGAGGTATGCTCGACGATGTTTCGATCATTCTCTGGGGTGAATTCGGGCGGACACCAAAGATTAACGCGAATGCCGGCCGTGACCACTGGCCGCGCGTTGCTCCTGCAATCTTCGCAGGTGGCAAGATGAAAGTTGGCCAGGTTATCGGCTCAACTGATAAACTCGCAGGTGAAGCGATGAGTCGGCCGATTCATTATCAGGATGCGTTATACACGCTGTATCACAATCTTGGAATCTTAGCTGATCGAACCACGATTGAAGATCCGACAGGACGACCGCAGTATCTACTCGACCGCGGTAAGATTATTCCTGAGCTGGTATAGTTTTTGCTAATTAGCTTTGATTTAAGCTATATCTATTCTTAAGACCAGAGATGAAGCAGCCTGTTATCATTTTTGTTTCTTGTGGCAAATGCAATACAACTCCACATGAATTGTGGCTCAATTAACACTGGCCCGGGTAAATACTGATCATCGAAGATGGATGATTAGTACAACTTCCATTCCACCATGTCTTCGCTCCGAGCCAAATTCATGCGTTACTTATTAACAAGCCTGGTCTTATTATCATCACTTGCTCTAACGCCGGCATTGGACGGGCAGGAAAGTCCCGAGCCTGAAAAATCAGTATCTCGATTGGTAGGCACGTGGGTTTCCAAATCGGATACAGGATTTACGTTTGTTCAGTACCGCAAGGATGGTTGGTTTGTATCGGCTCACTTCTTTTCAGCACCATTTTCGTTGACCCGCAATAGTGTGTGGGCTGTTGGACATTGGGCTTTAGCTGATGAATCGCTGATTCTACACCGACTTGCCGGTAGCGATGGACTGGAACTAGTTCCGGAAAAACGCCAATTGGCAATAAGAGAACTAACGCAGAAAAAACTGAGGATAGCCAATGTACCTCTACGTGGCCAGTTGTTTGAAAGGTTTGAGGACAATCCAGCAGAGATCGAATCTATGTTCTCGAGCCACGAATTGAAACGGCAAGTCTATGAACAACAAAAGATAATCTTGCCGGAAGACGCCAAAAAAGATGTTGAGTCTTATATAAGCATCGACATCAAGCGTGGAAAAACGATGCAATACTACCTTTCACCAGGTGGAGAGTTTTTGGGTTCGATAGGAATCAAGAACGATGACTTGATTGGGAAATGGGAAAAGTCAGGCGATTTCCTAATCGTCTCTGGTGTGACCGAAAAAAATAAAGTCGCAATCCTGATGGAGTTAAAAAAAACGGATGGACAGTACAAATTATTTAATGCGGAAGCCAATGGTGAATCGGCTTTAAAGGGATTTGAAATTACTCCATTCCAAAAAATTACCCCAGTCAAGTTATCCGCAGACGGGGCAAAGCAATATCTGGATGTCGAAACTTTCAAGTACATATACGCAGGCCTCAGCTCCATTTCGAATGCAACCGGAGTACGGAAGCGCGTAACAAGTGATGGAATGATAGAGGCAACTTCTACATCAAATAAGTCGATTTTCCAGGCTGATCCGGTGACTGGCATGGTGAAAGGGATAAATAAAATCTTTGAAGAGGATGGATATTTCATGACAGTGGTTGATGGGCAATATGATGCATTCTTAGGGGTTTCTTTAAGCAAAGCTCGATCCACAAAATCTCCAAATAGTTATCGATATCAAATCGGCCTCGTTTCCAAGTTGGAGCCTCTTACAATCCGCTGGTTTTTTACACCCGGCTTTGTACCTAAAACTGACGAGTATATCATTGAAACGGTTCGCACTCCGACAGGCAGAACGAGTAAGACAACTGTGAAACGTGATGGAAACTTCTATTTTGAATTTAACAGTGAATCTAAGCGAACCTCTGATTTTGATGAAGCAGTCTGGGATCAGTTTAACGTAGAGGTAAAAGCGTTGCTGGAAACGCCCAAGGAAGAATCGCCCAGGGAAGAATCGCCAGCCCAAGAGCAGTAAGTATTCCTGGCTTGAGCAGATCGTCTTTTCAATTAAAGTCCACTTTAACCTATGGTATAAACGAAGAAGCTAGAACTAGTTTTGTCCCTTGCTTTCTACGAATTATTACCATGCATTTCAAATCGGCTTTCACCGCACTTATTCTCTTTACCTCCACCTTTGCCATTGCTGCAGATAAAGGTAGCTATGACATTACCAAGAGATCATTAACTCCGACATCTCAGGAAAATGTTCGCTTTCAGCCTGTCTATACCCAGGAAGGCTGGAAGGCATCCGAGACCGCAGTCATTGTTTGTGATATGTGGGACTTACATCACTGCCTGAACGCAACGCGTCGTGGTGCGGAATTGGCACCGCGAATGAATCGTTTCCTAAGGACCGCTCGCAAGAATGGTTCATTGATTATTCATGCTCCCAGCAGTTGTATGAAACCTTATGAAGGTCATCCGGGGCGGAAGCGAGCACAGTCTGCTCCGAAGGCGGGAAATCTACCGGCTGAAATTGCCGAGTGGTGTTATAGCATTCCGGAAGAAGAACAGGGTGTCTATCCCATCGATCAAACCGATGGTGGAGAAGACGATGATCCTGCCGAGCATGAAGCCTGGGCAAAGGAATTGGCCGCCAAAGGTCTTAATCCACGTGCACCCTGGACGAAACAGACTGATTTGCTTGACATCCATAAGAATGATGTCATCAGCGATAGTGGCGTTGAGATCTGGAACGTACTGGAAGCCGAAGGGATTAAGAATGTCATACTCGTCGGCGTTCACACAAACATGTGTGTTCTGGGGCGTCCGTTTGGATTACGGCGTTTAGCGTCCAATGGAAAGAACGTCGTCCTTTGTCGGGACTTGACAGATACGATGTATAACCCGGCAATGAAGCCGTTTGTGAGTCACTTCACCGGAACCGATTTGATTATCGAGCATATTGAAAAGTGGGTTTGCCCCACCATCACTAGTGACCAGTTGTTGGGCGATGAACCATTTCAATTTAAGAACGACACTCGCCCGCACGTGGTGATGCTGGTGGCTGAGCGGGAATACGTAACCAATGAGACATTGCCCAAATTTGCATTGGAACATTTAGGGAAAGATTACAAAGTCACGATTTTACATTGTGACGAAGAGGGCAAGGGTGAACGCAATGATATTCCCGGGACGGCAACGGCAGTCCGTGATGCGGATGTGCTATTGGTTAGCGTGCGTCGCCGGGCATTGAAAGAAGAAGATTTTCTTGCTGTGCAGGAACATATCAAAGCGGGTAAACCCGTTGTCGGAATTCGTACGGCGAATCACGCTTTTTCACTCCGGGGAGCTGAAGCACCTGAGGGCCATCTGGTCTGGGAAGGCTTTGATGCAGAAGTCTGGGGCGGCAGCTATACCGGACATCATGGAGCAGGCAAAGAGGTCACTATTAAGCAGGTTGCAGATCATCCCATTCTTAAAGGGGTCGACGTAGGTAGCTTTGATGGTACCGGATCACTTTACATTGTGAATCCGATTGCGGACTCCACACAGGCGATTCTTGCAGGCACGATCGATGGTGAGCCAACAGAACCGATTGCCTGGACGAACAAAACTAAGTTTGGTGGCAAGGCATTTTATACGTCATTGGGCCATTTGGGTGAGTTCGAGCAGCCGCAAATGAGTATTTTGTTGAAAAATGCTATCGATTGGGCTGTGGCGAAGTAGCATTCAAAAATAATCACCGGACAGGACGTAATATCTATCCGGCTACCGGCATGTTTTCAATTAGAATATAGGTAGCTTTAATCCCACCTTATTCCTCCCACCTCCTGAATGATGATGCGCATTCAAAAAACGTTTAGTCTGCTGCTTATTCTAATTGCACTACCGGTGGTGGCTGCTGAGTACGCTGTCCATCCACCCGCGGTACAACTAAATGGTAAGTATGCTCAAACACAGCTTGTTCTCACTCAGTTGATAGACGGTAAAGTTGATCCGACCAGCGAGGATGCGACTCAGAAAGCTGCCTATACATCCAGTAACGAAGAGGTGGTGACCGTCGATGCGACCGGTCTCGTGCAGGCCAGAGCAGATGGAACGGCCGACATTCAGATTTCATTGGGCCCATGGCAGACTTCGATCACCGTCACAGTGGCAGGAGTTGCTGATACAACGAAAGTGGACTTTGATTATTCGGTCCGGCCGATCCTGTCAAAAGCAGGATGTAATATGGGAGCCTGTCATGCCAGCCAGCATGGTAAAGGCGGATTTATTCTGTCTGTGTTTGGCTTTGATCCCCGCATTGATTACAAGGGCATTGTCAAAGATGAACTGGAGCGGCGGATTGACTTTATCGAACCGACCAACAGTCTCTTTCTTCTAAAGCCAACGATGAAAACTCCACATGGTGGCGGACGACGACTCACTGAAGGGTCAGTGATGTATGACACCCTGGTGGATTGGCTTAAAGGTGGAGCACCGGCGCCGGTGAGTGAACCAAACGAAGTCGTCTCCATTGAAGTCTTTCCTAAGCGCCGAGTGGCTACAGTCGGCGTGACTCAGCAACTTCGAGTGGTCGCTAAATATGCCGATGATACATTACGGGATGTGACACAGCTTTGTCGCTATGATGCTCTCGATGAAGGCATGCTGTCCGTGAGCGAATCCGGTTTGATCGAAACCAACGGTCTGGGACAGGCTGGCGTGATGGTCAGGTTTGAGGGCAAGGCCGAGATTTGCATGGTGACGACACCGTATAGTGAACAGCCTGACCTGCAGGAGTGGAAGAACAATAATTTCATTGATGAATTTGCGATCAGTAAATTTCAGGAGCTTGGTATCGCCCCGTCTCCGATTTGTGATGACGCCACGTTTGTACGTCGAGCGTATCTCGATGCGATCGGTAGTTTACCAACGCCCGAAGAAGTGGAAGCTTTCGTGTCGCGCGAAGATCCGGCTAAACGTGAAAAACTCATCGACCAGTTACTGGGTCTTACAGGTGATCCGGCCCTGGATATTTATAACGATCGATATGCTGCTTACTGGACGTTGAAGTGGTCGGACCTGATTCGCAATAGCACTGACAATCTTGGTGAACAGGGGATGTGGGCGTTGCACAACTGGATTCGTGAATCCTTCCGGGTGAACAAGGGCATCGATAAGTTTGTGAAAGAAATTATTACAGCCAAAGGTTCGCTGTATATGAATGGGCCGGCGAACTACTACCAGATTAATAGCAATCCCACGGCACTTACGGAATCCACGAGTCAGTTGTTTATGGGCATTCGGTTGGAATGTGCTAAGTGCCACCACCATCCGTTTGAATCTTATAGTCAGGCTGACTACTACGGTATGGCAGCATTTTTCTCGCGGGTTGGAACTAAAAACAGCGAAGAGTTCGGTCTGTTCGGACGCGAGCGTGTCGTGGTCGTTCAGCCATCGGGAGAATCCAAACATCCTCGTACAGGGAAGAATATGGTTCCGACGGTGCTTCACGGAGAAGAGATGGAGCATCCGCTGGACCGTCGTATCCCGCTGGCCAATTGGTTAGCATCTGAAGAAAACCCCTGGTTTGCAAAGAGTATTGTTAACAGATACATGAGTTATCTGCTCGGCCGCGGGCTGGTTGAACCAGTCGATGATTTGCGATCGACAAATCCCGCAACCAACGAAGAAATGTTTGCAGCTTTGGCTGATTATCTCGAATCAAACGAATACAACGTTAAACAACTCGTTAAAGTGATCATGAACTCGCGAGTTTACCAATTGTCATCGCAGCCAACCGAGCTCAATAAGTCGGCCGGTAAATTCTATGCCTTTTACAAAGTGAAACGGATAGCGGCAGAGCCGTTGCTTGATGCGATTAATACAGCGACAGATACGACAACGAAATTCCAGAACTTGCCAGCCGGCACTCGAGCGATTGAACTTCCGGATACGAATTATCCGAACTACTTCCTAAAGACATTTGGCAAGCCACGGCGAACGAGTGTTTGTGAATGCGAACGAGCTCCGGATGAGAATCTGGCACAGGCTTTACACACGCTTAACGGTGATACGATCAACGCCAAAATTGATGATCAGAACGGCCGTCTGGGTAAACTGCTGGCTGCTGAAAAATCTGATGACGAGATTATCAACGCTTTGTTTGTTGCAACCTGGTCTCGCTCACCAACTGAGGAAGAGCTGGTTGTATGTAAAGGCATTGTGGGTGAGGCTGCCGAACGCAAAGAAGGTCTTGGCGATGTGCTGTGGGCTTTGATAAATGCAAAAGAATTCATCTACGTACGGTAGTGCAGTAGATTCGAGAGAGGAAAGAAGCACGTGAGAAGAATTGGCCCAAGCTTTCTGATATTAATCATGGTTGCGGGTAGTGCGATTGCCCAGACATCATATCCGATGTTAATGACACTCCAGCCCATTGCCATTCAGGTCGGCACTACCTCCGAGATGGTAGTGAAATCGCGTTACAGTATGTGGGGAGCCAATAAGGTGATGGTGTCAGGTCACGGTGTGACGGGTGTCGTCATTCACCCGGATCCACCAGAACCAAAAGATGGGGAAGAAGTTAAAGAACCGTCGCTCACGAGCCTGACGATTAAGTTTACGGCTACGCCGGACGCTCAGCCGGGCGTGCGCGATTTCAAGATGTTTACGGACCGTGGGGTTTCTACGGTTGGACAGATTGTGATCACTCGCGATGAAGTCGTTTGGGATGATACCAAGACGGATACGATGGAGGGCGCTAAGGAATTTCAGGTTCCGGCGACGCTGACCGGAACTTTTGAAAAGAACGAGGATCTGGATTACTTTAAGTTCTCCGCCGAGAGTGGACAAAAGCTAGTAATCCACTGCCGTTGTATGCGGCTACAGGATCGCATCCATGATCTGCAGACACATGCGGATCCGATTATCACAATTAAGAATCATCTGGGTTCAACGATTGCCGCTTGTGATAATTACTTTGCAGCGGACCCCTATCTGGTTGTCGACATCCCCCAGACCGGCGAATACTATCTTGAAGTTCGCGACGTTCGCTATAAATCGAATGCCTATTGGAATTATGCGATCGAAGTTATTGATCGGCCGTTTCCCACTAATGCCTTTCCGCTGGCGATTGCAGCTGACCAACCTGCCGAATTCGAGTTAATTGGTGATAGTCTGGAACCGGGAACGAAGGCAAGTTTTGATCCGTTCCCGCTAGCCTTAAATCAGGGTCGCCAATGGCTTTCACTGCCGGCACCTGATGGCAGTTTATATGATCCGATTCCGGTTTATGTAAGTAACGAAAAGGTGCTGGTTGAAGAAGGCGATGACAATGATGATATTGAACATGCTCAGCAGATCGAAGTCCCGGCGGTTGTGAATGGGCGGATGGATAAAGAGGCAGATATTGACTATTACCGGTTTGAAGCGAAGAAAGGTGATACGCTGTCCTTTGAGGTGATCGCACGCCGTAGCCAATCTATGCTCGATAGCTTTATCTACATCGAAAATGAAGGTGGTGCACGATTGTATGCGTCAGATGATTATACCTTTGGTCGTCGACCTAACTGGGACTCGAAGTATGACAACTTCGTCGTACCGGCCGACGGCGTCTATCACGTCTCGATTTATGATCGACATCTACGCGGTGGAGCGGAGTATGTTTATGCGTTGGAGATTAGCCGTAGCGCTCCGACATTTGAATTAACCTTAGACACCGATAAGACACTGACAACACCAGGGACATCAGGCGTTTTGTTTGTTCGAGCGAAACGAATGAACGGGTTCAAAGGGGACATACAGCTTCACGCGGAGAATCTGCCCACAGGCGTGACGGCGACAGCTGGAAAGATTCTGGCAAGTGGCCAGGATGGCTGTATTATATTTTCCGCGAATAGCGACTCGCCCTTCGACGCTCAGCATGTCCGTATCTACGGCAGCGCTCAGATGGAAGGAGCGGAAGGTGTCATGACCGAATTGTTGATTGATGCAGTTCCTTATCAGGAAACCTACATGCCGGGAGGAGGCCGCAATCATTATCCGGTCGATGTTTACACCGTTTCGATTCAAAAACCAAGTGATATTCGTAATATCAAAGTAAGTACGACTGAAGTGAATCTGAAACCGGGTGACGAAATTAAGATCGATGTCGAGCTGGTGAGAGCAGAAGGTTTTGATGCGAACGTTTCTTTAGATGTGATCTATCAGCATCTCAACGTCATCTGGGGTAATTCGCTTCCCAAGGGTGTGAAAATGGATGGCAATAAGAGCAAGATTCTGCTTACCAAAGGCGAATTGAAAGGCCATGTGACTCTGGTTGCAGATGATACTCTGGAACAGGCTGAGCGTCAGCAGTTTTGTATTATGGCCAATGTGTCGCTCAACTTTGTGATGAAATCCACCTATACCAGTGAACCGTTATTCATCACCACGACGCCTAAAGAGGAAGAGGCCTCCGAGTAGTTTCTGCAATGACACAAATTGTTCAAATCACGGATCTTCACCTTGTGAAATCAGAAGGTCCGTTGCTATTGGAACAGGACACTCGTTCAGCATTTCTGAAGATGCGGGATTACCTGCTTGAGCATCATGCGGATTGCGACCGTCTGATTGTGACCGGTGATTTGGTTCATGACGAAGAAGAATCGGTATATCGAGAGCTTCTGCTAGAGTTGGCGTCATGGGGTGATCGCCTGCGAGTGATACCTGGTAACCATGATACTCGCCTGCCAATGCAAAGCGTGTTTGGGTCGATGCTAAGGGATGATCCCGAGAGCGCATCGTTTATTGACGAAGTTGATGGCTGGACACTGATTGGATTAGATACATTGATCGAGGGTGCTGTTGAGGGGGATCTGGCCGGCAGCCAATGGGTTTGGTTACGAGAAGCTGTTGAGAATGCCCCGGGACCAGTTGCTATTTTCATGCACCATCCGCCCGTGTTCGTAGGAAGTCAGTGGGTGGATCAGTTGTCATTGGTGTCCCTCGGAGTGTTCTCGAATTTGGTGGAAGACTTCGATCAAATCAAAATGGTGGTCTGTGGTCACGTGCATCAGGAATTCTACACCCAGATTTTTCATGCGGATGTTTTTACGACTCCTAGTACCTGCGTGCAGTTTAAGCCCAATTCGGCAGACTTCGCTGTCGATAATGCAGCTCCGGGTTTTCGTATTATCGATCTCAACCTGGACGGCACCTTCCAAACCACCGTCCATCGTTTAATCAACTAGATAATTGGACCTGGTTG
>DEAW01000035.1 GCA_002348315.1 Planctomycetaceae bacterium UBA2972 | reverse complement strand
CCTTTAGCCAGACAGAGTTACAAAGGAAGTTTAATGTTTCTCAATATGCTACCGTTCTTCATAATCACTGTTGGTCTTCACCAACTAGGAGCATTCGTGATTTGGGCGATTCTAGAAGCTGCCACACGAAACTCCGACTTTCGTAATCGTGATTCGTCCGAATCGAAACAGCCTCCGTACCCGTTGCGAATTTCTCTTCTATTCAGTATTTCACTTATCTTGCCATTTGTGATTCCGGGATACCCAGTTCCTGATGTGGGAAACTACGGCCTATTATTATCCAGAATGCTTTGGGTCATTTTAGGTACCGGCCTGGCTAGCTTGTATTTCGGTGGCCGATTTATTTCCGAGCGAAACCTTAATCACCTTCATTTGGCAATTGTGGGAATGATAACTCTGGGCGTCGCGTTGTTTTTCCTGATTGGAATTGGTGCGGCAAGTCCGGTTTAATAGCGAAGATTCGTGTGTCCGGCACGATAGTAACCCAACAGAGTTCCCGTTTTCCGTCAGAGCCGTTACACCTAGACTGTGATGGGAGCGTCGCTCATGCTACTGTGAATGAGGTTGTACAGTACCAGCGACATAAAACAGGCTTGTTTTGGCTCCTCAAAAACCCTGCGACATTTACAGGCAGAAAAACCGTCCAGTTAGATTAACAAACAGGAGTCGTTCCTACACACCTACTTTACGGTTGTGGGTTGTTGAACCGGTGGAAGCCGCCGGTCAAAAACAAAGGGTGACTTGGGATCCGATTGAACTGTAATCTTCAATGGGGGAGCGATCCCTCCCTGATCAACCTGCACACGTGTGATTAAGTCCGTGCCAAACGGCTTATCCTTGATCCATTTGTGGCCATCTCCATGAAGATACAAAACTGGCATCTTGAAGTCCTTCACCAACGTTACAAACGGATTAATGAAATCACCATGATTTCCAATTGGATGGGCATGACCAAAAATTACAAGTGCATGACACGCATCTCGGTTTTGCTTCATTAACAATTCAATCCAGTCTACATTTTGAGCATGACGAGTTTTCCATTCTTCTGCATCATGTACGCGACCGCCTACAAGATTAATTCCAACGAACAGAACGCCATTTAGCTTAAAGGAAAAGTTTTCATTACGTGCTTTCTGACGCTTGACCGCGAAGTCGTATTTCCAGTGAGCATCAAAATTATGGAAGTACTTTTCCCAGTACTTCCATGCAGCTTCCGGATTCGTACAATCATTCCATTCATTGTCACCCGGTATGATAAACGTTGGCGGCTTTGCCTTTCGCAACATCGAGCTAACTTTTATGTAAACCTCTTCATTGCAAGGAGCCGCGCCGCCCTTTATGTCACCTAAATGAATTAGGAAACGACCATCTAACGGCAAATCCGCTATCTGTTTTGGCAACAACTGATCTTCGTTTGGAGCGTAGGGTACGTCCCCCATAGCGTAAAACGTTACGTTTTTCGATTTTGTGCCAGATTTAACTCCGGTTGTCGTGCTAACAGGAACCTTTTCTATGAGAGGTTCACCAACACTTGTTTGGGATAGAGTAAATAAAAAGGTTAAGGCAGGCAGTAATATTCGAATTTTCATCTTCGATCTGACAACTTTAAAAGAGGCTGGATTAATGCGTAAGCTGTGGAAATGTGTCTTCATCAATTTAACTCATATTTTCATGTAATCACAAACGGGAACTGTTTGAATGAGCCCAACGCTCGTTTGATTTACAAGAATCGCTGAACATGATCGAAGTCCCGTAAGCAGAGTGCCGTCTACTACGCACAACGACACCATGCCTACACAATTGCCACTCAGTAAGCTGACTTCTCTTAGCCCAAGCTATCACCAAGCACTCGCATTACATTGCCGCCGATGATCTTGCGGATATCATCATCACTGTAGCCTCGTTGTACCAGCCCAACCGTAAACAAGGGCCAATTCGTCCAGGCCATGCTGTCTGACATTATAGATGTGGTGGCAAAGGGATCATCCGGCCACAACGAACGGAATTCTTTACGACGGCGACCGCGGGATGGAATCTTTCGCCGTTCCGCTCCGTCATTTTGAGACATATAAGCAACGTCAGTACCAATCGCAACGTGATCGGCACCGAATTTCTCTACCATATAGTCCACGTGATTCAAAAGCTGATTAAGATCTCCGCTGCCACGAAGAAACCGCGGAATACAACACACTCCCAAATACCCACCGCTATCGGCAATCGCCCGGATCACCTCATCCGGTTTACTGCGAATATGAGGGTGAATGGCCGCCACCGTACTGTGACTCGCTACAACCGGTTTGCTCGACGATTTTGCCGCGTCCAGACTGGTCTGCCAGCCGGAATGAGCACAATCCGGAATCACGCCGATCCGATTCATTTCTGCTATCGCACTGTGTCCAAAATCTGAAAGACCAGCATTCGCTTTCTCGGCACAACCGTCTCCAATCATGTTACGACGCTGGTAAGTCAGGTGCATCATCCGGATACCCAGCTGATAAAAGATCTTCACGTACCTTAATTCGTCCTGCACAGAAACCCACTGTTGTGTCAAAGGAACTCCGTTACCCGTGAAACAGAGACTATGGCGGTTTTCTTTTTTGGCCTGAACAATATCCTCTGGTGTGACAGCCTTAGAAACAAAGCCGCGCATTAGGTCCGTTACATAGGTAAACCGTGCAAGTCGTTTGAGAAGTCGCAGTGGATCCTGTCCCTCTTCCCCCGCGTTCTGAAAAACACAGGTAACGCCGCTAGCTCGCCAGGCGTCACGGTACTCTTGCTGCTCCACCGCATCGGCAACATAACGCGTCATATTGGAGTCTTCTCGTAAATCAGCTAATTCAGCCGACGACGCGCCAGCTTCGACTGCTGCTTTTAAGGCATCGCCGTCAACGGCCGCGCGAGGTGAAAACCCGTACGAATCAAACACAATCGCGTCTGCATGCAGTTCTAACCCGTGTTGTAGATCGCGAGCATTAGGGTTCAGGACTTTTAAAGCTGCCTCTCGATAACCGGCAATCTTCGGGTTGAGACGTTGGGTGAGTCGATCCACAGCAGGTTGATCTGCCATTGTGCTGGAATTACCGAAAGCTAAAGCTGTTGCTGCCGAAGCTATTTGCAGAAATTGTCGACGGGGAAGATGATTCATTATTACTGACCGTTTCGTTTTACATAAAGTTACCTGGTTTACTCATCGAATTCCGACAGCAAGCAATCATAAATGCCCTGAATCACACCACAGGTACAAAGCTACCAGAGGATAAAACCCACTAAGTGCAGCTCCGCAATCGTGCATCGTTTCTTCGTAAGGTCACACCTCAAAGTAACACGATGCGTGAACGCACCAGCCTTCCGGTTAAAACCAGTTTAAGGGTTTAGAAATCTCGAATATAGCCTTCGTCACAACCTTTGATTGTCAGCTGTCGCACATGAGGAAGCCAATTTGTAGCAGGCATTCCGCAGCAAGTCTCTGCCGACTACCAACTGTATCCGACCGCAAATGGCTCTGCGCTTCTGAGTTCTAAATGAAAACCATTCCGAATTACGTTAAGGCATCGAGAATCATGTTGGTAGATTCGATGATACGTTGATCACGTGGACGCAGATCCGGTTCAAAAGCTGTATTGGTTAAGTGCTGTAACCCGACGATATATCGTTCCGCAATTTCGTTGCTCTGCTCAGTCGAAAACTGCATATTGACATCTTTAACCATGCCGCGGGCAAACTCTTTAGAAAACGAGACTGGCTTACCGTCACGCTCCATGAGAGATCCGTCGTCAGCGAGTTTCCAGAATCGTGATGAGTCCATAGTATAAAGCTCATCAGCCGCAACGATTTGGTTTGACGTGTTAACGCCATGTTCTGTTTTCGTGTCGACTAAGACCATACCTTTTTCACGCATTGCCTGTGACACGATACCAAAAGCCATAATCGATGCGTTACGCAACTCTTGATACTGAGCTACAGTGCAAACATTGTTTTCGAACAGATAGGCCGGGTCGATCGTACGATCGACCTTGTCTTTGGTTGACGGAGTATCCATCAAATAAGGAAGCTTACCGTTTGGACTAAGCGAATCCACGGATATCGAATGCCCGGCATACTCCAATACAGACACGCCTTCCTCTTTGGCTTTAAGCCAATGTTGATACAGCGAAGTCGAAGTGGAACTTTCTGCCATGTACATCCGCTGCACATTTTCCACCATTAGCAGATTCAGGTTTTCAGCGGGAATAACCGTCGATGATGGCAGCAAGCCGTCAACATGGAATTGAGATGAACCAAGCGTGTCCTTTACCAAACTCAGCATGAAGTCGTGATTCTGAGCTAAGACCTGATCTTTAAAAGGAATAGCTCCTCTGTTTACGTCGTGCGTGGAAATCCTGTTTCCGCGAAACATAAGACGAATTGGCACGCCATCTTTGGTTGTCAGACTGTCGCTGAAAACAGAGTCCGACACTTTACCTTCAAGCACAGTGGAACCTGCAAGTTGCGGAAGGTCGCCGTCTTCGATAATTTGCTTGATCGTCCTGCCTTCATTTACGCGAGATCCATATTCACTTACAAGGTCTCTGATTTCATTGTCGTTAAGCATGTGATTCTCCAAATCGCTGGCAGAGTTTATTCTCTAAACACCCAATTCCTACGGGTAAGAATGCAATATAAAATTGCCGAAGTTCGCAGTCAACTACACTGACCCTATTGTTGTAGAACGATTTCACCGGGGCACGCTGCTTCACACCTCTAGTCACATTTTAAATGTCGTCTTCGCGTTGATTTTGGCATGGCGTCATTGTCTGACCCTGCTAATGAAACGCCTCCTGGCCTTGCCCTCTTAGAATCCCAAACCCCATCCTGTTGGCTTCGGGTATAATGATATGCGTCTACTGATTCCGGTAAATCCATCAAACCCTCCACCTCCTCATGACGCGAACCCTCAAGAACGCTTCGATGCTTAATCGACGGCAAGCCGTCGCACTGGCCGGTGGTGCTGTGTCCTCGCTGAGCCTGCTTGATCCGCTCGCAGGAGTCACACCAATTTCCAGCAAAGCCCGAGCGAAGTCGGTACTGTTGCTCCACATGGATGGAGGACCGCCTCACATTGATTTATTTGATCTGAAGCCTGACGCACCGGCTGAAATCAGAGGGCCGGGCTCACCTATTCAAACATCCGTTCCGGGAATCGTTGTTGGCGAATACCTGCCGAAGTTGGCAAAACAAATGCATCACGTGGCCCAGATTCGATCAATGACGCATAAAGATATTCCACATGACCAGGCGGTGTATCACATGCTGACCGGATATCGGCATAACATTAAAGCAGGCGGATTAAAAGTCGAACCGACTGATCATCCGCACATTGCCAGTAGTTTTTATAAAGCTGAGAAACATCCTACGACGCTACCAGCTTCTATCGAAATCCCTGAGCCGATGCGAATTGATGCCAGGATGCTCCCCGGTCAAAATGCCGGAAGGCTTGGTGCCCGATGGAACCCGTTCCCCGTACATGTAACCCGCAGTGGAACGGTCGTTCCGCCGGATCTCGGACGACTGGCCAATGCTACGGAAACCGGCCTAAAAGGTCGTTTCAACCTGCTCGGTAAGTTGCAGAATAACGCATTAAATAACAGCACCCGTGAATCCAGTGAGTTCCAGGCGTTACAACAACGTGTGCTGGGCATCCTTGAGCAACCGTCAATCCAACAGGCGTTTGATCTATCTCAGGAATCTGACCAAACGCATGCAGCGTATGGCCGTGACCGTCATGGGCAATCGACGTTATTAGCACGCCGACTGGTTGAAGCTGGTGCTCGGTTTGTCACTGTCTATTGGGGCAAGGAAATCCAGGACTGGGGTCCCAACTGGGAGCCGATGCTTGTAAACAATCCGTGGGACACGCACCGCAATCACTTTCCGCTAATTAAAGATAGCCTGATGCCTCGAGCTGACCGCACTTTCGCTGCCTTGCTGGAGGACATGCACCAACGCGGGTTACTGGATGATACTCTGGTTATCTGGATGGGAGAATTCGGGCGTAGCCCTCGCATCAGTTCGATGTTTGCAACGCCCGGCCGCGAGCATTGGCCTCATGCCTTCACTCTGCTAATGGCTGGTGCCGGTGTCAAAGGCGGCAGTATTTATGGCAGAACGGACCGTTTTGCTGAATACGTAACTGAAAACCCGGTGTCACCGGCAGACTTCAGCGCGACGATTTATGATGCCCTGGGAATAGATCCGCATACCGTGATTCAAGGGCGCGAAGAATCCCATCAGCTTTCAACCGGCAAACCTGTTCTGGACTTGTTTGGATAAAAGATCCAGTCTAAACCAAATGCTTAACTCAATTATTGCAGTCCAAGAGCAGGGCGGGCGTATTAAGATAATCGCCGTCGAGGATCTCAAATGCTTTGAGCCGGGTTGCAGCCCTATCTCAACCAACCGCTCTTTTTAACGCCGAGTGAAATACTCAGAAGAGATTATCGCCAGCATGATATCTCGTAAGCGATAGTCTGCTTCAGCGGCTTGTTCATGGAGCAACGTTAGCGTATCGCGATCCTGGAAGGTAAGCTGGCGAGCTAAACCATAAGACAGCAAGTTCTCCGAGAACACTCGCGAGAACTTATCCTTATCCTCCAGCAAGATCTTCTTCAGACCTTGTGGGCCAGAGAACTCCCGGCCGTCCATATGAACGGTTTTGGCATCAACAGGGAAACTTTCAGCTTTCTCACCACTCGAATTACTGGAAAGATTGTAATTCACAACGTCTGTGTACTGATCACGCCAACGTCCCATCACGTCGAAATTCTCTAGAGCAATTCCCAGTGGATCCATCTTTCGGTGGCAGCTATTGCAACTCTTGTTCTCTCGATGCGCATCGATCGTCTGCTTAATCGTCGCCGTGGTGGTCGGTGGGCTTAAGGCTGAGATTTCCAGATCTGCCGGAGTCTCTAACGGATCACCATAAAAACTCTTCAACACCCACGCACCCCGATAAAACGGATTGGTATATTCACCATTATTGGTCGTCATCAACATGAAGCCCGCCTGCGTCAGCAAGCCTCCTCGCAAACGGTCTTTTTCACTTAGCACCACTTTGGAAAATTGCGACGTAATCTCTTTAGGGCCATAATCGACCGGCGATATTTTAGTCGAGCCAGGCCTCTTGCTGGGATTGGCAATCGCATGCCCCTCAACTCGATAGATG
>DEAW01000130.1 GCA_002348315.1 Planctomycetaceae bacterium UBA2972 | reverse complement strand
GGCTGATAGGCCCAGTAAGAACGTTCTTCGGGAGTGATCCCCAGCCCGGGGCCGATTGTTGCTGGTTCGGGACGAGCTGTTTTTGCTCCCGCCAAAATCCATTGTTTAATCATTGCGATCTGATTGTCGGGAACGCGATGAGATCCTGGTGGCATTTCACCGCTAATAATACGCTCCATCAGATAACTCTCGTCCGGTTTCCCTTTGACAAGAGCGGGGCCCAGTTCACCTCCCTTTTCCATCAAACGGACAAGCCGTAAATCCAGCTCACCTTTCATCTCCTTTTCGGCGCCATGGCAGTCATAACAATGTGTTCGAAAGATTGGACGAATGTCCTTTTCAAACGTTAAGTCATCAGCTGCACCCGCGGACGATGCAACACTGGGAGCGATTGCTGCAAGAACGATAAATAGACAATAAAGTCGCATGTTCATGTTGGTGAGGTGGGCTTAAGTATGGAGGGAATCACTACCTCCTATTTTAGTTCAAAGATGTGGATCCTGCATGACCGATTTCTTCATCGGTCGCATTCACAATGTAAAAGAACTCCATTTATCCTGAACCGCCAGACGGAGTTTTTGCAGGCCATTGAATTGAGGGGGAAATCAATTCTTGCGGTGATCCCAGTGATTGTAGAGAAGCTCTGTTAGCTCCTTGACCAATTCCGGGTTAGATTCGGCCCGGTTATCCGTTTCAGCAGGATCGACTCGAAGATTATAGAGCTGTGGGCCACTTCCCAGGTCAGGATGAGAGAAAACATAGCGATTCACCACTCCGTCATAACTCATCAAAAGCTTCCAATCGCCCTTAATCACCCAGCGATACAATAAGGTCTTCGTTAGATCATTTAGGTCAGCGATATCATGTGAATAGGATTCACCAAATAAAGCCTGATGTGCTGGCATACGGCCCTGAGCAACTTCGACCAAATTCTTTCCATGCATATTCTGCGTTTTGCTCAAACCCGCAAGTTCAAGAATCGTCGGAGCAATATCAATGGAGCTAACTAACTGACTGCGATTACCTGGTCGCACCTGCCCGGGCCAGCGTACCATGATCGGCGTCCTTACTCCACCTTCATTAGCCGATTGCTTGGATTTCGGCGCGTAACTCGTTCGCCATTTCGGGCCCAAATCCATCTCCGGCGTACGTTGAATCCAGCCATTATCGGTAACATAGATCACCACAGTATTCTTACGTAATTGCTCATCATCAATGATCCCCAACAATTCTCCACATGTTTCGTCAAACCATTCGCACATCGCATAGTATTTCGCAAGCTGCGGAGGACGTCCATCTTCAGTGTATTTACTTAACAGGCGTTCCGGTGGATTGTGCGGCGTATGGGGTAGAAATGGAGCGTACCATATAAAGAATGGCTTTTCCTGTTGTTTGGCCTCTTTGATAAATGTGTGGACAGGCTCCAGTCCCTGTCGCCCAATCTGGAGTCCAACATCTCCGTGTCGACCACCGCGCTTAGGATCTCCATGGGTCATCCCGTGAGTAAATCCCCCACGTGAATAATGCCCTTCCCACCATTTACCACTTTGATGGCTCAGGTATCCCTGCTGCTGCAACATACGTGGTACGGTATCAATACGATCGATATTCGCGATCAACTGGTTTCTCAACTTTTGATAAGCACCAGGCTCTGCGTCGCGTCCAAGCGGCGTCGGATCGTTGCCTGTGATGCGATGGTCTCGAGGATACAAGCCCGATACCAGAGTCGCCAACGAGCTACGGCACAATGCCTGAGGAACATAACCTCGCTTGAAGGTGGCACTCTCTTGGGCGAGTTGATCAAGATGTGGAGTTTTAATCACAGGGTGAGCCATAAAACTGTAATCGGTCCAGGCCTGATCATCTGAAATGATCAATACGACATTCGGTTTTTCCGGCAGCTTTGGTTTCGGCTTCGCTTTTACCCCGGGCAATGGAGCAGCAGGCTTGGTTTGCGTCTGCTTCTGTTGCTCAACTCTTTTCTGCTTCAAATAGCTATTGGTGGGAATTAATTCGTAGCTATACTCACCGCCATAGGCATCTCTCAATTGCTGAGATCGCTTCCGCATTTTTTTCAATTGAGTTTGATGTGCAGGATCTTTGGCAAGATTAGTAAGTTGATCCGGATCTTCCTGCAAATCATGTAGAAACTCATAATCATCCTGAAAGTAATTCGCATAAACCCAACGTTGATCACGCACTCCTTCCCACTTTGGAATCCGTCCCGGCACATCCATCAGATGCTCGCAGAAAAAGTCTCTACGCCATTTCTTAGGAGAGCGACCGGAAACCAGGTCGCCTAGATCTTCCCCTTGATACTGTTCCGGCAAGTCAATTCCTGCAGCACCGACAAAGGTACTAGCAAGATCTAAATTCAGGACAACTTCGTTCCGAACCTGTCCTTTGACGGATGCTTCCACGCGTGGATCTGAAATGATCATTGGGACGCGTAATGATTCTTCGTAATGAGACCATTTACCTGCAAAACCGCGTTGAGCCATATAGTAACCGTTATCACCGGTGTAGATCACGATCGTGTTTTCATCGAGCCCAAGTTCTTCGAGCGTGCCCAGGACTCGCCCTACAACATGATCAATGCCACTGAGCATTCGATAATACGAACGGATGTTCTTCTCATATTTTTCTTTTGTGTCCCAACGCCAGAAGTACCGTTCTCTATTCAAACTGCTTCGCAGAAATTCCGGCTGACTGGCAAAAATTGCCGGGTCATTAAGCCGTGGAGCGGGGATCTCCACATCTTCATACATCCCATCCATCACTTTGGGCCAGGGAAAATGATCCACTTTATCATTGTCCTCAGCATGCGTTGCGTTAAAACTCACTGACAGAACGAATGCGTCGTCCTGATTGGCTTTAATGAACTCGATAGCAGCGTCGCCGGCGAGTTGAGTGGTGTGACGCAGTGAACCATCGGGCTGTTTTTTGAAATACTTGTTTCGATTAATGGGATGGAAAAAGTCAAAGGCCTGTTGTGTACCACCTGTGAATCCAACTCCAAACTTCCCTACAAACCCCGTCTTATATCCTGCGTTCTTCATGACCACCGGATATGAATTGTTCACGAAATCCTGAGCGATCGCCGGAGTACCGAACGTATAGTGATGACTTCGTTCAACCATCCCCGTAAAGATTGTCGCTCGACTCGCCGCACATATCGACGTCGTCACGAATGCATTCGTAAAGCGAGTCCCACTGGCAGCAAGTTTGTCCAAATTGGGCGTTTTTACAAACGGATGACCATAACATCCCAGTTGATCATTGCGTTGATCGTCTGCCAAAAAGAAAACAATGTTCGGTCGGTCAGCCGCTCGCAATGGCCCTGCTGTAAGTGAAGCAACTACTAACAGTAATAATACGCGTCGAAGGGAGTGATTCATTATGAAGCTATTGGTTGAAAATTGAGTGTAATAAAAACAAAGACACCAACCCTTCAGCACAAGTGCTGTCTTTGGATTGGTGTCTTGATCTCGTAAATCGAACTTAGCCGATTGTCAAACGATCTTCCCAGCCATCGTGGTAATCCCGTTTCCAAAGAGCCATTGCCTCTTCGTCATCAAGAATATGCCCGTTTGACGTATCGCATGTCAGTATGCGTCCAACTCGGTGAGAAATGTTGCCAAGATGACAGAGCAGGGTGCTTCGATGTCCGATTTCAATTTCCGCATTTAAACCTGCAGAATCATTTGCACGAATCGACTTGATCAGATTATCGATATGTTCAGGTTGTCCCTGTCCACCTGTAACACGCTTTACTTCCTTATTCAAACGGTCATAAACCACATAACCACCGCCACCAAGGAATTCGACCATACCGTTGTCGCCAAACACTTTGACAAACCCGGAACCGTTACGATTACAGCTGCTACCTTGCCAGGTAATTTGCGTTTCGTTTTCAAATTCGAACGAAACAATTTGAGTATCCGGAGTTTCCTGGTCATCATCAAAATAATAGCGACCGCCGGTGGAACTTACGGTTGTTGGAAATTCTACATCTAAGGCCCAGCGAGCGATATCGAGTGAATGAATTCCGTTATTTCCCAGCTCACCATTACCATAAAACCATACCCAGTGCCAGTTGTAATGGACCAGGTTGTCCTGGAATTCACGACGAGGCACAGGCCCCTGCCAGCGTTCATAATCGATATACTCCGGCGCGTCTGTCTGCTTGCCTGTTCCTATAGAACCACGAGCGCTAAAGTAGATACAACGTGCGGAATGAACTGTGCCAATTCCACCACCATGAATAAAGTCAATAGCCTCCCGGTAGGTCGGAGCACTACGACGTTGCGTACCGATTTGTACACAGACTTTGTTCTTTCGGGCCGCTGCGATTTGCATCTCACCTTCCCAGGGATTTTGGCAACATGGCTTTTCGACGTAGACATGTTTCCCAGCTTCGGCTGCCACGATGGTGGCGGGGGCGTGCCAGTGATTTGGAGCGGCACAGGCAACAATATCGACTTCTTCATCTTCGATAAACGTTTCCCACGTCGTAATTGGCTGAGGTCGATATCCGACTTTGCCTTCCAATTCATCAGCCGCACGTTCCGCTCGAGTCTTATCGACATCGCAGACATATTTCACGATGCACTCAGGGTGTTTGGAAAAGGTATCTGCCAGACTTCGACCACGGCTCATTCCCATTACAGCAACCACTAGTTTTTCATCAGC